>JBCCTO010000001.1:0-222931 GCA_039198355.1 Pseudomonadota bacterium
GTGTTTGGGTTGGGACTTTTTTATGGCCAGCTCCGCTTTGAGGAGCGTTAAGATATAGCTTGCCAGCTGCGCAGGGGGTCCTCCCTGCGGGTGTGGACTCAGGTGGCAGTTGCAACGTGAGTCCACACCCGCTGGGAGGACCCGCTGCGCAGCTGGAAAGCTATCTCTTCACGCTCCTCAAGGCTGAGCTGGCCATAACACTGTCCCATCGCAAACACATCCTACAATGTGTTGCACTTCAAACGTGAGTCTACAGCCGATCAAGTCGGCCTATGACGGCGATCAACAGTCTGTAAGCCCTGCGCGAAAAACCGCCTCTACCCCTCGTAATGGTCAGCCACCAGCCGATCCAGCAAACGCACGCCAAAGCCGCTGGCCCAAGATGAGTTGATGTCGGATGAGGGTGAGGCCATGGCAGTGCCAGCCACATCCAGGTGGGCCCAGGGTGTGTCATCCACATAGCGCTTCAAGAATTGCGCTGCCGTGATGGACCCGGCCAAGCGGCCACCGGTATTTTTCATATCCGCATTCTTGGTGTCGATCAGCTTGTCATAGGCAGCGCCCAAGGGCATGCGCCACAGTTTTTCCTGGGTGTGCTGACCAGCCTCGAACAATTGAGCAGCCAAATCATCATCATTGCAGAACATGCCCGCATGGTCCCTGCCCAGCGCCACCAGTATCGCACCCGTCAATGTCGCCAGATTGACCATGAATTTGGGCTTGAACTCCTCCTTGCAGTGCCAAAGACAGTCTGCCAGGACCAGACGCCCTTCAGCGTCCGTGTTTATGATCTCGATGGTCTGGCCGGACATGGAGGTGACGATATCGCCCGGGCGCTGGGCATTGCCATCGGGCATGTTCTCCACAAGCCCGATTATGCCCACCACATTGGCCTTGGCCTTGCGCGCCGCCAGCGCGTGCATCAGGCCGGTGACGGCGGCCGCCCCGCCCATGTCACCCTTCATGTCTTCCATGCCGCCGGAAGGCTTGATGGAAATGCCACCCGTATCAAACGTCACGCCCTTGCCCACAAAGGCGACAGGCTTGTCGCTCTTCTTGCCACCATTCCATTGGATGATGGCCATGCGGGGCGCGTTGCGGGAACCCTGCGCCACGCCCAAAAGGGCGTTCATCTTCAGCTTCTTCATGTCCTTTTCGTCGAGGACATCCACCTCGCAGCCGAGCTTTTTGAGCTTCTCCGCTTCCTTGGCGAAAGCCTTGGGTGTGAGAACGTTAGCGGGCTCATTGACGAGATCACGGGCGAGCATGACGCCATCCGCCACGCCTTCTACCGCGGGCCACGCCTTTTTGGCCGCGCTGGCTGCTTTGCCATGGATAGTCAATTTCAGGGGCTTAGAGGGCGTTTTGGTTTTGGTTTTCACTTTGTATGTGTCGAAGTTGTAGGCGGACATCAAAGCGCCCTGCCCCAGCCCCGTCAGTTGTTCAGCACTGGCCTCGTCCGCTGCTGTGTCGGCCAACAAGGCCACTTTGCCAAAACTGGCCGCCAGCGTTTGAATCTTGCCGCCCAATTTGAGCCAATCGAACTCGGTCAGTTTTTCCCGTTCGCCAAGCCCCATCACCACAATCCGGTCCAGCCCCGTTCCTGCAGGGGTCAGCAAGACCATGGACTTGCCTTTAGCGCCCTTAAACGCTGACACTTTAATGGCTTTGGCCACAACACCCTCGCCATCCACAGCCTCCAGCGCGGCAGGCAGTTTGAGGCTCTCGTCTGTCAGCACAACAACCGTGCCGGATTTTGGCGCAGCCGCACCGGTAAAGGTGATTTGGGGGCGTTGGGTCATTGAAGCTCGCAGTCAGTGGCACAGAATCGGTGCGCCTAATGTGCAAGGCCGAGCCGTGGAAGTATAGGCCTGTCAGCCACCACAGCCACACGCGGGGCGAAGAGCCGTTAATAATTTGGTTGCCACGTTTCTTCGCCGCTTTTTAGCCATTACAAATGCTTAATGGCTCGTGCAAGATTGCGCATACTCTCTCCCGCTTCCTCCCCAGTATAAAATCAAAAACGAGATACGCATGGGCCTCAACCTCATAGAGCGGTACATCTTCAAAAAGGCCATGATGTCCTTTTTGATCGCCGCCGGTGGGCTAGTGGGCGTGCTCTGGGTGGTGCGGGCTGTTCAAACGGTGGATGTCATCATGTCCAAGGGGCAAGGCATCATTACCTATCTACAAATGACGTTGCTGGGTATTCCAACCTTGGCGGCTGCCATCGCGCCCTTGGCACTGCTGATCGGCCTTTTGCGCACCATCAACAGCCTCAACGACGATTCTGAAATGGTGGTGATGCATGCCTCCGGCGCATCGCGCATTTCGCTGTTGAAGCCATTCCTGGCACTCAGCCTGCTGGTCACGCTGCTGGTTTATGTCCTGCACCTTTGGGCTGGCCCCGCAACAATGCAGGAATTGCGCAATTTCATCACCAAAGTGCGCGCAGACCTGGTGTCCGTTGTGGTGAAAGAAGGGGCATTTCAGGACATTGGAACTGGGCTTACCTTCCACGTTGCAGAACGAGTTCCTGGGGGTTCCCTGCGGGGCGTTCTCATCACCGACACGCGCTCGCAAACGGAAAACTTCACCTATCTGGCGCAAACGGGCGACGTGACGAAACAGGGCGACAAGACGTTTCTTGTATTGCGCAACGGGCAAATACAACGCCAAACCAAGGATCAGTCGAACATTTCGATCGTGCGCTTCACCTCCTACGCTTTCAATCTTTCATCCTTTTCCGGTGGCGGTGGCGGTGCAGGCCGTTCGCAACAGGAAGTGAGCACTTACAATCTCTTTTTCCCCGATCCAAAGGACCCGCTGTATCAAGCACACCCCCAACGCTTTACCTCGGAGCTGCATATCAGGCTGACCGGCGGGCTTTACCCGCTCATGGTCGGCCTGGTGGTCTTGGCCTTTTTGGGCATGCCCCACTCCCACCGCCAAGGACAAACATTGCTGGTGACGCTTGCCTGTTTGGATATTGTGGCGCTGCGCGGTTTGGGAATTATCGCGGAAGGGGCCATTCGCGGAAACACGCTTTGGGTTTACGCCACCTGGTTCATCCCCCTGTCAGCCATCGCCTTTGCCAGCTGGCTTATCTGGAAAGATAAGGCTGCCCTCTCGCCAGAACTGCTGGCAAAAATTGATAATCACCTCACAAGTCTTGTGCAAAAGTCGGCCCCGCTGCGCGCCCGCCTTGCAGGCTATGGACGTAAAGCGAATGCCGAGGCTGCGGTCTCTCCAGGGGCAGCCCAATGATTGGCCTGACGCTAGGCGCTTACTTGGCCAAAGAGTTTCTGCGCAATATCCTTTTGATATTCCTGCTCTTTTTCTTTCTCATTTTTGTGGTGGACATGATTGAACTGTCCCGCAAAGTGGGCGCCTTAGCCGATGTGAGTTTGGGCGATGTGGCGCTCATAGCCCTTTACCGCGCCCCCGCCTTTGCCGAAAACATCCTCCCCTTTGCTATCTTGTTTGGGGCGGCATCCTGCTTGATCCTGATGAACCGACGTTTGGAATTGGTGGTCGCCCGCGCCTCGGGCGTGTCCGTTTGGCAATTTCTTTTGCCCTTGGCTTTTACAGCCGCTTTTGTGGGTGCTTTTGCCTCCACAGCCTACAATCCCCTCTCCCTCGTGGGCCAAACCGCTTCCAGGGGCATTGAAGCCGCCATTTTTGGCAAGGCGCGGGGTGGGATTTCCCACAATTCCCAACAGTTTTGGCTCCGGGTGGGGCACAGCAGCGGAGATGTGGTTTTCCGCGCGCAAGTTGCTCAAGAACGGGGCACTAGGCTCACCGGCGTAACGGTCTATCGCTATGGCTTGAACATGCAAGTGGAGGAGCGGTTCGATGCCTCCCGCGCCACTTTCAATGACGATACCAGTCAACCCTATTTCCTGCTCACAAATGTCATGGC
This sequence comes from Pseudomonadota bacterium, assembly GCA_039198355.1. GTDB lineage: Bacteria > Pseudomonadota > Alphaproteobacteria > Rhizobiales > Rhizobiaceae > Pseudahrensia. The sequence continues at coordinate 3,923 of JBCCTO010000001.1, forward strand.
CAGCAGATCGGGTGAGAAAAGCAGGCCTCTGGACAGCGTAAAAATACCCGTAGACATCACCCGCTTTCAGCTGCAAGCGGACCAAACAGATGTGGAATCCGTCAGCATCTGGAACTTGGAAGAACGACGCCGTCAGGCCGAGCGGGCGGGCAAAAAAACCCTGCCTTTTGAGACCCGATTCCAGACCCTGTTAGCCCAGCCATTATTGTTTGTCGCCATGGTTTTGGTGGCCGCAACGGTATCGTTAACTTTCGCCCGTTTTGGCACGAATTCCAAAGCCATTCTTTGTGGCGTCGCGGCGGGGTTTGTGCTGTATATTCTAACGAAATTGGTGGTGACTTTTGGGAGTAATGGGCTGGTGCCGCCCGCCTTTGCGGCGTGGTCTCCGGCCATAGTGGCATGTTTAATCGGCATTACGGTGCTCATGCATCAGGAGGACGGCTAATTGCCTAAGTTCCTCGCTGATTCCACACGTTTGCCCGCCTGTGGCAATACGGGCACAGCCGCGCCCAAATTTCTAAGCGCGAAGACCCGCATCGCCCTCACCTTTTTAGCCTCCGCAGCCTTCTACACGCTTCCCCAGATCAGCAATCTGACGCCGTCCATGGCGCTGGCGCAAACGCTGGGCAATGGCAGTTTGCCGCAAACCAACCCCAATGCCCAATTGCTGCTCAAGGCCGACCGGCTGATCTACGACAACGACAATCAAAAGGTCACCGCGCAAGGTAGCGTTCAGCTGGATTACGACGGCTATCAGGTGGTCGCCGATGAGGTGACCTACAATCAATCCACCAATAAGGTGCGGGCCACGGGCAATGTGGAAATATTGGAACCCAACGGCAATCGCATCTATGCCGATGAGATTGACCTGACCGATGACTTCAGTGCGGGTTTCGTAAACGCTCTGCGTGTGGAAACGCCTGACAACACTCGGTTCGCTGCGGAAAGCGCGGAGCGGTTTGGGGACCAGAAAACCGTGTTCCGCCACGGCGTCTATACAGCTTGCGAACCCTGTAAGGAAAAGCCTGACCGTGCGCCTCTGTGGCAGATTAAAGCCCAGCAAGTCATTTTGAACGGGAAAACCAAAACCATTTCCTACCGACGTGCCCGGTTTGAGTTGTTCGGCATCCCCATTGCCTATGTGCCTTATTTCACCCATGCCGATTCCAGCGTGAAGCGCAAAACCGGGTTTTTGAACCCAACACTCGGTTTCAAATCAGGCCTTGGTTATTGGTATCGTCAGCCCTTTTTCATCAAAACCGGCGAGACCCACGATCTAACGCTTGCCGCCACCGGCTTCACCGAACAGGGCCTTATGGTGGATGGACGGTGGCGTCACCAGTTGGAGAACGGCTTTTACACCATCAAGGCGGCCGGTATTTCCCAAGACGACCCCGATGCTTTCAGCACCGAGCCCGATAATGTTGAAATCGACCGGGGCATGATTGCCTCAGAGGGCCGGTTCAACATCAATCCAAGATGGGCTTTCGGCTGGAACCTGTTGGCCCAAAGCGACAGCAACTTCTCCCGCACCTATCGGCTCAGTGGCTATCGTTCCTATAGCATCACCAATGATGTATTTCTGCGCGGCCTTGCCGACAAATCCTATTTCAAACTCTCCGCCAATCAGTATCTGGTTCAAAACGATACCATCATCGGCAATGGCACTGCCTTCAGCTTTGAGGGTAATCAGGCATTCGTGCGGCCTCAGTTGGATTACAACTTCGTCACCACTGATACGCTGAGCGGCGGTGAAGTGTCTTTGGATTTGAACGTCACCAGTCTGGAGCGGGATACGCTGAGCACCATCACGCCCACCAATGGTGATGTGCGCACCCATGGATTCAATGGCGAAACCACCCGCGCTTCCGCAGACCTGCAATGGCGCAAGACCATCAATGCCTCCGGCCTTGCCATTACCCCAAGCCTCTCCCTGCGGGGCGATTGGACCTCCACCAATGGCTTTGCCGCCAGTGCAGGCCCGGTCCTCACCGATGGCGAATACAGCCGCTTCATGCCGACAGCAGGGCTGGAAGTCAGCTATCCCGTTCTGGCCCGCCTGGCCGATTCCAGCCACATCTTCACCCCCACCGCCAACATATTCCTACGGCCCGACCTCGCCTTTGACGGCGTTGCCCCCAATGAAGATGCGCAAAGCCTCGTTTTTGACGCTTCAACTCTCTTCGATCGGGATAAATTCTCCGGCTATGACCGTATCGAGTCCGGCACGAGGACCAATCTGGGATTGCGATATGTGGGTGAATTTGGAAATGGCCTGTCCATTTCTGGGCTTGTGGGCCAGAGCTTCCACCTGGGTGGCGAAAATCCGTACGCCAACACAAACGATTTAGCGAATGTGGGTCAAGAGAGCGGGCTGGAAACGGACGCATCAGACTATGTGGCCGCGCTCGCCTTCTCAAACCAATCTCGCTACGGCGTGAACCTCAACGCCCGGTTCGACAATAACGACTTTTCCGTGCGCCGGTCTGAAGCGGCCATCACCTTTGGCGGCAGTATCTTTTCCGGTAGCGCCAACGTTACCTACATCGCCTCCCAACCCGACTACGGTTTTGAAAAAGACCGCACCCAAGTTGGTTTCTTCACAAGTGTCAAACTGGCCGAAAACTGGTCAGCTTACGGCGGCGCGCAATACGACATTGAAGACAATCTGTTCGTTTATAACTCGGTTGGCCTTAGCTACACGGATGAGTGTTTCATCCTCTCGCTGGGCTTCAATGAAATCCGCTCCAGCTCAACCACCGATGTGGACCGGTCCATCAGTTTCAAACTCAGCTTCCGCACTCTGGGCGACATTGAAGGCTCTGTGGACCCAGCGCAGTTTACGTCCCCCAACGTCAGCGATGATGGTTAGGGCTTACAACCATGATTTTACCGCATTATCGCCCTACCAGCTCCAAAAGGGTGGCCGCAGCAGCCACGGGGAGAGTGCGCGTGACCCACATTATCAAAGCTAAGTCCGGCGCGCGCAGTCTGGTCATCATAGCCTTGGGCACCGTGCTTGCGGCCTGCAACAGCACGGATAATGCCGTGCCGAAAAGCAGTACGACGGTTGAACAGCCCATTGTGGCTGAACAGCCGGTGGCCACGGGCGTACCGCAAGTTGAAACCATCACCGCCCGCGGCGGCAACAAGATCGCGGCTCTGGTGAACCGTCAACCCATCACCACCAATGCCGTTGCCCGCCGCGCGCGCTTTCGCAAGCTGCGGCGAGAAAGGGGTGGGCGGGCTGCCGCCAAGCAAGAGCTCATCGATGAAGCGATCAAAATGCAGGAAGCGCGCCGGGTGGGAGCGCTCGCGAGCGATGCGGAGGTCAACCGCGCCTATAGCGGCTTTGTGCAACGCAATCGCCTGACCCAAAAGCAGTTTGCCCAGGTGTTAAACCGCGCTGGCGTGGGCACTCGCGCCTTCAAAAACTACATCAAGGCGCAAATCAGCTGGCAACGAGCGGTGAGCATTCGGGTACAAAGGCAGGCCGCCGGAGTTTCCAGCACGCAGCGCAACACCCAGCGCTGGCTGCCAGCCCAAGGCAGCAGTTCCGCGCGGGAGCAGGAATATACCATCCAGCAGATTGTTTTCACGGTCCCTAAAAACAACCAAAGCCAGTTACCAGCCCGTCGAACACAGGCCAATAATTTCCGCAACCGGATCAACGGCTGCGAAAACGCGCGGGAACTTGCAACAACGCAAAAGGATGTGGCCGTCATTGATCGCGGACGCGTGTTGGACTCCCGCTTGCCAACCATCTGGGCAAAGGACATTCGCAACACCCAGCCGGGCAAAGTCACCCGCGTGCGTGATACGGAAAAAGGCGCGGAGATGATTGTTGTGTGCCGCAAGCGCGAGGTGATCGGCAGCCAGTCCGCGGACGAAGCGAAACTGTTTGAGGGCGACAACTTCCGAAATGCCGCAAGCGCGGAAGAGAAAAAGTACTTTGCGGAATTGAAAAAGAAAGCCGTCATCGTAAACCGCTGAGGGTTTGCAACGTTACTTTTCTATAGCAACGCCCGCTTAAAACCTGCCATGCAAGTTTCCGCCAACACCCCACCGCTCATACTTTCCATTGGCGAACCAGCCGGCATCGGCCCTGACATCGTGCTGGATTTGTTCGTAAACCGGGACAGGCACACTTTGCCGCCTTTTGCCGTGTTGGCGGATAGAGAACATTTGACGGCCCGCGCGAAACATCTGCGCCTTGATGCATCCATCGCGCAAAATCTGGACGACAAGAACCCAACGGCTTGGCTTGAAGCCCTTGCAAACGGTTTGCTGCCCGTCATTTCCTTGACCAACCCCCTTCACGCCCAGCCGAGCCAGCCACTGGCCAGTGATGGCGCTGGCGTGGTGGAGGCCATAACACGCGGCGTGGAACTGGTGCAGAAAGGCAATGCCAGTGCCCTAGTCACGCTGCCCATTAACAAAAAATCGCTCTATGACGCTGGCTTCGACTATCCCGGCCATACGGAGTATCTGGGCGCGCTGGCCAGCCAATGGCCCGGTGCAGAAAATCAAAGCCTTCCTGTCATGATGCTGGCAGGGCCAGCGCTGCGCGCCGTACCGGTGACCATTCACATCCCCTTGGTAGAAGTTCCAAAGCAATTGTCGGAACAGGCCATCATGGAGACCGCCCGCATCATGCATCGGGATTTGATAAAGCGGTTTGGCATCTCCAAACCGCGCATCGCCATTTCCGGCCTGAACCCCCATGCCGGGGAACAGGGTGCCATGGGCCAAGAGGATAGCACGATCATCGCCCCCGCCATCGCGCAATTGCAGGCGGAGGGGATCACCTGTTTTGGCCCCCTGCCCGCCGATACCATGTTCCATGGCCCCGCCCGCGCCACATATGACGCGGCACTGTGCATGTATCACGACCAAGCCCTGATCCCCGCCAAGGCGCTGGCCTTTGACGAGACGGTGAATGTGACGCTTGGCCTTCCCTTCATCCGCACCTCCCCGGACCATGGCACCGCCTTCGATATTGCGGGCACGGGCAAGGCCAACCCCACCAGCACGCTCTGCGCCATGCAAATGGCTTGGGACATGGCCAAAAGCGCAGCGGGGCAGCCCCTGTGAGCCATATTGACGATCTCCCTCCCCTGCGCGATGTCATCGAGCGGCATGGACTCGCCGCCAAAAAGGCGTTGGGGCAGAACTTTTTGCTCGACCTCAACATCACCATGAAAATCGCCCGCGCCTGTGGCGTGGTGGAGGGCCACACGGTGCTGGAAATTGGCCCCGGCCCCGGGGGCCTCACCCGCGCTCTACTGGCCTGCGGAGCCGCCCGCGTGGTGGTTATTGAGCGAGACGAACGATGCCTTCCCGCCTTGCAGGAAATCGCTGACGCCTATCCCGGCAAGCTCACCGTGGTCAGCGGTGATGCACTGGCGCAAGACCACAGGAAGGTCCTGCAGGAGGCGGGCGTGGACCCGGAAACAGACCCCATCCGCATCGCCGCCAACCTGCCTTACAACATCGCCACGCCGCTCTTCACCGGCTGGATCGGTGGCGAGATCTGGCCACCCTTCTGGCAGTCCATGACCCTCATGTTTCAGCGCGAAGTGGCCCAACGCATCACCGCCGAAGCGGGCGACAAAAGCTGGGGGCGTCTGGGCATCCTCTCCTCATGGCGCACCCATAGCGCCATCGCCTTTGACCTGCCCCCCCAAGCCTTCAGCCCGCCCCCTAAGGTCACTTCTTCCGTCATCATGGTGCAACCCAAAGCGGAACCACTGCCGGTGGACCGGCACAAGCTGGAAACCATAACCCAAGCCGCTTTCGGCCAACGCCGCAAAATGCTACGCCAGAGCTTGAAGGGGGTTGGGGGCATACCACTGCTGGAGAAAGTAGGCATTGAGCCGACAGCCCGGGCGGAGGAATTGGCGACGGAAGATTTTGTAGCGTTGGCGAATGGGATGGGTGGCTTGTGACGGCGATTGAGACGAAAGGAGCTATCGCTGCAACTATTTCAAGCTGCCCTATCAGAACGCGAACACCCCCTATTTTTCGGCAACATTCGTGAATGTCACAGATCGCAGTTTTGACAACTCGCGATCCGAGAGGTCTGCTTCCGCCGCGGTAGCAACAATCTCCTTAGCAAGCGCGCTTGTTGCCGTGGAAAGCTCTTGGTCCTCCAAAGCTGACAAGGCCGCCAGGCTTTCCATCAGATGCATCGTCACCTCGTAGTTTCCAGCACTGTCCCTTGCAATCGGCCCGAAGCTGGTGACCAAAAGATCAGATGCATTTGGAAAACGCGCAAAAACGCCTTTTACTGGGGCCGCCTCGTCATCAGGATCGTCCAGAACGAAATCCCAAAGCAGTGACTTCATAATCATGAGCACTTCGACGGCCGTTCCGGGGTCATTGATGCCGGGAGACAGCGCTTTGGATGCAATCTCGGACAGCGTGATTAAACCCAACGCTGCATCTTGCTCATGTGTCCTTGTGCTGCCGAACGTGAAAGCCTTAGCCAGTTTATCCAAGACCTCATCGTCTTCTACGCCAGATACTTCGCCAAGTGTTTCGCCCACAAGCACATGCGTCCCCGGGGACACATTAAGATACAAACTGGCCCGATCCGGCAGACAGTCTTCCAGTTTCGCCATATCGATAAGCTGCAAATAGCCCGTTTCCGGTGCGCGAAGGGACCGGGTGGACAGCGGCACGACCGTATCCTCCGAAAGAGGGGAACCCCCAAATCTGGGATTGCGTGCTTGAGCGCGCAATGTCTCCTGCGCCCGTGACTTCGCCTGCCGCAGGCTGTCTTCGAGACTGCCCAATGTTGTTAAATGGTTGATCCAACGCAGCAATGACAAAATGACAGCCACCACCACCAGACAGGTGATCGCCATGACAAAAATTGCGGCATCGTCAGGAAAAAAACCCAGCTGGAAAAGCACAATTGATGCGAGAGAATAGACGAAGGCACCGATAAAAACGGACAGCACGGACTGAGTCGTCGTATCGTCAAGCAAGATGCGGTGCAGTCGTGGGGTCGCAGTATCGGCAGCAGCACGGTGTGCTGTGACCATGATGTTCAATGAAAACGTCGAGACCGCCAACATGCTCGATGCCAGAATGGTGAGCACCGGGTTACTGACTCAAAACCGAAATCAGCATTGACCTGCACATCAAAAAACAAATTTGCAAAGGGAGCCAGAAACGCTGCCATCACGGACAAAGACGCGTATAACAACACGCGCAGACCCATGCTGCGGTAGTAGCGCAAGAAAAATAACTGTAGCCACTTCAGGCGGTTCATAGGCCACCGGGGTAAAAGATAGTCACTGTATCAGGTGCCATTGAATGCAATACCTACCCAGTACAAAGACGGCTTCAGTGAATTTGTTCCACAGGGCTAACCTGATCTGAAACGGCATGTGCCGGATTTACACTGCCCACGGGCTAGCCCAACAACCGCTCCACAAACCCCGTCATACTCAACAACCTTCGGTCCCGCCGCAGCCTCTCCGCTCGCAGAATGGCCTTCACATTCTCAAAGCACACATTGAGATCATCGTTCACCAGCGGATAGGCATATTCGTGCCAGTGGGCGATCTCCACGCGCGCGTTTTCAAGGCGTTTGTTGATGACCTCTTCACTGTCCTCCGCGCGCCGCACCAACCGGTTTCGAAGCTCTCGCATGGATGGTGGCAGGATGAAGATGCTCACAATATCCTGGCTGGCCCCCTCAAAAAGCTGCAGCGCACCCTGCCAGTCAATGTCGAACAGCATATCCCGCCCCGCATCCATGGCCTGCTGCACAGGTTTTACCGGTGTGCCGTAAAAATTGCCGTGGACTTCCGCCCATTCCAGCAATTGGCCGTTATCGCGCATGATGATGAATTCATCACGGCTGACGAAATGATAGTCCTTCCCGTCAATTTCACTGCCCCGCCGGGCGCGGGTGGTAACGGATATGGAAAGGGAAAGCAGGGGGTCATCCTGCAAAAGATTGCGCGCAATGGTGGATTTGCCAGCACCGGACGGAGAGGACAAAACCAACATCAGTCCGCGCCGGCTGGGATCACCGGCGGGGTCAACGGAGAGGGGATTTGAGATCACGCGCATGGCTTATTCCACGTTCAAAACTTGTTCGCGAAACTGGTCGATGACCACTTTCAATTCAAGCCCGATGGCTGTGAGAGCGGTGGATGACGATTTTGAACACAGCGTATTGGCCTCGCGGTTAAACTCTTGCGCGAGAAATTCAAGCTTGCGGCCCACCGGGCTGCCATGGGCGATCAGGTCCCGCGCAGCAGCCACATGGGCTGCCAGGCGATCCAATTCCTCCCGCACATCAGCTTTTGTTGCCAGCAGGGCCACCTCTTGGTGGAGCCGCTGTGGATCCATCTCTGCACCACCACGCAGCACCTCATCCACTTGGCCCGCCAATTTCTTGAAGAGTGCTTCAGGCTGGTGTGAAGGCTCCGCTTTCGCTTGCTTGAGAAAAGTCTCAATTTGGTCAAGCTGTGCTTCAAACACGGCTTTCAACGCACCGCCCTCTTCTGCGCGATGGGTTTGCAAGGCGGCAAGGGCCTTCTCAAGCCCGGCAAGCCAGATCCTATGGCGGGCCTCCACGTCTTCATCGGTAAGATCGTTTTCCACCGGCTCCAGAATGCCGCGCAGGCTCAGAATTTCTGCGGAAGAACTGGGGCGCGTGTCGGCGCGGGCGTCAATGGCAGAAAGCGCATCCAAAACGGTGGCCAAGTGCTCCTCGTTGAGCTGAAGTTTGGCCTCGCCGCTGGTCCGGGCAATGGTGAATGCAACCTGTATGTTGCCACGCCCCAAGGTCTTGCGACACAAATCACGAGCTAGAGGCTCCAACCCATCGGTATTGGGCGGCAGGCGCAGGCGCACATCCAAGCCTTTGCCGTTTACAGCGCGTAACTCCCACGAAAACGCACCATCTTCACTCTGATACCGGCCAAAGCCGGTCATGCTTTTGAGGGTCAATTCCCCACGGTCCCGTTTTCAGCAGCAGCGGCGGCGGCCTCCGCCTCTTTTTTACGCTGGGCTTCAATGGCCCGCCACTTTTTCACATTGGCATTGTGCTCCGCCAAGGTTTTGGAAAACACATGCCCGCCGGTGCCATCGGCCACAAAATACAGTTCATCGCTCTCAATGGGGTTGGCCACCGCCCGCAGGGCATCAATGCCCGGGTTTGCGATGGGGCCTGGTGGCAAACCATTGATGACATAGGTGTTGTAGGGCGTTGGTTTGCGCAGTTCCGAACGGCGCAAGCCGCCGCGATCCTTGGGTTTACCCTGCCCGCCCCAGATGCCGTAAATGACGGTGGGGTCCGTTTGCAGGCGCATACCCTTGCGCAACCGGTTCACAAAAACAGCCGCCACGCGAGGACGTTCAGAGGCGATGGCGGTTTCTTTTTCAACGATTGAAGCGAGGATCACCATCTCTTCCATGCTCTTGAGCGGCAGGTTGGGCTGCCGCTCGTTCCAGACCGTGCGCATGGTTTTGTGCATACTATCGCGCATAAGCTGCACAAGTTGGTCCCGCGTCATGCCCTTTTGGAAGGCGTAGGTCTGGGGCAGCATCGTGCCCTCTGGCGGAATGGGGGGCACATCACCCGTCAGCGTTTCATCTGCCGCGATGCGCTCCATCATGCGAAACGAAGTCCAGCCTTCAGGGAATGTCAGCGTATATTGGATGGACCGGCCCTCGGTGAGCTGCATCATCACCTCACGCATGCTCATGCCGGGCTCAAACGCAAACTCACCCGCCTTCAGGGCCGATGCCTTACCGGCAGCACGCACGCCCCGCGAAAAGACGCGCAGGGCGTTTTGGCGCGGAATGATGTTTTTCTCTTCAAGGCCCGGAATGATGGACGTGAACGTGGCCCCTTTGGGCACAACGAAAGTGGTTTCCTCTTTCAACGGCCCACGGGCTTCAAACTCGGTCTGCGTATACCAAACCGAGCCCGCATAGAGCAGCACGCCGAAGAACACGAGCATCAGCAGCAGATTCAGCACCCGCACCGTCATGCTGCGCGCACTGCGCGAGCGGCGATAGGGCGGGGGCGCATCGGCAATGTCTGCATCATTGGCAGAGGAGAGAATGAAATTACCGTCCCGCTCCCCACCATCCTGATAGGCGGGCTCCATGGAAGGGGGCGGGGTCTGCGTTTGATAACGGGGCGTGCGCGGCGGCACATTTTCCAGCGGACGGTCCGGCGGCAGCGCGTATTCGTGCCCCCCCGCTGAAGACTGAGAAGGTGCGGGCTGGCGTCCAAAGGGTGTTTTATTTCTATCGTCACTCAACGCTGCGTCTCCAAAACCGGCATCACAGAAGGCCGGTTGCACGGGTTTTGTCACGCCAGCTTGAAATCAGCATTTTGTGGCGAAACAACGGGATTCGCCCCTCCGAACCCGCCCGCTTTTAGTAAACGCTGCGAACAAGCCGTTCAATGCATGTCTTCTAATGCGTTTTGGTAAAGACGAGCGCCGCATTGGTGCCGCCGAACCCGAAGGAATTAGAAAGCACGGTGGTGATTTCCTTCTCCTTGGCCTTGTGCGGCACCAGATCAATCTGCGTTTCCGCATCCAGCGTGTCCAAATTTAGCGTTGGGGGCATGGTGCTGTCACGCATAGCCTGGAGGCAGAAAATGGCCTCCGCAGAACCTGCTGCCCCGAGCAAATGGCCAATGGCAGACTTGGTGGAAGACATGGCAAGATTGGCCGCATGGTCACCCACCAGACGCTCCACCGCGCCCAGTTCCATCGTATCAGCCATGGTGGAAGTGCCATGGGCGTTGATGTAGTCGATCTCACTGGCATCCATGCCAGCACGCTTGAGCGCAGCTTTCATGGCCCGGAAAGCGCCTTCATGGTTTTCCGCCGGGGCTGTGATGTGGAAAGCGTCACCAGAGAGGCCGTAGCCCACCAACTCACCATAAATCTTCGCGCCCCGCGCTTTGGCGTGTTCATACTCTTCCAGCACGACGATACCGGCGCCCTCTCCCATGACGAATCCGTCGCGATCCGCATCCCACGGGCGGGAGGCTTTCTCAGGCGTGTCGTTAAAATTGGTTGAAAGGGCCTTGCAGGCTGCAAAACCGGCCAAAGACAAGCGACAGACAGGGCTTTCCGCTCCCCCAGCCACCATCACATCCGCATCGCCAAGCGCGATCAGCCGACCCGCATCGCCAATGGCGTGGGCGCCGGTGGAGCAGGCGGTGACGACAGAATGGTTGGGGCCTTTCAAACCGTGCTGGATGGAAACATAGCCCGATGCCAGATTGATAAGCCGCCCAGGAATAAAGAACGGAGAAACACGGCGCGGCCCACGATCCGCCAACAAAAGCGACGTCTGCTCGATGCCCTGCAACCCGCCAATGCCCGAGCCGATCAGTGTGCCCGTTGCTTCCTGATCTTCGGCGCTTTTGGGGTGCCAGTCAGCATCATTGAGCGCCTGCGTGGCAGCGGAGATGGCGTAAACGATAAAAGGATCAACCTTGCGCTGCTCCTTCACCTCCATCCAATCATCCGGGTTGAAATGCCCATCTGCCGTGTCACCACGCGGAATTTGGCAGGCGATTTTGGCGGGCAGATCATCAACCTCAAAACTTTCCACCCGCTTGGTGGCGTTTTGCCCAGCCTTAATATTGGCCCATGTGGTTTCCGCATCGCCGCCCAGGGGGGAGACCATACCAATGCCTGTGACAACAACCCGTCTCATGGCGAACCTCAATGAAAAGCGGCGCTTGTTGAGCGCATCTAATGCAAAAACGGGCATCGACCAGCGATGCCCGTTTGAATAACCTTAGGCGTCACGACCAATGGGCCGTTAGTCCGGTCAGGCCTTGGCCTTGTCCAGATAGTTGACCGCATCTTTCACGGTCTGAATGTCGTTGGCGGCATCGTCAGGGATTTCCACGCCGAACTCTTCTTCAAAAGCCATCACCAGTTCCACGGTATCGAGCGAGTCGGCGCCCAGATCGTCGATGAACGATGCTTCCATGGTCACTTTTTCAGGCTCAACGCCCAGATGCTCTACGACCTTGGCGCGGACGCGTTCTTCAGTGTCGCTCATATTGGTTCTCCGATCTGACCAACGATAATTTCGCCATTAACTAGTCAGGAGGCTGCGCAAATACAAGCCAAATTATAGGCTTGATGCACAGGCGAAGGGCCAAAACGGCAGCCTTTGCACCGATTTTGGCCAAAACTCTAAATCATGGCCATGCCGCCATTCACATGCAGCGTTTGGCCGGTCATGTAAGACGCCTCATCGCTGGCGAGATAAACCACGGCGCTCGCTACCTCCTCACCCGTACCCAGCCGCTTGGCTGGCACGGTGGCGAGAATCGTTTCTTTTTGTTTGTCGTTGAGCGCGTCCGTCATGGGCGTTTCGATGAAGCCGGGGGCGATGCAATTCACCGTCACATTGCGGCTAGCGATCTCCATGGCGAGCGACTTGGACATGCCAATCATGCCCGCTTTGGACGCGCAATAATTGCCCTGCCCCGGGTTGCCCGTCACGCCAACCACCGACGTTATATTGATAACCCGCCCTGCCTTGCGCCGCATCATGGGGTAGACCGCCGCGCGTGTGAGTTGAAAGGCTGCTTTGAGATTGATGTCCAGCACGGCATCCCAATCCTCATCGCTCATGCGAACGAAAAGGCCGTCTTTGGTGATGCCCGCATTGTTCACCAGAATGTCGATGCCCCCCATATCCGCCTCAGCCTTCTCCGCCAGCGCTTTCACCGCATCACCATCCCCCAAATTGGCGGGGAAGATGTGCACACGGTCGCCAAGGTATGCTGCGATTTCTTTCAGCTTTTCCTCCCGCGTACCGTGCAGACCCACCGTGGCCCCTTGGGCATGCAGAGCGTGGGCAATGGCAACGCCAATACCGCCAGATGCACCGGTGATAAGCGCGGATTTGCCGGTGAGATCAAACATGGTGGGTCTCCAGAAAGATAATCAAAGGATTTGAATGAAACACCCCACTCACGTCATCCACCAAGTTGATTGGCGGATCTGGTAGAATGTTACGTCAAGGGATTGGCCGATCAACTCGGCCCATGACGAGAATGCGTTGGACTAGGTGAGTTTTTCCGACAGGGCTTCAATGGCAGGGCCAATATCATCGGGTCCGTTGATGGCGGTGCCCTGTAAACCCCGCTCAATGCGCCGGGCAAGGCCTGTCAGCACTTTGCCAGACCCAATTTCCCAAACGCGGCCTACGCCCTCTTCGTGCATGTAGGCAACACTCTCCGCCCAGCGCACCCGGCCCGTCACCTGTTCTACCAAGCGCTTGGCAATATCATCGGGGTGGGAGATGGCATCCGCCAGCACATTGGAGACAAGTGGCACGATGGTGGGCTTAATGTCCACCTGCGCTAAAGCCTCCGCCATCCGTTCAGCAGCTGGTTGCATAAGCGTGGAATGGAAGGGCGCGCTTACCGGCAGGGGCAAAGCGCGTTTCGCACCGGCTTCCTTACAGGCTTCCATCGCTTTTTCGACAGCATCCTTATGGCCGGAAATCACCAGTTGGCCACCGCCGTTATCATTGGCAATTTGGCAGTTTTGCGTGTCATCAGAGGCGTCGGCACAAGCCTGCTCAACACTTGCCATATCCAGCCCAATAATGGCAGCCATGGCCCCCTGCCCCACGGGCACGGCGGCTTGCATGGCTTCGCCGCGAATGCGCAACAGGCGGGCTGTATCCGCTACGGTGAGTGCTTTCGCAGCCGCAAGGGCGGAATATTCGCCCAGGCTATGACCGGCCACAAACGTGGCCTGCGTGACCTGAAAACCCTCTGCCTCCAGCGCACGAACCGCCGCGAGGCTCACCGCCATCAAGGCGGGTTGAGCATTGGCGGTGAGGGTCAATTCATCCTCCGGCCCTTCCCAGATGAGCGTGGAGAGTTTTTCACCCAGCGCCTCATCCACCTCATCAAAAACGGCTTTAGCCTGTGAATAGGCGTCGGCGAGCGCCTTACCCATGCCAACGGCCTGGGAGCCTTGTCCGGGAAATGTGAGTGCGAGCATCGTTCGATCCGTTTTTTGAAGCACTTAATTTGAGCACGGTACGCGGCCAAGGCCCCGCCCGTTTCGAGCGCGTTAGTGGGGAATATGTCCAATCCCGTCAAGTATGCGACTGCCCTCGGATTTGTCTGTTAGACTAACAACACAACGACTATTCCGAGAGATATTTCCTTGAGCAAAACGTCAAAACCTGAAAATTCCACCACCGAGATCGGCCGCGCCCTGTCTGAAGAACTCAACCCGGGCATGGAAAAGGCCCTGAACGACCGCTACGGCCATCTGCTGCCGGGCATGGCGGAAGGGATCGTGGACTTTGCCTATGGTCGCCAATATGCCCGCGAAGGCCTTCCCCTGCGCGACCGTTATTTGGCCACCATCGCCGCACTCACGGCACTGGGCGGGCAGACCAAGCCGCAGTTGAAAGTGAATATTGCAGGCGGCCTCAAAGCCGGCCTGTCCCAAAAGGAAATTGCCGAGGTAATCTGGCAAATGTCTCTTTACGGCGGCTTTCCCAGCGCCATCAACGGCCTTAATGCGGCCCTTGAGGTGTTTGAGGAACATGCGTCGGAGTAAGATGCCTCAACGACCGTCGCGCAAACTTTGCACGGTGGCCGTCGGTGTCAGCCCATCAGGATCAATGGCAATATCCAGCACCGCCCCTTGGGGGTTTTCCATGGCTTTGGCAAAGGCGCTGGCAAAATCCTCGGTCCGCTCGACGCGCAAACCTAGCATCCCGTAAGCATCCGCCAGCTTGGCAAAATCCGGGTTGGTGATCTGCGTGCCGCTCACCCGGGCGGGGTAATCGCGCTCCTGATGCATGCGAATGGTGCCGTATTGACCATTGTTCAGCACCAGCACGATGGGCCCCTGACCCCGTTCCATGCAACAGGCCAGTTCCTGCCCGGTCATTTGAAAATCACCATCCCCAGCAAAGCACAGTGCCACGCGCTCGGGCTCCACGATTTTCGCCATGACAGCAGCAGGCACCCCCGCCCCCATGGCCCCGGCCTGCGGGCCGAGCAGGCGCATGTTCTCGCCAAAGGGCAAATGACGGCTGGGCCAAATGGCAAAATTGCCCGCGCCATTGGTGACAATCACATCATCCGGCAGAGTTTCGCGCAGATGGGCCATGACAGCGGCCATATCGACACCGGTGCCGGATTGAGCTGGGGCTTCGATAGATTTCTCCCAGGCCGCATGAGCCTGCGTCGTGCGCTGCGCCCAAACAGGCTCGTTCGCTGGCTCAAGTACGAGCAAGCCGTTCATTGCAGCATTGAGGCAAGACATGACGGCTAAATCAGGTGTGAAAATCTTGCCCAACTCGTCTTCGCTGGCATGGATGTGGATAAGTTTTTGATTGAACGTGGATGGATCAAACAGCGTGTAAGCATCGGTGAGCATTTCACCAAACCGCACCCCCACAGCCAAAATGAGGTCGCTTTCAGTCAGGAACTTTCGAATGCGCGGCGGCATGCCCACCCCTGCATCGCCCGCATAGCTTGGGTGATGATTGTCCAGCAGGTCCTGATTGCGAAAACCTACCACGACGGGCAGCTGATGCGCCTCAGCAAAGCGCTTCAGCGCAGCTTTCCCATTCTCGTTCCAGCCGCCGCCCCCGGCAATGACCACAGGCGTTTCCGCTTGGCTGAGCATAACTCCGACAGCGTCCACATCCAGTGGCGTAAAGTGCGGTTTGGTGGGCGTAACAGCGGGCCGTGTCAACGCCTCCGTCTCCGCAATCAACATATCCTCCGGCAGCGCCACCACCACAGGCCCGGGCCTGCCGCTCACCGCTGTCTTGAAGGCGCGGGAGACCAATTCTGGCACTCGGTCAGCATGATCGATCTCCACCACCCATTTGGCCATGGACCCAAAAACTGCCTTATAGTCGATTTCCTGAAACGCCTCCCGCCCCCTCAGGTCCGTCGCAATCTGCCCCACAAACACCACCATGGGGGAGGAATCCTGCATGGCTGTATGGATGCCTATGGACGCATTGGTGATGCCCGGCCCTCGCGTCACAAACAGAACGCCGGGCTTACCCGTCAGCTTCCCATAGGCCTCCGCCATAAATGCCCCGCCGCCTTCGTTACGGGCATTGATGAAAGTGAAATCGTTGGAAACATCATGCAGCGCATCCAGCACCGCCAGATAAGACTCCCCCGGCACACCAAACCCATATTCCACCCCATTGGCCATGAGAGCCTCCACAAGGGCAACGGCGGCGGTGCGTTTGGGCATGGGAACCTCACTTGCTTCGAGAGTACAACAGATCAAAACAAAAGCCCG
The DNA here is from genome assembly GCA_039198355.1 of Pseudomonadota bacterium. Taxonomy (GTDB): domain Bacteria; phylum Pseudomonadota; class Alphaproteobacteria; order Rhizobiales; family Rhizobiaceae; genus Pseudahrensia. Next base: position 20,242 of record JBCCTO010000001.1, read on the forward strand.
GCTGCATTCGCAACCGGGCTTTCGATAAACCGGATTAAAAGAGCGCTTAGCGCACTTTTACCGTTTCAAATTTGCCGTCTTTGACGACCAGTTCTTTGTAAGAACCAGCGGCTTCGCCCACATCCGTGAAGGTCACGTTGGAAGCGCCTTCATAGTCCACCTGACCACCGGATTTGAGGATTTCCAGTGCCTTGCTCAGCTCACCGGGGAGAATTTTCTCGCCCGGGGCGTTGGCCACTTCCATGATTTTGCCCTGAATGGCAGCACGATCCGTGGACCCGGCGGCCTGCATAGCGAGGATCATCAGCGCAGCGGCGTCATAGGACTCCGGCGTGAAAGGACCAACTTTGGCCATGCCGCCAGCCTTGGCCACCTCAGCGAATTTAGCGGCGCCTTCGGATTCAGAACCAGGAAGCGTGCCGATCGTGCCTTCCAGATCCTTGCCGATGGCTTCAATCAGCGAGTCACCGATCATACCGTCGGCCAGAATGAACTTGTCAAAAGCGCCCGTGTCCAGCGAGGTCTGGATGATGCCCTTACCGCCTTGGTCCACATAGCCGAAGACCACCAGATGCTCAGCACCGGCGGCAGCCAGCGCGCCCACTTCAGCGGAATAGTCGGCCTTGCCGTCTTCGTGCGCAGCGGAGATGGCCACTTCACCACCAGCGGCGGTGAAGGCCGCTTTGAAAGAGGCTTCCAGACCCTTGCCGTAGTCGTTGTTGGTAAAGGTCACAGCAACTTTCGTGATGCCCTTGTCCTTCAGCACATCGGCCAACACCTGGCCTTGACGAGCGTCAGAAGGAGCCGTGCGGAAGAAGAAGCCTTTATCGTCAATGGTGGTGAGCGCGGGAGACGTGGCGGAGGGGGACACCATCACCACACCATTAGGAATGCCCACATTGTTGGCAATGGCGGTCGTCACGCCCGAGCAGTCCGCCCCCATGATGCCAACCACGTTGTCGGAGGTGATGAGACGCTCGGCAGCGGCCGTGGCAGCCGCGCTGTCGGTGCAGGTGGAATCACCGCGCACGGAAACGACCGTCTTGCCATCCAGCACTTTGCCTGCGGTCTCGCTCATGGCCAGTTCAGCGGCGGCAGCCATGTCGGGCGTCAGCGATTCAATGGGGCCGGTAAAGCCCAAGATCACGCCCATCTTCACTTCGTGGCCATCGGCAAAAGCAGCCGTCGTCAGACCGGCCAGAATGGTGGATGCAAGAAGCAGTTTTTTCATCATTTTCTCCCTGATGAGGTGTGAACGGTCATTCCCGTTCGGATTTTCCGCCCAAAAGGCCCACAGCGAGGCCGAATATGCTGGCGGCAATGTTTATCAGTTTTGCGGCGCAATCAAGGGCTTTAACCCCCAGGCTCTAACCCCCGGGGCTCTAAACCCGCGTCTTTTCCGGCAAAAGACCGCCGGGCGAGAAGCGCATCACCAGCAACATGACGATGCCCATGGTGAATAAGCGCATGTGCTGGGCTGAATCTAAGAGATGTTTGCGCAGGTCGCTATCCGGCGCCATGAACGACGTGACCTGTTCCATCAGCCAGTTTCCGACAGGTTCTGCCACAATCCACACAAACCAGATGATGAACGCCCCCAACACGGCGCCCAAATTATTGCCGGACCCACCGACGATCACCATGACCCAGATGAGGAAGGTAAACCGCAGCGGCTGATAAGTGGCCGGCGTAAACTGCCCGTCGAGAGTTGTCAGCATGGCACCAGCAATGCCCACCACGGCGGACCCCAGAATGAAAATTTGCAGGTGACGGCGTGTCACGTCCTTGCCCATGGCGGCGGCGGAAACTTCATTGTCCCGAATTGCGCGCACCATACGCCCCCAGGGCGAGGCCAAAGCCAGCACACAAAGCAGGAGAATGATAAGCAACACACTTAGGAACAGTCCAGAATAGCACAGTTTTATAAACAGGCTTGCGCCTTCCACCGTTGCCGCCCGCAGCACATCCGCCCGATCATCGCCCGCCAGTCCGGCCAGACGATCTGCATAAAACCACTCCACCCATTCGATAAAACGCGCGCTTTCCTGAAGCTCCAATTCATAGGGAACGGGGCGCGGCAGACCGGTGACGTTTTTTACGCCGCGCGTTAACCAGTCTTCATTCTTGAGAACGGCGATGATGATTTCTGAAATACCCAACGTGGCGATGGCCAGATAGTCTGACCGCAAGCCGAGCGCCACTTTACCAATCAGCCAGGCGATGGCAGCGGCGAACACGCCGCCCACCAACCATGAAATGACTATGGGCATGCCAAGCCCGCCGAGAAAACCGGACTTGGCGGGGTTATCCGCCTCGATTGCGCCCACAGCCGGGTCATAATATTGGCGGATCAGGAAATAACCGCCGAAGATGATGACGAGCATCAAACCCGTTTTGAAAAAACCACCGCGCAGTTTGCGGGCCACAAACACCGCCACGGCCACCACAAGCGCCGTCAGCAAAATCGATATGGCAAGATTACCACCGCCAGCAGCCCATGCCGTCTGCACAGGCTCCACGGAAACCAACATGGCCGCCACACCACCCATGGCCGCAAAGCCCATGATCCCCACGTTGAACAGGCCAGCATAACCCCACTGAATGTTGACCCCCAGGGCCATCACGGCGGAAATAAGACACAGGTTGAAAATGGCCAATGAAACGTTCCACGACAGCCAGCTGCCCACCACATAAAAGCCGACAGCCATCAGCCCAAAGCCCAATAAGGCACGGATACCATTATTCGAAGCAAGCGCGCTCATATGACCTTACCCCGCAAAAGGCCCGTGGGTCGCACCAGCAAAACCACAACGAGAATGATAAACGAAACCGCAAACTTATAGTCGGTGGACAGCAATTGCATCAGCCCATCCGGCGCATAATCGGCTGGCACCAGATAAGTGAACAGCTTCTTGTAAGCATAGGTCACCGTCACCTCAGAAAAAGCGATGACGAACCCACCCAAGATGGCCCCCACGGGATGTCCAACGCCGCCCACAATGGCGGCGGCAAACATGGGCAACAGCAGTTGGAAATAGGTGAAGGGTTTAAAGCTCTTGTCCAGGCCATAAAGCGTGCCCGCAATGCAGGCGAGACCGGCGGCGATAATCCAGGTCACAGCCACCACCCGCTTGGGGTCGATACCGGAGAGGAGCGCCAGATCCTCATTGTCCGAAAAAGCCCGCATGGATTTGCCCGTGCGGGTGCGGTTCAAGAACCAGAACAGTGCTGCCACTAACACGATGGCCACCACCAGCGTCAGCGCTTGCGAGCTCTTTACCGCAATGCCTTCATTCAGCCCGGTCATTTCCTTAAACTCACGGGCACGAATAATGAAACGCTCCCCATCGAAGAACCGCTGATCGTCCGGTCCAATGATGAAACGCACCACCCCATTCATCACAAACATGACCCCCACAGAGGCCATCACCATGCGAATGGGTGGCGCTTTCACCTCGCGATAATGCTTGTAAACAAGCCGATCCGTCAGCAGCACCGCGATGGCCGTCAGCGCCACGCCGAATGGCAGTGCCAAAAGCGCCGTGGGCAGTGGACCCAGCGTCAGCCCGATGGATTGGAACCACCAGGTAAACAGCACCACGAACATAGTGCCAAAAGCGATCGTGTCCCCATGGGCGAAATTGGCAAAACGCAGGATGGAATAAAGCAGCGTAATCCCCAGCGCCCCCAACGCCAGCTGCGCCCCATAAGCGAGGCCCGGCACGAGGACAAAGTTGGAGAAGAGAGCAAGGGCGTTCAGAAAGTCGATCAAGAAAATGCTCCCAATCTCAATCCACTATTCGTCATCCTCGGCCCCCGAGCCGAGGATCTGCAGCAAGAAACAAAGCAAACATTGGTGACGGCATGCGTCAAAGCGTACCAAACCGTGGTGCCTTCAACATCCTTTGAAGATCCTTGGGTCGGAGCCCAAGGATGACGAGCAAGAGGTAGAGCTTGCTCCCACCCTCCCCTGAGGGGAAAGGTTAACAGTGCAAGTCGAGCCATTGCGTTCATGAAGCCGCCCATTAAACCCCCTCAACCGCTTCGCAGGTGCCCTTATACGTAATTGCCATTTGGGCTTCATTCATGTGCAGCGTGAAATGGGAAAGGCCACCCTCTATTGGCGTGGTTATCATCCGCGTGGTGCCCCCGGTCTGGCCAGCCACCGACAAAACGGAAGAGCTCTCCACCGGCAGGCGCGTGGCTTTGGATTTGCCGTTCACATCATCCACAATCGCCACATCACCGTCGAAAACGAAAGACAATTCATAGGACGTGTCCTGACACGCATCGAGACCCACGCATTCCTTCGTGTAGGTGCAGACATAGCCATCACCCGAGGCCCACGCGGGAACGGAAAACAGCAAAAGGGCAAGTGCGGTGGTAGTGAAACGAACCATGATCTATCCTCCAAGGAAACTCTTGCGCACTTCGGGATCGGCCAGCAGGGCTTCGCCCGTATCCGTGTAGCGGTTTTCACCAGTCACCAGCACATAGCCACGATCGGCAATTTCCAACGCTTGGCGCGCATTTTGCTCCACCATGAGCACCGCCACACCGGTTTCTTTAATTTCCAGAATACGGTCGAACAATTCATCCATCACGATGGGCGAAACGCCAGCAGTGGGTTCATCCAACATCAAAACCGAGGGCTTGGTCATGAGCGCACGACCCACCGCCACCTGCTGGCGTTGACCACCGGATAATTCCCCAGCCATCTGGCGGCGCTTCTCGCGCAGGATGGGGAAGAGGTCGTAGATTTCATTCATCGTGTCTCGAAAATCATCGGTCCGCAAAAACGCACCCATTTCGAGATTTTCTTCCACGCTCATGCCGGTGAAGACGTTGGATGTTTGCGGCACGAAGGCCATGCCAGTCGCAATCCGGTCTTGCGGGGACAGGCCGGTGATGTCCGTTCCGTCCAGCACCACGGAGCCTTCCCGCAGGCTCAACATGCCCAGCAGCGCCTTCATGGCCGTGGATTTGCCCGCGCCATTGGGGCCAACAATCACGGCAATCTCACCGCGCTGCACGCCCACATCGCAGCCTTTCAAAATATCCGCCCCGCCGTATCCGCCGGTGAGGCCCTCGCCGCTGAGAACAAACTCACTCATGCGGTCACCGCCGCAGGCTTGGTCTTCTTGTTTTTCAATCCACGCCCCAGATAGGCTTCGATGACCGCCTCATCCGAGCGCACCTCTTCCGCCGTTCCCCAGGCCAGCACACTGCCTTCGGCCATGACGATGACGGGATCACAAAGCCGCGTGATGAAGTCGATATCATGCTCGATCATGCAAAACGTGTAGCCGCGCTCTTGATTGAGACGCAGGATTGCGTCGCCGATCTCTCCCAATAAAGTGCGGTTCACCCCCGCCCCCACTTCGTCCAGCAGGACAACTTTAGGGTCCACCATCATGGTGCGGCCCAGTTCCAGCAGCTTCTTCTGCCCGCCAGAGAGATTGCCCGCTTTCTCGTTGGTTAAATGACCCAGATTGAGAAAGGCGATCACGTCTTCGGCCTTGGCGCGGATTTCCTCTTCCTGCCGTTTCACAGCCCCGCGCCGCAGCCAGGTGTTCACCAACCGCTCCCCAAGCTGGTTGGGCGGAACCATCATCAAATTTTCAATCACCGACAGGGTGGAAAATTCATGGGCAATCTGGAACGTGCGCAAAAGGCCCTTGCCGAACAATTCGTGGGGCGGCAGGCCCGTCACATCCTCACCATCCAGCCGCACAATGCCACTGGTGGGCGGAAACAGACCGGCGATGATGTTGAAAAGCGTGGTCTTCCCGGCCCCATTGGGGCCAATCAAACCGGTGATCGAGCCCTGTTGAATGGCGAGCGAACAATGGTTGACGGCCTTCACGCCGCCAAACTGTTTGGAGATGGCCTCAACTTCAATCATAAAACGCCAATAGCCCGGGCTTCGCACTGTCAGAAAGAAGGCGGGGAAAGGCGTCTTAAGTCAAGCTCATATACCCTGCCGTCAGCGGTGGGCCGTAAAGCAAGCGGCGAGACAGTTCAACTGCCCCGCCGCCTGAATGCTTGATAAATTTGAAGGCTTTACTGCCTCGGCAAGGGCACCACGGAAGGGGCAAGCGCCGTGGTTTGGGCTTTCACTGGAGGCGTGTACATTTTTGCCGTCGGTTTTGCAGTTTGGCTGGCCAAAACCTGGGTGCCGCTGGAAACACCACCCCCGGCACCACCCGCCACAATGGGCGGCAGCGGCAAAGCGGTGGAGGTTCGGGTCGCAACAGAAGAACCGCTGGATGTGGCCAACGTGCTTTGGGCCACATCGCTGGGTGTCGGCACCGGTGGGTTGTAAACTCTCGCAGTCGAAGCGACGCTTTGCACCCTGCGCTTCCTGACAACTTGCTTTTTGGCGATTTGTGTTTTGCCAGCTTGTGTTGCGGCTTTGCGCTTTTTCACAACCCGCGCTTTGCGACGCACCTTCTTTGGTGGCTCAACCACAGGTTCCGCAGCGATGCGTTGGTCAGAAACGTAGCCGTTACCCATGGAAGCCGCCCCAACGCCCAGCATTGCAGCGTCATTACCAGCACTCCACGTGGTACTTTGGGCCGCCCGAACGGCCTCCGGGTCCGCGTTAATGCGCAGGTTTTGCATCAAATCCACCAAACGCTCGCTGGTCACATTGGCGCGACAAACACGCAGACGGACAGAAAGCTGGGGCTTGCCACTATCGCGTCGCAAAAAGGCAAACCTGTCCTGCTTGTTGCCTTCCAAATGCTGCCAACCATAAATGCATCGAATATTACCGGCGTCCCTGCCCAGGGCATAGCCGTAGGGTCCATAGGCATTGGTGTGCAGCGTGTTGGACCAGCGCATGGCCATGCCCGGCAACGCCTTGCGCATTTCGGCAGCCACCACGGCGCGGCTGGGCTTGGCAATGCTGATCTTCGCCCCATCCCTACCCGCGCCCCGCTGTGGTACCAGCATGGCAAGGCTCAAACTATTGGTCCCTCGGGTCGCCAGATCGCCCTGAAAGACCATTTTTTGACGAATCCCATCAGCGTACCGGGACTGAACCACTTCCACGATCTTCCCTGCCTCAAAAGGCAGCTCCGCCATGGCCTCTTGCACCGGCCGCTGTTCGGCAAGCGTGTGTTGGAAAGCGGCCTGTTTGGGCTTGATGAAAATAGAGCCGGTGCTGATCTGGTCAAACATGCCCGCCGGGCTACACCCGGCCAAGGCCATGCCACTGACGCTCAACAGGAGAACACGCATGGTGTTTTGCTTGGTCATCATATTCATCCTCAGTTTGAGCGCACGATCATGCGGTTTTGTTCCAGTTTCACAGCACCAATCCCCCGGCGGCTCTCCCGGCTGGAAAGCTGGTTGTCCAACTGTTGAAACAGGGCCAAAGCCCGTTTGAGCTGGCGGGAATGGAAGTGGGCCCAAGCGCGCATGAAAGTCAGATCACGGCTTTCACCGGTCAGTCGCTTGCGCTGATCCAAAGCGTAAATGGACGCGCCGTAATCGCGATTATCGAAGGCCGCCCGCGCCCGTTGGGTGAGCAGTTCAATGTCGATGACACGGCGCTGTTGAGCGGTGAGCGGATTAGCATTGGCAATGGCCAACGCCCGGTTGGTTTTACCCGTGCGCAGAGCCGAAAGCGCCTGCCCATAGGCGGATGGCACGCGGGATTTATTGCCACCCTTCGACTTGGAAAGACCGACAGCGGCGGCAAACGCCCGCTCGGCCTCTTGCGGGCGTTTCACACCCAGCAGGCACCAACCCCGCATTTGCTGGTCGCCCGCATTCAACGGTCCGAAGGAACGCAACTTGCGGGAGGATTGCAGGCACTGTCGGTAGCGTTTGCCCTTTTGCAGACGGGCAATCTTGCCCCGCAAAATACCCGCACGCTCCTGCTTTGTGGAACGGCGCTTCACCGCCACGCGATTATATTTGCGCTCCACTTGAAACTTTACGCCAGCGACCCGGGGGTAAAGTGTCCCGTAATTGGCCTGCATGATGTTCCAGCCATTGCGGTCCTTTTGCCGCGCGGTTGTCAACGTGAGGCCAAAAGCAGCCGTCTCCGTCTGCTCCCACTCCATGGCCTTGTGAAACCACGCTCGGGCGGCAGCATCCTGTTTGATGTTATAGGCATACCAGCCCAGCGCCTCGGCCCCCTCGCCGCTTTTCAACTGCCCGGTTTTGGCAGCATAGGTGGCCAAGAAGGGAGCAGCCATGCGGGCCGGTTTCGCCTTCAACAATTCCCGCGCATGGATGGAAATGAACAGTGCTCCAATTTCATCCGCCTCGTGCAACCACTTGCCCGCGAGGCCAGCGGCCCGATCCCACTTGCCAAGGCGCATGGACGTCATAATGGCGCCCTCAACGGCCTTCGGCGTTGCCTTGGCTTGAAAAGCACGGTTGAACCATTCATCCGCCTGCGCCCATTGGCTTTGGCCAAAATGCGCCCAAGCCAGCAAGATGCTGTCTTCGTTATTGCGACTCATGCGGGCGCGCACGGTGAAGCCATCAATGTAGAGCTTCAGCAATTCCGGCGGCGCTTCGCCCGTCTGCGCCATGCGGGCCAACGCCCCGCGCACAATCCCATCGGTTGCCTCGCCGGCCAGCGTTTCATTGGCGCGCAATTCGGGTGATGCTTCGAGCAGCGCCAGCGCCCGCTCCGTGGAAAGCAATCCCGCCGCTTTTTGCACCGTAGCCTTGCGCTCATCATCTTTGGTGGAAGCCCTTAAGGCCGCCAGATAGGCATCAAACGCCTCTTCATGCCGTTCAATGCGGGCATAGGCTTCTGCGAGGAACCAGATGACCTCAAGATCGTCCCCCAAAAGCAAGGACGGATTGGCATTGGCCTGGTCGATGGCGTCCTGCCATTTCTTTTCAACGATGGCACCCTTGATGCCCAGTCGGGCCTCTTTCTGCTCCACCTTGGAGAGAAGATCGCGGGAAGGTTTGAACCCGCTCAAATCTCTCTCAAGCCGCTCAATTTCTGCGCGCAGACCAGTCAGGTCCCCTTTCCCGTATAGGTCCCAAAGACGCTTCTCATTATCGTCTTCCGGCGCAAAAATATTCTGCGGCTGTTGCCAGGTAGGATAGAGCTGTTTGAGCCTTGCAATCTCCGCCTTGACCCGGTCTTGCTCCCCCCGCAGCGCATAATATCGCAGTGCCTCAATGTCTGGCTGGGCCCCATTGATGGACTTGGCGGACGCGTGCAGGGGCATGGTATTCAATGCCGCCACCTCCTTGGGCACGCTTTGCGCCACAGCCGTGGCAGCAACGCCAGCAAGAAGAATCAATGCGAGAGAGGAAACGCGCAGGCTTTTGTTATGACTCATCATTCCACCCGTTGAGACCCACTCTTGTTTGTTGAGAAACCGGTTCATGCCTGCCCCTCCTCTTTTTCGTTTTGCACGCCCACTTCCCGCAAAAGACGCGAAGACACGAGCCCGCCCAACAGCAGCGCCAAAACCATCAGCGCGCCGTAAATAAAGTGATTGTTGGAAAACCAACCCGCCACGATCAGATGCAGGTTGCGCAGCGAAAACGATCGCACCTGCACATAGCTTTGGGAAGTGGTGGAGGACGTCACCGTCTTGTCCACCCCGTTGATCGTTACCGTTTCCCCCTGAATGCGGGACAGAACGGAAGGCTTTGCCAAGAGGCCCATGCCCCCCTGCAATGCGCTTTCCGAACGGCCTGTGACCACCGTCCAAACGCCATCACGATGCTGGGGCGAAATACTCTGGGACAGGAGAATGTCGCTATCAGGATTGGTGATGATAGGCGTGCGCGCTTTCTCATGCTCACCTACCCCAAGGACGGAGGAAACAAGCCCCGTCACCTGCGCCGTGAAGCCAACACTTTCATTGTCCTTAAGCCGCGCCTTTCTGGCCGTGTCATTGGGATGCCAGTCCGCAAGCACATCACCTTTAGCTCGGTTTTGGGTTGGCACCGCCCCGGTATGAACAACGGGTTGAGATGGCGTTGCCGTGCGCACACGGTAAGGCCCGTGCTCCTTGGATATGCTTGCTGTGGTCAAGCTATCAATACCCGCACCCCCGGCAAACTGGGTGCCCACATCCGTATTCATCCACGCCGTGCGAAAAGCATTCTGGTCAATGCCCTTAATGCTCGCAGAAAGGGTGGGCGGCAGATTGCGGAACGATGAAATAACGATGGCGTTTTTCGTCTCCCGCTTGGGCTCGCCGTAATGCAAGGTAAAATCCAGCGGCGTGCGGGCCTTTACAGCAAGCCCGGTGGCAAATGTTGCAGCCGTTGACAGTTCCCCAAAGCCCGGGTTTGGCACCGCGATCACCATGGGCTGGGCCTCACCACCCACCACATAGGGAAAGCCCGAAGAGACGGTGCCGGAAAGGTCAGGCAGCCGCGCAAGATGCGCAAGGCGGGGGAAGCGGATGGAGGATTTGCCAGAAAGCACAAACCGCTTGCCATCGGCAATTTGCTGTTGGGGTGCGCAGCCCGTATCACTGCTCTTGGCCAGTTGCGCCTCAAACTCCACCGTGTTGGCCCCCGGCTGGAAAGCCGAGAGCGGCACGCGCAACATCTTATTTTCGTAGACATGGCCAGAGGGCTTCGACAGGGCAAAGCCCGTCACCGTCACCCCATTGACCCGGATGATAAATTTATTGTCCCGCTTCAAACCCGCCGCGTAGCCCATGGCCAGGTTGATTTCGGCCTGATTGTAATCGGCAGACAGATAATCGGAGGGCAAGTTGACGGCAAAGCTCTTGCGATAAAGCCGCCCGTCAAACTTTTCACTCTGAAGCCCCACAGCAGAAAACGGCAGCCGATAACCTTCGCTCACCCGAGTGGAGCGCTGGTTCTCGATGATGGCCAAACCCTGGGCGCTGCCACGGGCCGGGCGTTGCGGAAATAAATCCGCAAGCCTTGCCTTAAAAGCACCCATATCGGCGGCGTCAGCAGCATCTGTGAGCAAGATCAGCGCCACCCGCTCATCCCCGTCGCGGGAGAGAATTTGCAGCGCTTTGTTTTGCTGTACCGCTTTGGCATAGGCGGGTGCTAGTTTGTGCAGGTCTGACAGGGAGCCAGCAAACACATCCAGCCCCGGACCACGGCCAACACTGTCCGCCACTTCCACTTCCGGGTGGTCGAAATCGGAATAGACCGCCGTGTGCTGGGCAAGCAGCATGGTGCGACCCACCTGCCCCGTCGAGCGCTCGGACCCTGCCAACAAACGCAGCTTCACCTGCCCCGCCTTATTGCGGGCGATGGCAGCAATGGCATCCAGCGAATTGAGCGCGCTGTTCCCCTGCTCGAAAACGAAGCCGGAACGGGCGGCATCCAGATCCGTCCATAATTCGTGCGTGGCGTCGATGGAGCAATCCACCCGGTGGCGCTGGCGGGTAACAATGCGCACGGCATTATAGCCAGGCACCAAAATGTGGCTTGGCACATCAAAGCTCACCACATCCGCCCCGTTGGGAGACTGGATCGCGCGCTTTCCCACCATCACCCCATTGATTTCCACCGCCAGATGGCTTGCCTCAGGCATCACCGAAACGGCGTTTTGATAGGCCAACCGCAGGGTCACATCCCCGCGCAGCTGTTCTTGGGCAATGTAAACTGCCCAATCTTTGGCCGCCGTCTCTCCCGCAAAACGCTGGCCCTGAACGGTGGCTGGCAGGTGGTATAACACCCGGTCCTTGCCCCGCGAACGCACGATGGAGCCGGTGGTGAGCAACGCTTCATTGCGGGCTTTCAGCGAGCGGTTAATTTCAGGGTTGCGGTTGATGGCCCGTAACATCTCCACCGCCGGTTCCAGCACCTTGGCGCCTTCGGCAGATGTGGCTGTAGGGAATGCTGTGGAAGCCAGCAAAATGGCAAACGCAGCGGCAATGCGTGCGTGTTTGGTCTTATGGGTCACAATCAACGTTCCGTTTCGATTGGATAAAGGGGGAGCGGTGGGGGCTACACGCCCCTACGCATCGTTCGCCTTAGCCACGGCGGGGTTCGGCCCCGTAAAGGCAGCACCCGTGTGGCCGGTGGAGGCAGAAGCAGTCAGGTCCGGCGCTAGGCTGGGTGCTTCCAGATCAAGACGGTGATTTTCCACCACAGGGGCTGCGGGCGCCTTGCCGCCGGGTTTGGGGAAGAGATCGCCCAAAGCATGAGCCGCATAAGCAAAGCCCCGCACCGTGTGATACCCGGCCCAATAGAGGAACTCGAAGCTGCCAAACGACACGCTACGCCCCGTGTGACGACGCTTGCGGATGGTTTCCAGCGCGCCGTAATCAGGATACATGATCGCCGCCACGGCCCGCTTGTCGATAGCCGACAGCGCCGTGTACCGCAGGCCATAGGCCGGGCCTTTTTCATCCGTGTTGGACCAGCAAAGCGTCACGTCGAGACCGTAACCCTTGGAGCCCTCACCGCCCGTGTGCAGCACCAGACGACCCGTTTCCACACCGGCTGAATTGAACGGCACCAGACCGTTGAGCGGGCGCATGCGCATGCCGCCGATGGAACAATCATCCACCAGGACGGGCCACACCTGCCCCTTGGCGTGGAAGTCACCGCGCCGCTCGGTATTGAGACGGTAGTGCCGCCGCCGCTCGCGCTTTTCAGACACCACGCCCAGCGCCACACCGGCGATGGCCAGGTTGAACGCGCTCCACAGCGTTACAATCAGCAACAACTCGTTAGCCACGCCCTCATAGGCCAATCGCCATACGGCCCAGGCCGTCGTACCGGCCAAAAAGGCAAACATGGCGAAGTAAGGCCAGCCCATGGGTGACAGATGGCTTTCATCCAGCGTCTCACCCTTGGCGGTAACGTTGAATGAAGGTGCGCGGGGGTTCACCACCACCGAGGCGATGGATTTAACCAAATAGAGCGATTGCACATACTCATAGAGTTCCGAAATCCACGGCCAGCGGACGGTGCCATAAACCTGGTTTTGCACCAGCACATTGGAGATGAGGAAGAACATCGTATAAGCGATGAATTCCTGCAAAGACGCATTGTAGATTTGCAAATCAAAGAACACGTAAAGCGCGGGCGCGATCATGAAAGTGAGGCGCGACAGGGGGAACAGCCAGAATAGAGGCGTGGATGTGTAAGCCACCCGCTGGGATAGGCTTAAGCCTTTGCGGAACATGGGCTTTTTCAGCATCAAAATCTGCAACATGCCCTGGCACCAGCGAGACCGCTGACCGATGAAAGAGCCAAACGTCTCCGGCTGGAGACCGGCGATCATGGGCCGGTCCACATAGACCGAGTTCCATCCCCGCGTGTGCAGTTCCAGTGCCGTCTCACAGTCTTCTGTGATGGACTGACCGGAAAACCCATTGGTCAATTGCAAAGCTTGACGGCGCAGCACGGCAGCGGAGCCGCAAAAGAACGTGCCGTTCCACTTATCCAGCCCCTTCTGGATGACGGAATAGAACATTTCGTTTTCCGAAGGCATCCGGTGGAACGTTTCCAAATTCTTCTCCACCGGGTCCGGGTTGAGGAAGAAGTGGGGCGTCTGCACCAGAAACAGTTTAGGGTCCCGCTGGAAGTGGCCCACCGTGTGCTGAAGAAAGTCTCGCGTCGGTGCATGGTCGGCATCAAACACCACGCACAGATCGCCATTGGAGCGTTCCATACCCGCATTCAGATTACCCGCCTTGGCGTGTTCATTGCGCGCGCGGGTCAGATATTGAACACCCAACTCTGCGCAGAATGCCTGAAAATTGTGGCGGCGTTGCCGGGCCGCGCGGGCCTTCACCGGATCCGCGTCATTGCACTTTTGGTCGGTGCCGCCATCGTCCAGCAGGTAAACGTTAAGCTTGTGGGCGGGATAATCCAGATTTTTGGCCGCCGCCAAAGTAGCTCCCACCAATTCCAAATCTTCATTGTAGGACGGCACAAACACATCAACGCTAGGCCATGTGTTTTCGTGGCCCTCCAGCGGCGCCTCCTTCCGTTCAACTGGGTCGGACACGATGAAGAAAGAGATCACCAACATGGAGACGGAGTAAAGTTCGGCTGCAAAAAGCAAGACCCCGAAAAAGAAATTCATGGGGTCAGAGATGGGCGGCAAGGTCGCCGTGGCCCGCCAATAAATGTAGCGAAACACGATGGCCGCCGCGACCGCCATAAAAATATGAAGCCACACGCCGTTCAACCGCAGGGCACGAATGCCCAGCATCAACCCCACACCAGCGAGACCGAAGGTGAACTGTGCGTTCAGCCCCACGGGCTGAGAGGCAATGACCAAGATGATTGAGAGAAGGGCGGCCCAGACCCAGAAGATTGCATTCCTGCGCATAATTTTCGTTCCCCTGCCCGCCATGGCGGCGCTTCAGATGAGGCTGCGCTTTTCCCGACGCAGCCATGCCCACGGGAACGTGGTAAGCAATTAAGATTAACCGCCTGGCAAAAAACACAGTTAAGATAGTGTGAAGAGGCGTAGCCTCAGGCCGTGGGAGCAAAACAGTGACGAAGAACGAAATCCAACCTTGGCAAACCATGGCCCCGCATCTTGTGAATGTGGCCATGGGCCGAACAGCAGCCGATATGGTGATACGGCGCGGTCGCTGGGTGAATGTCTATTCCGGCGAGATCATCGACAACACGGACCTCGCCATACTCGGCGGGCGCTTCGCATGGTGCGGCCCAAATGCAGACCATTGCATTGGGCCGGAAACCGAAGTCGTCGAGGCTGAAGGCCGCTATCTCGTCCCCGGCTTTTGCGATGGTCACATGCATGTGGAATCGGGCATGGTGACCGTGCGGGAATTTTGCCGCGCCGTCATTCCCCACGGCACAACCACCATGTTCATAGACCCCCACGAAATCGCCAATGTGCTGGGACTGCCGGGGGTAAAGCTCATGCACGACGAAGCACTGGCCATGCCCGTCAACGTTTTCGTGCAAATGCCCAGCTGCGTGCCCTCCGCTCCCGGTCTGGAAAATGCCGGCGCATCGCTGGGGCCAGATGAGATCGCCGAAGCGTTGCAATGGGAAAACATTGTGGGCCTTGGCGAGGTGATGGATTTTCCCGGCGTTGCCGCCAATACGAACCGCATGGTGGGCGCCATCGCCGCGACCATGGATGCGGGAAAGACCGTCGGCGGGCACTACGCATCCCCCATCCTGGACCGCGATTTCCACGCCTACGCCGCTGGGGGCCCCGCCGACGATCACGAAGGCACCCGCAAGGAAGATGCCCTCGCCCGGGTTCGCCAAGGCATGCGGGCTATGCTGCGCCTAGGGTCCGCCTGGTATGATGTCAAAGAGCAGGTGCGCGTGTTGACGGAGGACGGCATAGACCCGCGCAATTTGATTTTATGCACCGATGATTGCCATTCCGGCACGCTGGTTAATGACGGCCACATGAACCGCGTGGTGCGCCACGCCATCGAATGCGGCGTGCCCGCCATTACGGCCATCCAAATGGCCACGCTTAACACGGCCCAACACTTCGGCATGGAACGGGACATCGGCTCCATCGCGCCCGGCCGTCGTGCCGATTTCCTGCTGGTGGACGACCTTGAGAAGCTGACCATTGAGAGCATCTATGCGCGCGGTGTTCAGCTTGCTGGTAACGGCGTGGAAAAGGTCGAAATCGCGCCGTTCGACTATCCGGCATCAGCCCGCAATACGATTCACATGCAGCGGGATTTGACTGCGGAAGACTTTCACATCGCTGCACCTGAAAAGGCGAGCGAAGTAAGAGTTCGTGTGATCGGCGTCGTGGAAAATCAGGCACCCACGAAAGCGCTGGAAGCCACTCTGCCCGTGCGGGACGGCTTGGTAACCGGCAAAGATAGCATTTGCCAAATCGCGCTGGTGGAGCGCCACCGCGGCACGGGCGGCCTGGTCAACGCTTTCGTGTCAGGCTTCAACTACAGCGGCAAAGTCGCCATGGCGTCCACCGTGGCCCATGACAGTCACCACATGATTGTCATCGGCACCGACCACGCCCAAATGGCGCTGGCCGCAAACCGACTGCGTCAGGTGGGAGGCGGCGTCTGCTTTTTCAGCGATGGCAAAGAGCAAGCCCTTATCGAAATGCCCATCGCAGGCCTCATGTCAGAAGAGCCGTGCGAAGTGGTCGCCGCCAAGGCTGATCAACTCACCGCCGCCATGCAAGCAGCCGGCTGCGCCATGAACAACGCCTACATGCAGCATTCGCTTCTGGCGTTGGTGGTGATCCCGCAATTGCGCATCTCCGACGAAGGGCTGGTGGATGTGCGCACGTTTGAGAAGGTGGATTTGTTTTTAGATTAATGGCCCTAAAACAGGCACTCCCCGCCTCCTCCTTGAGGGGAGGCCTTAGAAGCGAAGCTGATTGGGGTGGGCGGTGCGATGCTCAAGTTTGAACTGTGAGTCTAAATCTGCCACCCAGCCCCCCACCCGAAACAGCAAGCTGTTTCGACCTCCCCTCCGGTGGGAGGTTGGGCTGCGCGCCGCTTAGCGAAAATCTCGAGATTCGAAAAGCACGGCTCTACTGGCCCACCTCAAAATCATTGAGCGAATCTTGTATTCGCCGGTTCGCCTCCTCCGCCGCTTTGCGCAGTTCTTCAATGCGCCGCTCCCGCTCAGCCCTGCGGCCAGCCTCCGCGGCAGCTTCGCGAGCGGCCTGCTCTTGAGCGGCTTTTAGCTCCGCCTCAAGCCGCCTACGCTCCAATTCCTCACGACGACGGCGGGCTTCTTCCCGGCGGCGACGTTCTTCTTGCTGGGCGGCAAGTTCTTCCAAACGGGCCCGTTCAGCCGCCTGAATGCGCTTAGCTTCGGCCCGTAAAGCGTAAAGCCTTGCCGTCCGTTGCAACCGTTGACGCTCCAAAATTTCCGCCTGTTGGGCCGCAAATTCCCGCTCCCGAGCTTCGCTGCGGCGAAGGGCGAGATAGGTTGAAAAACCCGTTGTATCCAAATCCACACTGGGAGAGGCAGCAGGGCCGGTCACTGACAAAGATGCAGAAGGATTTGCGCCCGTTACGGCCTCCAGACCAGGCTCAAAAGACAGGTCAGTTTGTAAATCAACGCTCTGGTCCGACAGCCCGTATTCCATCTTGCCGGTCAAAGACAGGGCTTCGGCCTGCGTCGCAAAATTGGTGACCCGCAGCAGAGGACCCGTCACGTTGAAAGGCAGTTCCAAGCGCGCCAGCGGGAGTGCATTACTCAGCAAACTGCTGCGCACAATTTCAGGCACCGCAGCATCCAGGGCATTGTCCTCAACAGCATCGGCGCGCGAAAGCACATCGTTGAGAGCGCCCGGGTTGAGGCCGGGAAGCACACCATTGGTGAGAATAGCGACCCCACTGCCAGTCAGCTTATCCAGCATATCTTCACGGTCGGTGCCGGACGTCTCAAACCGGGCCGTTAGATTCACATCCCCCGCTATGCCCGGGCTGAAACCAGCCAGCGCAGACAGCGCCTCCCCGTCCGCTCCCACCAAGGCAAAAGAGCCTTCCGCCAGACGGGAGGTGCTGGTGCGCGACAGGCTCGCTTGCCCTTGCAAAGCGCCCCCCATGCTGGAGCCAGCCAATTGGTCAAAGCGCAATTCGCCATCACGAATGAGGGTCACACCCGTAAGCTGGTCTACCGCAGGCAAGGCATCACCCAAAGACAAGCGATCCACAGAAACCGTCAAAGAGCCATCCAAACCATCCAGCAAGGGCAGGCTTTCACTGCCCGATCCGGTGAAAACCGTGGCAGCGACGGTCTCCACTTCAAGCGCGGAAATGCGAAGATCGCCACTCACTTGCGGGCGAGGCTTGAGTGTGGTGTCGAGCGCTATCTGGCCCTCAACAGTTTGCTGGCCGAATTTACCGCGCAAGGTCTCAAAGGCGTAGCGCCCTTCCCCAAATTGGAGCTGTCCGCTTAAACGCCCCGCATTGCCCTCCTGAAAGCCGGGAATGGGCAATCCGGCCAAGAGAATGAAGGGGTCTAAATTAGGCGTTTCCGCCACCACGTTGAGCGTACCCGAAAGACTGTCCAGCAAACCCACCGTGCCGCTGGCGCTGTCTCCCTGCTCAACGGTCGTCACGCCGGAAGCACTCAGATAACCGCCCTGCAAAGTCAGCGCCCCATCGGTGCGCCATCCCTGGGTGCCGGTGCCTGCAAGCGACAGACGCAGCGCGCCGCGCCCTGTATTTTCCAGCGGAACCACGGGCAGGCCCATCTGCGCGAGCAGTGTGGCCGTCTCATCATTTTCCAGCACGAGGGATGCGTCAATTTCCTGCGCCGCCAACACGGTGGCAGGGTCGCTTCCCGCCACAGAAAGGCGCACATCGCCGCCAGCAAGACCGCCATCCATGGAAAGGGTGAAACCCTCGCCATCCGCCTCAATCTGACCTGTCAAATCTGCATTTGCCGTCAGAGCCGATTGGCTTTCCAGCCACGGTAACGCAAGACCAAGCCAGCCCTGTTGCCGCGCCAACTGGATGAACGGGGCAAGGCTCTCGCCCTTGAGAGAACCCACTATTCGTCCTTCGCTAGCGTCCGGAAATCCGCCCAGCGTGCCGCTTGCACTAAAGCGCACGCCGCCCAGACGGCCCACATCCAAGGTTTCCAGATTAAGCGCATCGCCGGAGAGTTGGAACTTGAGCGTCACATCCTGCGCGCTCACCGCCCCGCGCGAGAGCTGCCCGGCCTGCAAATCCACATCCATTTCGTGCCCTGCAAGGCTAAAGGCCTGGCCTTGCGCGCCAAACAAATCAAACAGGGCCGCAAATTGGTCCACCACCACCGCTTCGCCATTCAGGCGAATGTTCAATTGAGGCGGTTGGTTCTCCGCTTCGTCAGCCGCCACCCGTAAGACGGTGCCGGTGAGGGTTTTACCGTCCAGCACAATTTCCAGGCCGTCCAACTGCACCTGCTCGGTGCTTAAACGGGCATTGGCAGAAAAACCTGCATTGGCCAGCCCGCGCAATCCACTGGCTTCTCCCGCCCCCAGCCAAGTGGCAAGCCCAGAAGGTTGAGCGGAGGCGACAATGAGCTCGCCTTCATAGGAATAGGGTTCGCCAACGTCCAAAACCCCATCCGCACGCAGTTCGGTGCGACCGGGCAGCTGCGCCTCAAATCCACCAATGCGCCAGGCTGTCTCGGTCTCACCTGGCTGCAAATTCAGTTTTACTTCACGGATGGTGGTGTCGCCTGCAACAACAGCCGGGAGGTTGAGTTTGACCTCACCATCCACCGGCACGCGGGGCACCTTGTTCAACCATTGGCGCACAAGGTCCAGGCGCGCCATCAGACTTGCATCGCCCGTGTCAGCGCCATTGGCCTGTCGCTGGGCTTCCAGCTGTTCCACGTTCACCTGTTGGCCTTCGGCTTGCAGACCCACGAAAACCGATTGACCAAACACGGCCTGCCCGGTGCCGGAGATGGTATAAGGATCGTCCCGGTCGCCAATATCGAGTTTGAACTCCGAAATGGTGGCACCGGCGCTTGCGACAGTTACATCCGCCTCCACATTGATGGGGAGCGCTGTTGCTTTGTCCGGGCGACGGAAGGCGATGAGGTCCTCGTCATCCTGCTCACCCATGGGCCGGATTGTGAGCCCACCCTGAAAGCGAGGAACCGCATCCACAATTTTGACCGGTCCATCCAACTCGAAATCATAGGGCGTGTTTTGCGGTTCAACGGCCAATTTGACCCGCATGGCACCATCCGGCTGCAGAAGCCCTGTGTTAAATCCAATGCGATACCGCTCGCCCTGTGCTGTGGCCGTGGCGCTTCCCTGCCAAGGGCCCTGCAAGGCACGGGCGGAGGCGAGTGCATCCAACGCCTCCAGTTCTAAAGTGTAATCGGTGCGATCGTCCGTGAAGCGGACGATTCCATCCACCAATTGCAGCTTTTCCAGCGCTACATTTTGAGCCCCACGGGCCGTTTGGCCGGAGGGCTGAGACCAATCCAGACGACCAGCCTTATCCAGCCGCACTTCTAGCACCGGCTTGGTGAGCACCATATCGACAATGGTGATGTCCCCCTTGAGCAGAGGCGCCAGCTCAACATTCATGCGAAAACTGTCAACGCTCACCAAAGGAGTGCCGAGAGACGTTTCCCCCACCCGCACTTGCGAAAACGTCACCGAGGGAAGCGGTAGCAGCGTTACAGTCGTCTCCCCATCCACAGAGACGGGTTGACCCAGATAACGGCTGGCTTCGGTCTCAAATTGGGTGCGGTATTGGTTCCAGTCGATATAAAGCGGAGCGAACAGGGCCGCGGCCAGCGCTGCCACCAAGCAAAGACCGATGAAGATGAAAAACCGCATTCGATCTCTCTCGTTTCGCCCACCGTTCCCGCATTACCCCTCACAGGAAAAGTTTCACCCAATTATGGCAGGCTGATACCAATACGGTTAATCAATGGTAACGGCTGGTTAAAGCGAAGTTAACTTTCACGTTTCCAGCGATACCACTTTGCCCGGGTTCATGATGTTTTGCGGGTCGATGGCGCGTTTGACTGCTGTCATCACGTCCACGCCGCTACCATGCTCCAGTTTCAAGAACCGTCGCTTGCCCTGACCAATGCCGTGTTCCCCGGTGCAGGTGCCATCCATGGCCAAAGTGCGCATGTTCATGCGCTCAATCATTTCTTCTGCACGGGCAAGCTCGTCCTCGTCTTCCATCATCACAAGGGGAGTGATGTGAAAATTACCATCCCCCACATGGCCGATGATGGGGGCGACCAGATCGAGTTCCTCCGCATCCTTTTTACTTTCCGAAAGGCATTCTGCCAGCCGGGAAATGGGAACGCAGGCATCCGTGGCAATGCCACGGCAACCGGGCCGGTGGGCCAGCATGGCATAATAACCGTCATGCCGGGCTTTCCATAATTTGTTACGCTCTTCCTGCGTGCTCACCCAGGTGATTTCTGAGCCACCGAACTCAGAGGCAATGTCGTTAAACAGCACCGTCTGTTCGGCCACACCTTTGTCTGTGCCGTGGAATTCCAGCATGAGGCAGGGTGAGACGGCCATGTCGAGGCCGGAATAATTGTTAATCATTTCCACCATCAACCCGTCCAGCAACTCGATCCGCGCCATGGGCAGACCGGCCTGCATGGCCATGATGGTGGTGTTGCAGGCGTCTTCCACGGTGGGAAATTGGCACAGGCCAGCGGAGATGTTTTCTGGAATGCCGTGCAGCCGCAGCGTCATTTCCGTGATGATGCCCAGCGTCCCTTCAGACCCCACGATAAGCCGTGTCAAATCATAGCCCGCCGAAGACTTACGCGCCCGACCGGCGGTGCGCACAACACTGCCATCGGGCATGACCACCGTCAGGCTGATGACATTGTCCCGCATGGTGCCGTAGCGCACCGCATTGGTGCCCGAGGCGCGGGTGGAGGCCATGCCCCCGAGCGAAGCGTTCGCCCCCGGATCGATGGGGAAAAACAAACCCTTATCCCGCAAATGAACATTCAGCTCTTCCCGGGTCACGCCTGGCTGCAATACCACATCCAAGTCTTCTTCATTGACGGCCAGAATTTTGTTCATCCGCATAAGGTCAATGCATATGCCCCCCGCAGGCGCGTTCACCCCGCCTTCCAGAGAGGTGCCCGTCCCAAACGGGATGATTGGCACAGCGTGTTCGGCGCAAACGCGCACGATCTCCTGCACCTCTTCCGTGGCTTCGGCAAACACCACAGCATCCGGTAATTGGGCTGGGATATAGGTGGTAGTATGGGCATGCTGCTCCCGCAGGCTTTTGCCCGTTTGCAAACGTTCGCCAAAGCGCTGTTTCAACACGCCAATGGCGGTTTCAATACCCGCATCATTACGGCTTTGCGTTTCCAGATCGGCTAGAGCCATCGTCCTTTTCCTCCCGCCCAGTGCGCCCGTCCCTATGCTCTTGTACGGACCACTCGAATTGCCTACCAACTTAAATCGGATCTGTAGCTAGTGAAAGCGCCCTCGCAACCGTAATGACAGCATCCCCCTCCCCGTTCACCACCCCTCCCATGGCCGTTGAAAAGGATTGGATCGACTATAATGGCCATCTCAACATGGCTTACTACAATGTGCTCTTCGACCGGGGTGCCGATGCATTCTTTGAGCGGCTGGGGCTTGGGCCAAACTATTTAACAGAGCGTCAGCACACCTTTTACACCGCAGAGGCCCATGTGCGCTATGTGCGCGAACTGCATTTGGGCCATGAGGTGCGCGCCTCCATGCGCATTGTGGATTTGGATGAAAAGCGCATCCACGCCTATGCGGAACTGCATCACACAGACGGTTGGCTGGCCGCCAGCTGCGAAACCATGTCGCTGCATATCGACATGAGCGGCCCCCGCGTCGCCGTCTTTCCCGACGATGTGTTCGCCAGTCTTAAGCAACAATTCAAGCATGACTCGCAATTGGAAAAGCCCCACGCTATGGGCCAACCCATCGGGATTAGGCGGAAATAATCCTGACACACATCCAAGGGGAATGAGGCCATAGGAGACCGGGCAAAATGCTGAACGTGGTTCGCACATTGCCCACCATCGTGGCCGGTTGGGTGGCGCCCAATTGGCGAACCTTCATCAACTCCCGTGAGCCTCAGCTTTGGGTGCTTTCCATGGTGATTGGCTTCACCATTTCCATCGCGGTCATCATTTTCCGCGAGCTCATTCAGTTCACCCAATATATCTGGCTTGACACCACGGCGGAGACCATGGCCAGCAGCGCCGCCAACGCGCCATGGTACGTGGTGGTGTTGGCGCCCACCATTACAGGTCTGTTTGTGGGCTGGTATCTCGACCGATTCGTCACCGCCCGACGGTCAGGCGGCGTGGCCGACGTGATGGAGGCAACCGCCCATGGCGGGCGCAATATTAGCTTGGGAACGGGTTTCCACTCGGCTCTTGTGAGCGCCGTCTCTCTGGGGGGCGGTGCCAGTGCCGGGCGCGAGGGGCCCATCGTGCATTTGGGCGCCACCATCGCCACCTCCATTTGCGAGCGCTTCCGCCTGCCCTCCTGGGGCCGCAAAACGCTCTTGGCATGCGGCGTAGCGAGCGCCGTATCCGCCTCGTTTAATGCACCAATTGCGGGCGTTCTGTTCGCCCATGAGGTGATCCTTGGCCATTACGCTAAGCGCTCGTTTATCCCCATCGTCATTTCCTCGGTCATGGGAACCATCTTTTCGCGGTTATGGTTTGGCGCAGCCCCCGCTTTCACCATTCCTAATTACAACATTTCCACCTATCTGGAGATGCCAGCCTTTGCACTTTTGGGCATCGTTTGCGGCGTTGCGGCTATCCTCTTTCAATTCTCACTCATCGCCACGGATTATGTGGCCCGTTCCATCGTCATGCCCCTGTGGCTGCGTCCGGCCCTCGGCGGGCTGATTGTGGGAGGCATTGGTGTGTTTTTCCCGCAAGTTTTGGGCATCGGCTACGAAGCCACTGATAATGCGCTCAAAAACAATTACGCGCTGTGGCTGCTCATCGTGCTGATTTTCGCCAAAACAGCCGCCACCGCCATCACCCTCGCATCCCGCTTCGGTGGCGGTGTGTTTTCGCCTGCTCTTTATATCGGGGCCATGGTGGGCGGTGCATTTGGCCTCATCGCCTCCATGCTTTTTCCGGAACTGGCGTCCTCCGGCGGGCTTTACGCCATTCTTGGCATGGGGGCCGTCTCCGCCGCTGTGATCGGCGCGCCCATATCCACCGTACTCATCGTATTTGAGCTGACGGGCGGCTATGCCCTCTCCATCGCTCTGCTGGTGACGGTCTCCATTGCCGTCGGCATCAATCAGGCCGTCCACGGACGCTCCTTCTTCCAATGGCAGTTGGAGCAGCGAGGCTTGCGCATGAAAGATGGGCCCCACCGCATCATGGCGCGCACCACGATGGTTGCCAGTTTCATGACGCCCCTTGGGGAGGGTGAAACGGAACTGCGCGATCCGGAAGACGAACGCCCTGTTCTGCGCCCGGACACCACGCTGGAAACCGCCCTGCAAACATTCGACGAGGGCGGCTACACCCGCCTACCCGTCTGCGATGCACAAGACGAAAACATCCTTCTGGGTTGGGCGACCCAAGTCGCCGCCCTGCGCACCTTCAACAATGCGCTGGTGGATATGAGCGTAGAGGAACATCGCTAGTTCTTTCGGTAGAGCCAGCCCATCACCAGCGGTGTGAGATACATGGGCACCTGATAGCAGCCGATGAACAACAGCAATGGGTCTGTGACCGAAAGGGGCAAGGCGGTCAGGAACAATCCCAAATTCCGGTTGCCCATGATAATGGCCAGGCCCGCCCGGTCCCGTTGCGACCCCAACCAGGGCGCAATCCACCAGCCCACCACCTGCAACCCAAAATTCACGGCGCAGGCCACGATCATGACACCCACAAAGCGCCATGGCTCGTTCCAGAGTGCTGGCCCCATGGCAGCCATGAGCGCGATAACAACGACAGCCATGGTGAGCGCCGCAAAACCATCCAGCGCTTCGACGGTGGTTTGTGCCATTTCATTGAGGAAAAGACGGCGCACAACGACGGCCGCTATTGCTGCAACAAAAATGATGAGAAGCAGCCGCACGGAGGCGCCCAAGACCGCACTGATTTCACCAAGCTGGGGCAGCAAGAAAAAGATGGGAAAAGCCGTCAGCGGCACCAAAGCAGTGCCCAAAACCATCAACCGCAAAGCGCCCGTGCCGTCATGGCCGGAGAGAATGGCGATATTGGCGCTACTGGCAATGGAGGGCGCGGCCAGCATCAAAACAAGACCCAAGGCGAGACCACCCTGCCAACCCAAAAACCAGAAGGCTGCCAGCGCCACGACTGGTATAAACAATTGATAGAGAACCACAATTCCCGCCGTCCGCCCCAGACCTGCCCCTTTTGAAAGGGCTGCAACGGGATCAATACGCAGTGCCGTAACAAACAGCAGAAACCCAATCAATTCCGGCAAATAGGTTTTCATGGCCATGGCCAGCGGCGGAACGGCAATGCCGACCACTAACCCGGCAATCAAAACCGCCCGCCCGTGGCGCGCGAAGAACTGAAAGAAAGAAAGCATCAATTTCGCAGTCACTCCGCCCCTTCAAACGACACCTTGACAGCATGGGGACCCGAAACAAAAGAGGGAAAGGGTTGTACATTTGAAGATGGCGACGATCATCGAACGGACCGCTCCCACATTGCAACGCATGGAAGCCCCATGAATACCGACCAAAAGCCCGCCCCTCTCGGCCTTCTCATGCTGGAAACCCGGTTCCCGCGCATTCCTGGCGATATTGGCCGTGGGGCGAGCTTCCCCTTCCCTATCCTCAAAAAAGTGGTGAAAGGCGCATCCCCGGATCAAGTGGTGCGCAAGAATGCGGAAGGATTGCTCAACCCTTTCATTGACGCCGCGCAAGAACTGGAGAGTGAAGGCGCTGCGGGCATCACGACCAGCTGCGGGTTCCTCACGCTTTTCCAAAAGGAACTGGGCGCTGCGCTCAGCGTTCCCGTAGCCACCTCTTCTCTGCTGCAAGTGCCCATGCTCCAAGCCCTTTTGCCGCCGCAAAAGCAGGTGGGCATCCTCACCATTTCCAAATCATCCCTAACTGCCCGCCATCTTGCAGCAGCGGGCATATCGCCCGACACACCTATCGGCAGCACGGAAGACGGGCAGGAATTCACAAAGGCGATCCTGAACGATGAGCCCAAATTGGATGTGGCTTTGGCTCGGCAAGACAATGTGGAAGCGGCCAAAGCTCTCACCCATCATAACCCACAGATTGCCGCCTTGGTGTTGGAATGCACCAACATGGCTCCGTACGCTGCGGACATCGCAGCCGCCACGGGTACGCCCGTTTACACCATTATAGATTTTTTGATCTGGTTTCAGCGAGGCTTGCAGCCACGCCTGTTTTAAACCCGCTTGCCTTGCAATTCATCCAGCGCATGGCCAGCGGCGGCCACAGCCTCTAGCGCCGACACCAAGATGGCAAAAGAACTGGCGCTGATGGGGCCAACATCCACCATCTCACCACCTTTCAAAAACTCGGCCGGGTCGCGGGCGAAACGCGCAACCGTTTCATTGGGATGACGGTCACAAGCGATCTCAGCAATTACGTCTTGGGCCGTCACTGTGACACCAGCTTGAGACACGAGAGGCGGATAAAGCACCTCAGCCGCCTCAATCAGTTCCGCCATGTCGATAGCGTCCTGAATATCATCCATCTGCTGGTGAGAATGCTGCATGTGTTTGCCCCGATTTTTGCTTTGCTGTCGGGGATTGTTTGCCACCCCGTTAAGCATCGATTCGTCCTTAACACTGTGGCGGGACACGATTAACGAGCTACTAAAAAGCGCAGTGTCATGGGCGCAACAGTCAGCTAAATGATGAATGGAACAATGATCGCTTTGTTCGAATGCGAAAAATTTGATCGGAAAGCGTAAAATTTTACCCAATGTTTTCAATGAATTGAAACTTGCCCATTGGCTGTTTACGATACGAAGCAATTTGAAGCACCAACCGGCTGTTAACCTGTGCTACCGGTTCCTTAACGGGGTGAATATCGCTATGGTTTGTCGTGGATTTCCAGGGTGTTGGCGAACCACCAGCAAATTGCGGCAAGCGGAGGCGCTTTTGGCCACAATTTTTTGTGGTCGCTGTCCTTCGAAACGGGGTGTGGTGTGAGCGCGAGTGTAATCAAAAAAACCAGGGCGCTACTGCTTTGCCTGGGCATGGTCGCCACCAGCCTTTGCACGGCCAGCCCCACTTTTGCTGACACCATGACTGCCACTGTGCGCGATGCTGTGCGCAACAGCCCCCTTCGCAAAGCTGCCCGCGCCGATGTTTCAGCGAGCGCCAGTGAGTTGCAAGGAACACGGTCCGGTTATCTACCCAGCGTGAGCGTGTTTGGCGATGCAGGCGGCGAATTTGTTTCCAGCGACAGCCTGTCTCCGTCAGACAATAACCGCCTGAAAGGGACCGCCCAGGTGGGCGTTCAAGCCCGCTACACCCTGTTCGATGGCTATGCACGGGCCAACAGCGTTTACCGCGCTGCGGCCCGATTGGATGCGGGCCTGTTCAGCCTTTTGGCAGCGAGCGAAACCATCGCGCTTAACGCCATCGAAGCCTATATTGATGTGGAGCGTCACCGGCAGCTCCTGCATATCTCTAAGCAAAACATCCAGCGCCATCGCCAAATCGCCCGCCTGATCCGCGAGCGTGTGGCTGGGGGTAAATCCCCAGCAAGCGACAATTTTCAGATCGAAGAACGCATTCTGGCCGCCCGCGCCGTCCAGACCGAAATCCAGCGGGCCTTGGGCGAGGCCAATGCGAAATATCGGCGCGTTGTGGGGCGTTCGCCCCGTGGCAGAACAAAGGTCACTTTTGCCAAGCGCATTCCCCGTTCACGGGAAGCATTGGTACACTCCGCCATCGCCAACAATGCTGAAATCCAAAACAACAACAAACTGATCGCAGAGGCGGAATATGCCCGCGATGTGGCTAAGGCGGGCAATGCCCCCAATGTGTTCCTGGAGGGTCGCGCAACGGCAGGTACAAACCGGGGCGGCACGAGCGGCGAGCGGCTGGACGCTTTTGTGGGCCTGCGCCTTTCATGGAATCTCTATGATGGTGGGGCCACCAATTCTCAGGCTGATGCGCTGGCCGCCCGTGCGGGGGAAGCTGCCTTTCGGCGCGATCTGAAAATTCGCGAAATTAAAGAGGCTGCCGAACGGGCTTGGAACAGCTATATCAACGGGCGCAACCGCAGCGCCATTCTCGCGGCCCAGGTGGAAGCCAATAAACGCATCGTGCGCAACTATCGTGAAGAATATGAGCTTTCCAAACGCAGCCTGCTGGACGTGCTGGATGCCGAGCGCGCCCGCTTCAACGCGGATTTCCAGCGCATTTCCGTGCGGGCAGCCTTTCAATATGCGCCCTATCGAATGCTGGCGACGCAGAGCAAACTGGTCAGCTATTTTGGGGCGAGCGGCCATGTGAATGTGGCCAAGCCCCGCTTTGAGCAGCGCGTGTTGGACAAACCTCAAGCGGTGTTCGACATCCACATCGAGCCGCTGAAGTAAGCCCGTGTTGGGCCGTGCATCCAACGCCCAAGACCATGCCGCTGCTGTTGAAGACGACGCGGCCGCTCAAGCCCGACTGGAAGCCTTAGCGCAGGCGGCCAAACCCTTGCCGGATGACCATGACGACGAGGCCCACTTAGCCTCCCCCACGCTTTCCTTGATTGAATGGTGCGCCCGCCACTTCGACCAACCTTTCTCCGCCGCCACCGTTGCCAACAGTCTACCGGACGGTTTCGATAGCCGCGACCGGGCCGTGCTCCCCCGCGCCCTCGCCCGCGTGGGCTTGCGCTCCAGCTTCGTCATCCGCGACTTGCGCGAAATCGATCCCATCGTTTTGCCGTGCATTGTATTTCGAAAAACCGGCGAGCCGCTGATCCTGACTGGCTTCACCCAAGGGCGGAAACTGGCCCGCTTCATTGATCCTGCCGAGGGCAATCACGACCAGGAAATGCCCCTGCGCAAATTGCGCAAGGCCGTCACCAAAGACGTGCTGTTCGTGACCGCTGAGGGCGACCAGACCAGTCGCCGCATGGACCCGGAAAACCGGGACAAATCCGCCAGCCCGCGCCATTGGTTGTGGGGGCCGATTCGTGAAAATTCTGGCGCATTCTTCCAGATTTTGGCCGCTGCGCTGGGCATCAACCTGTTCGCGCTGGCCGTGCCCATCTTTGTGATGAACGTCTATGATCGCGTCATCCCCAATCTGGCCTTTGTGACGCTTTGGACACTGGCAGGGGGCGTGGCCATCGCCCTGGCGCTGGACCTCATCCTAAAACTCATCCGCACCAATGTTCTGGAAACGCTGAGCCGCCGGATTGATCTCAAAATTGCCGCAACCCTTTTCCGGCAAGCCATGAATGTGAAACTGCTGGACCGGCCCGGCGGCGCGGCGGGCATGGCCAATGCCATTCGAGATTTTGAAGGGGTGCGGGACTTCTTCTCCTCCACGTCTTTCGTGGCCATGATCGACCTGGCCTTTATCGGTATATTTGTGGCAGTGCTCTGGTTCATCGTCGGCCCCATCGCGCTGGTGCCGCTGCTGGCCGTGCCCATCGTGATTGTGTTGGCGCTCATCGCCCAAATTCCCATCGGCAATGCCGTGGAGAAGAGCCAGCAATTGGCCACTAAACGCCATACCGTTCTTGTGGAAAGCCTGCTGGGTATTGAGACGGTCAAGAGCCTCAACAGCGAACCCATCATGCAGCGGGAGTGGGAAAATGCCGTTGCCGCTTCGGCCCGCATTATCGGCAAAACCCGTTTCTGGTCCAATTTCGCCACCTCCGGCACCATGTTGGTACAACAGGGCGTGAGCGTGTTCATCATCCTGTGGGGCGTTTATCTGGTCTCCGACGGGCAAATCACCGTGGGCGGGCTGATCGCGGCCAATATTCTGGCCGGCCGTGTTTTGGCCCCGCTGGGCAACATCTCGCAAACCCTCATCCGCGCCCAGCACGCTTTCAAATCCCTCGGTGCCATTTCCAGCGTCATGGCTTTGCCAGTGGAAACCACTGCGCAAGTCTCCAGTGACTTGCGCATAACCAATGGTTCGCTGGAATTTCGCAACATCACCTTCACCTACCCGGAAGCACCCCAGGCTGCTCTTACAGATGTTAGTTTCAAAATTGAACCGGGGGAGTGCGTGGGCCTATTGGGCCGCGTGGGTTCCGGCAAATCCACCACGGGCAAATTGTTTGCCGGACTGCTGGAGGCTGACGAAGGGCTGATTTTGGTGGATGGGCAGGAGCTTGCCCAATATGAGCGGGCAGAATTGCGCGCCGGTATTGGCTATCTGCCCCAAGACCCGGACCTGTTCTCCGGCACGATCCGAGAAAACCTGATGCTGGGCCGCGCCCGCGCCACCGATGCCGAACTAAACCGCGCCCTCTATTTGGCGGGCATGGATTATTTCATCGCCGAAAACCCGCAGGGGCTGGACCAATATATCGGAGAGAAAGGCAACCGCCTCTCCGGTGGCCAGCGCCAGGCCATCGGCCTAGCCCGCCTTCTGCTGCGCCGCCCCAAAATCCTATTCCTCGACGAACCCACCAATGCCATGGACAATGGCACCGAAGCGAAAGTGACGACGCGGTTGGCAGAACTAAAAGCGGAAGGTGTAACGCTGATCCTGTGCACCCACCGCCATTCCCTCGCCGCCATTTCAGAAAGGCTCATCGTATTGGACATGGGAAAAAAGCTGGCCGATGGCCCCTATAAGGACGTGATGGCCGCGCTGACCCAAAACAGCAATCCCCCAAAGGCGGGACCCAAGATTGCTGTCGGCAATGTGCAAGCAACCCGCGCCGCCAAACCTCCCAAAGGAGGCGCCTAGATGTTTGGCAATCAGATCGAAGACCAATACGTCAACTCCATCGCAGAGGCCGACGCAGCATCCCGCCGCCGCAGCCAATGGCCGGTGCTCTCCATTATCTTGCTCGGTCTCGGCGCGCTGATCGCGTGGGCAGCCTGGTTTGAAATCGAGGAGGTGACCACCGGCCTTGGCCGCGTTATCCCGTCAAGCCAGGTGCAAGTGATCCAAACCCTGGAAGGTGGCATCGTTCAGGCCATTGAGGTGAAAGAGGGCGAAACGGTTGAAGCCGGAGCCACGCTCATCCAGATCGACGACACCGGCTTTTCCTCTTCGCTGGGCGAGTTGCAAGAAAAGCGCCGTGCGCTGGAGGTGGAGCAAATTCGTCTTGAGGCGGAGGCGGCAGGGGCGGATGCTCTTTCCTTCCCCGAAGCGTTGGTGGTGGCCGCCCCCCGCGCCATTGCCGCCGAGGAACAGGTCTTTGCCTCCCGCCGTCAACAGGTTGAGAGCGAAATTGAAGTCTTAAAAGACCGCCTCAAACAGCGGCAGGCGGAACTCGAAGAAGTCAACGCCACAATCACCAAGCTCAACGCCACCCGCAAACCGGTGGCCCGGGAAACGGAACTCACCCGCCGCATGTTTCGCCGCCGCGTGGTGCCGGAAATCGACCTGCTGCGCCTACAAACCCAATTGGCTGAAATTGACGGTAATCTCGATGTAGCCCGTGCCAGCATCCCCAAACTGGAAGCCGCTATCGCCGAAGCCAACAACCAGATCACCACCGCCCGCTCAGCTTACATTCTCACCGCCCGAGAGCGGCTGGCCAAATTGCAGGGCGAATTATCGGTGGTGCTGGAAAGCATTCGCGGCGCGTCCGACCGCGTCACCCGCACGGCGCTCAAATCCCCCGTTCGGGGAGTGGTCAATAAGATCAACGTCTCTACCATCGGCGCCGTGGTGCAGCCCGGGCGGGATATTATGGAGATTGTACCTCTCGAGGATTCACTCCTTATCGAAGCCAATATCCGCCCCCAAGACGTGGCCTTCATCCGCACCGGCGAACAAGCCTCCGTCAAACTCACAGCATATGATTATCTCATCTATGGCGCTTTGCAGGGCACCGTGGAGCGCATCGGTGCCGATACGGTGGAAGACAAAGAGGGCGCAGAGTTTTTCAAGGTCATCGTCCGCACCGCCGAAAACGCTCTGAAGCGCGGCGATAAAAGCTACAAAATCATCCCCGGCATGGTCGCCAGCGTGGACATTCAAACAGGACGAAAGACCGTGCTGACCTATTTGCTCAAACCGGTGCTGCGTGCGCGTTCAGAAGCGCTGCGGGAGCGGTAATACGGTGGGCATGGACGCTCACTGGTTTAATGGGGACTGAGATGGCTAACGTCCATTCTCCCCTCATGCCCGGGCTTGTCCCAGGTATCCATTCCGTCAGACTCCGTATTTGTTCAATCAAGCGGCATGGATTGCCGGAATGGAAGCAAGACCCGTGGCTTGCGGACCTCCGGCAATGAGGGGAAGAGTTATCGTCAGACCTCATAAGGCCGGATGAATTGCAGCTGGCGCCCTTCCTACTTACTCGTCGCCGTATACACCCCATCCCAATGACGCCCAGGTGGGTTGGCGCGGAATTCGGCGATGCGGGTTTCGTAGATGAAGAGGTAATCGCTCAAGCCCAGCTTCACGCGGTCATCTAGCTCCCGCAGCATCTCCAAGGCTTCGAAAGCAGATGACCAATCCTGGGTGCGATAGGCCGACAGCATGGTGCGGTTGAGGGCGCGGGCGGCGATAAAATCTGTCTGTTCCAGCTTTTCTTTGTCCCCAAACAGACCAAAAATACGCTCCGGCTCGTCCTTACCCTTCACCCGGATCTGATCGATCTCCAGCGTGGCCATTTCGTTTTCAACCGCTTTAGCGGTGGAGGAGCCCAGCACGATTTTCACGCCATAGGGTTTAGACTGGCCTTCAAGGCGAGAAGCCACGTTCACGGTGTCCCCAAGCGCCGTGTAATCGAAGCGGTTTTCGCTGCCCATATTGCCCACAACACAAGCGCCGCTGTTGATGCCAATGCCGATATCGATGCGGTGGATGGTGAGTTTTCGGTCCGGGTTTTCAGCAAGGGTGGCCTTCGCCTCCTCCGCCACCGCATCGTTAAGCGCATCCACCCGTTCGATCATCGCGAGGGCCGACCGACAGGACGCCAGTTCATGGTCTTCCACTTCCAGCGGCGCATTCCAAAAGGCCATGACCGCGTCGCCCATGAATTTGTCGATTGTGCCGCCCTTGTCCAAAATCGCGTTGGACATGGTGGTGAGGAACCGGTTCATCAGTTCCGTCAGGCCTTGGGGGTTGTCCTTAAAACTCTCCGAAATGGCGGTGAAGCCGCGCACGTCGGAGAACAAAACGGAAAGGTCTCGCGTTTCTCCCCCCAGTTCCAGCTTGGCCGGGTCATCAGCCAACTGGTCCACCAGCGCCGGGGAAACATATTGCCCAAAGGCCGCCCGCGTCTCCCGACGCTGCCGCTCTTCACGCAAATAGTTCGTCGTGGCCATGACGACGAAAAGCACCATGGTGGAAGCGACTGGGAAAACCGGGTCGAGCAAGAGCCGATGGTTGGAAAATGCGTACCACGAGGCGAATAAATAGCCGGTCAAAAGCACCAGCGCATAAATTATCGACCAAAGCGCCCCCAGATGGGGCACAAGCATGACGACAAACAGACCAAGCGCCAGAATGACGCCCAGTTCCAAAGCGATGGCATAGTTGGGGCGCACCAGCATGGATTTAGA
The DNA here is from genome assembly GCA_039198355.1 of Pseudomonadota bacterium. Classification (GTDB taxonomy): domain Bacteria; phylum Pseudomonadota; class Alphaproteobacteria; order Rhizobiales; family Rhizobiaceae; genus Pseudahrensia. Next base: position 53,317 of record JBCCTO010000001.1, read on the forward strand.
GAGAATATTCTCAAGCACTTGTGCGTGAATTTCCACGCCAGCCATAAGCGTGTTCATGGGCGTTGCGCGGTAATCCTCAAGTCCAACTGCCGACGTGCCCACGAGTACAAGGTGCCCCGCCAAGCGTTGGGGGGGCACTTTACGCTCCATAATGTCGGCAACCGAAACAAAACGCTCCCGCTTGCTATGGGTAAAATAGGGCCAGACCCGCCCGGTATTATCGGTGGCAATTTGCACCCCCCGGGCCAAATCCACGCGCGTAATACCTGCTGCGTCAGACCGTATGGCCGTCGCCCGTCCACCGGTTGCGATGCGCAGCAATTCAGGCGCAAGGCCCAGCCGCACCTTATCTTGCACCATCATAACAATGGGGATTCGACGAAACACGCCGTCAACGTCTGGCACAACCGTGAACACGCCACGCCCGGTGGCAACCGCTTCAAACTCGGGCCGATTCTGTATGATATCGGGCAGATTAAACATGAGTGGTTTAGGGTCTGGCCCGAGAAAAGCATGGGGCGCATCACGCATTTCCCGCTTTTCGTCCCGATTGTCCGCCACGCTGCGCACGCTTGACTGACCCAATATCACCCTAAATTGACTGATCTTCTGTGCAAACACACTGTCATTGGACGGCAATTGGGCGAGCGCCTGCTTCAACTCGGTTGATAAATTGGGGTTATCTTGCGCTACCAGTGCGGGCGAAAGCCGGTCTTCCTCAGCAAACAAAATGTCGAAGGCCACGGCGGGCACTTGCATCTGGCGCAAGCGGTCCACCAGTTCTGCCATGCGGGTGCGGGGCCAGGGCCATTGGCCCAGCGTTTCCAGACTGCGCTCGTCAATGTCCACAATGGTCACGGGTAGTGGCGTAAATTCGCGCGGCTTAACCCTCTGATAAAAGTCAAAACTTTGCGCGCGCAGCATTTCCACCACGGGTGGGTCTGAAACCCGCAAGGACAGCAGTGCAGCCAGTAAAACAAGCCCCCAGAAACGGGCCATGCCAAAGCGCTTCCAAAGGCTTTGTTTTACCCCCGCAGGACGCCTGCCTTCTTTGGGTCTGAACCCAAAGGCCAGCTTTTTTAGGTCAAATGCCAAGCCATCCCCACGTGTGCATGTAATCCGCTGCCCCCCGGATTTTTGGCGCATTTCGCACCAAATGGCGACCCACGGTCAAGCATCCCGTCAAGCGGAGCCACCTTATTGCCGTCACCTTCATGGAGTGAAACACTGGCAGCGTTTCGGGGGCAAGCGAAACGGCGGTGTGCATCGCGGCACATACGCCACAGACCCGTGCAAAGTAAGCATGTTTGGCCATCCCACTGTTGCTCGCAGCGGTTGGATGGTAAGTTGGGGCCGGAAAATGCGAATTTTTCCAGACCCTTGCAGCCCACACTGCCCCTTGCGCTGAAAGAACGACATCATGGCCCGCACAGACGCCCGCGTTGAGCTGAACACAAAACTGGAAATTGTGCTGGAAAGCGCGCCGGAAGGCGTGTTGATTCCCCAAGCCAACCTGCTTTTCAAAGCGGAGTTTGAGCGCGCTGGGCCAGACCTTCTATTGGTCAACGAAGGCCAACCCACCGTTCGCATTGTAGACTATTTTTCCACCGCTAACCCACCAACGTTGCGCTCGCCGGAAGGCAATGAGATCGAGGGCCGCATCGTTGAAATTCTGGCCGGGCCACCCTTCCCCGGTCAGGTTGCTCAGGGTGCGCCGGGCCTTGCGGGCGCGGCCGGTGCGGAAGCTATTGGGCAAGTGGAAGCCGTGTCCGGCACCGCCACAGTCCAGCGGTCAGACGGTACCGTTGAACCGCTCACCATCACCACAAAAGTCTTCCAAAACGATGTGGTGAGCACCGGTGACGGTGCGTCCATTTCCATCACCTTTGAAGATGGCACCATTTTCACCCTCGCCGCCAATTCCCGCATGGTTTTGGACGAAATGATCTACGACCCGTCGGCCAACGATAATTCGGTCGTTTTCAACCTGATCGAAGGCAGTTTCGTCTTCATCGCCGGTCAAGTGGCGAAAACCGGCGGGATGGAAGTAAAAACCCCCGCCGCCACCATGGGCATTCGCGGCACGACGGTGAAAATCGACATCGTCACGGAAAATGGCGTCACGCGGGTGGAGGTTTCTCTCAACGAGGACCCGGACGGGACCACCGGCCAATTCACCATCACGCGGCTGGACGGCACTGTAGTGGCGGACGTGGTGGCCACGGAAACCAAGTGGATTATCTCGCCGGTGGAAGGCGAAACGCGGGAAGTGCCCCGCACGCTGGACGATTTGAATGCAGACCAGATTGTCCTGAGCCAAGCCTTCAGCGCATTCGAAAGCGCCAATCTGCGGGTCACCCAAGGCGGCGAATTTGTGGAAACCGATGCCGGCGGCGCACCGCAGGATCCCAACGACAATAATGACCAATTGCCTGATCCCAATGCTCCTGACCCCGATGATCCCGACCAGCGGGGCGATCTGGGCAGTTCCGGCCTCGGCACAGAGGTTGCTTCCGACACACTGGAAGGGGCCACGAGCACCACCGGTTCTGAAGACATTTCCGAGCTGGGTGGCGAGGGTGTCGATGCCCTGGGGGTGAGCGGATCCACCTCCAGCGATCTGGAAGGCAATCCCCTTGAGCAGCCGTCCGAGGAACGCGAGGCCGGAGCCGGTAACGAGGAAGACCAAGTCGCAGCTGAGGAAACTGAAGACGAAGCAGGCGCACCGCCGCTTAATGCTGAACCCGTCGAAAACACATCGCCCATCATCACGATTTCTGCAGGCTCCTTCACCGTCCCCGAAGACGGTTCGGTCGTCTTAAACGGCTTTCAGATCAACGATGATGGCAGTTCCGTACTCACCGCAACACTGATCGCCGGGTCCACCGTCACCCTGCCCTCGGGAGCCACAGTCACCATTATTGAGGGTACAGGCACCAATGATGAGCGGCTGGTGATCCAAGGCACGGCGGAGCAAGTCACCAACGCTCTCAACGGCCTCATTTACGCTCCCACACCCAATGCGGACGATCAGGGCACGCTGTCCATCGAAATTAATGATGGCACCTTTGGAACATCAGCCCAATTGGTCATCGACATTCTGGCTCTTCCTGATGCCCCAATCGCTGTTCCCGATGATGCGGCAGGCAATGCCGCCAATGGCACCATAACCGGCGATCTCATTGGCAATGATGCGGACCCCGACATCACGCCCACACCGGATGTGCTAGAGGTTGTCCAAATTCAGGATGATGATGAAACCGCCGTCATCCCCTCCGGTGGCTCCGCAACCATTACCCTCAATGGGGGTGGGACGATCACGGTCAACTCCAACGGCTCCTACAGCTTTGACCCGGGAAGCGCCTATGACTCGCTCAGCGATGGGCAATCCGTTGTGGAAACCGTCACCTATCTCCTGACCGACAACACGTTGGACGATAACGGCGATCCCCGCACCGCCACCAGCACGATTTCCATCACTATTGAAGGCAGCAGCGATGGACCTGCGCTGGCGGGGGATGGAGAAACCATCGGTAACGATGGCACAGCCTTCGACATCACCACCAGCGACCTGACTGCCATTGACCCCGATACCGCCGATGGCGATCTGACCTACACAATTACAACCGGCCCAACCCAAGGCATTGTCAGCCTTGCCAGCGCGCCGGGCATTGCGATCACCAGTTTCACCCAGGCACAGCTTGCCGCTGGCGACGTCATCTATGAACACGGGTCTGAACGGGGCACCAGTGACAGCATCGCTGTCACAGTCACCGATGGCGAGCAATCGGCCAGCACAACGCTCACCATCACCGCAAGCGACGTGAATGATGACCCAACCGGCACCGGATTTCCCGTCAGTCTCACCCGCAATGAAGATTCCGGTGGTTTTATCAATTTCTCAGGCGTTTTTCTGGACGATGTGGATTTGGAAGGCGGCACGCTCAACGTGCTCCTCACCTCCAACGGTGCAGACCTGTTCGCCATCCCCGGTTCGAGCGGTGTTACCGTTACGCCCGTGGATGGCAACACCACCAATGTGTCCGGCACGCTGGCACAGCTGAACAGTTTCTTTGGCGGTGGCAACGGTTTTGTTGCCTACACCCCGCCCGCAGATGCTGAGGGCAACGCCGTCGATACGATCGAGATTTTTCTTAATGATGGTGGCAATACCGGCTCGGGCGGTGGCACCGATGTGCTTGTGGCCAGCATTCAGGTGGACACGACACCCGTCAACGACGCGCCAACGCTAGCGGTATCAGGCGACACAACTGCCGATTTTGAAGAAGGCAACGTGGGCGTAAACCTAGATGGCACGTTCTCCATTTCCGATGTGGACGCCGCCGACACCACCATCGATTCCGCCGTGCTTCGCATCACCGGCAATTTCAACTCAGGCGACACGCTCTTTCTGCCCACAACGCCGGGCTTCACCTCGGTCTTTGATAGCGGAGCCGGCACGCTGACCATCAATGGCACGGCGACCCACGCGCAATATGAGGCGCTGCTCAACACGGTGCAGTTCACCACCAATTCGCAGAATCCTTCCACCGATCAACGCACCATCCGGGTGCAAGTATCGGATGGGACGGCTTTGGGCACCCAGGCTTTTGTCAGCGTCAATGTTGAAGCGGTGAACGATGCCCCCGTGGTTACGGGCTTGCCCACCAGCTTTGCGGTGATTGAAGACACGGTCACCTCGCTGGACCTCAGCAATGTGAGCGTTAGCGATGTGGATGGGGACGAGTTTAGCGATACGGTCACGCTGACACTGACCACCGACATTGGGACGTTGAGCAACCCAACGCCCGGCTCCTCCTCCCCGGTGACCGTCACCCAGGTGGACAGCCAGACCATTACCTTCGAAGGCACGGCCTACGATTTCTCGTTCTACTTCAGCGGCGCCAGTGTGGACTACACGCCGCCCGCCAACAGCAATGCCACCGGCACCATTACGCTGACGGCCGATGATGGCGGCGCCACGGGCACGGGCGGGCCGCAGACCGGTTCCACGGATGTCAGTTTCACCATCACACCGGTAAACGATGCGCCTGTACTATCCAACGTTACCGGCAACAATGCCTATACGGAGGGCGACGGGGCTGTCATCGTCAACAACCTTGCTGAAATCAGCGATATCGACAGCACCAACCTGCAACTGGTTCAAGTGGCCATTGCGGGCAACTTTGCCTCCGGTGAAGACTTCTTATCAGCCTCGACCACTGGCACGGCACTGGCAGCCAACTACCAGTCTTCCACCGGCATTTTGACAATCAGTGGCACGGGCACGGTGGCAGATTTCGAACAGGTGCTGCGCACCGTCACCTACGAAAATATCTCTGACAATCCGTCGAACCTAGACCGCACTCTGTCCTTCTCCGCCACGGACGGAATTGCCACGTCTACCATTCTAACCCGCACGATAACGGTGGAATCGGTCAATGATGGTCCCACCCTGTCCGGCGTACCGGGCTTCTTTATCGCCACGGAAGACACAACAACCACATTTGACCTCACCAACCTCGTTTTGGGCGACCCGGATGCTGGGAGTTCAGACCTGACGGTTCAGCTTTCCGCCGCCAATGGCACATTTGCGCCTTCCGGCTCGACTACCATCACCGTTAATACCACCGACCCATCCTCGGTCACTTTCACCGGTTCCATCACCGAGTTGGGCACATATTTTGCCACGAACGGCAATATTCCCTACACGCCCGATGCCAATTTCAACGGCTCCACTACCATCGAAACCCGCGTCATTGACAATGGCAATACGGGGGACACCGGTGGCGTGTTGTTCAACTTCTTCACAAACACCTTCAATGTGGCCCCTGTCGATGATTCACCATCACTGACCATTTCCAGTACGGGGCCCGTCTATGGCGAAGGATCAACTGGCATCCAAATCCTGGGCAGTGCCACAATCAACGATGTGGATGATGCGACTATCACGGGCGCGACAATCTCCATCACGAGCGGCTTTGTGGCCGGGGATGAGCTGCAATTTGATGACATGGACGGCATTTTCGGCAGCTACAATGCCGCCACCGGTGTCTTAACCCTCACCGGCACCGATACCATCGCGGAGTATCAAACGGCCCTTTCGCTGATTGAGTTTGCCTCCACCAGTGATGCACCGGGCAGCGGCGACCGCACAATCACGTTTCAGGTGACCAACGCCCAGGGCAGCAATAGCGAAACGCAGGTGGTGCAGGTCAATGACGTCAACGATGCACCGAGCGTTACCTTTGACACCACCCCTCTGCTGAACGTGACCGAAGACACGCCCACCGCCATCGTGCCCATCAATTTTGACCTGTCAGATGTGGATTCAGGTGGCACTAATGTTGCTCTGGAAGTCACCGCCGACGATGGCTCTTTGGCCTTCAACAATCTCGGCAGTTCGGGCCTCACACTGCTCGGCGACACCCTCACAGGCTCCATCGCCGATCTGGAAACCTATGTGCTGGGCGGCAATATCGTTCTTACGCCCATTGCTAATTCAGCCGGCAATGACCGCGTTTTCTTCACCATCAATGATGGCGGCAATACAGGCAGCGGCGGCGCGCTTAACGATACACTCAGCATTGGCATCAATCTGTTGCCCGTCAACGATGCACCTGAACTGACGAACACCACTGGCCCAACTTTGTTTGCCGAAGGTGATTCCCCCGCCGCCATTGACAGCGGCTTGACCCTTTCAGACGTGGACAGCGCCACCATCAGCAGTGCCACGGTCTCCATCGGCACCGGGTTTGTGAACGGTGAAGACTTCCTGCGCTTCACCGATCAATTGGGCATCACCGGCAGTTACGCACCCACAACCGGCATTTTGACGCTCACCGGCACCGCCACAGTGGCAGATTACCAAACTGCCCTGCAAAGCGTGGCCTATGAGAATACGTCGGCAGCGCCGGACACCGGCGACCGGACCATCGGTTTCACCGCCAATGACGGCACGGATACGTCCGTCCTCTCCACCAAAACCGTGCAGGTTACTGCGGGCAACGACGCGCCTACGGTGACCACGAGCAGCGGCACTACGGCTTATGTGGAGAACCAGATCAATCTGGCCATCGACGGCGGGCTCACTGTGGCCGATGTGGATGATACCAATCTGGAAGGTGCCACCATCGCCATCACTACTGGCTTTGTACCCTTAGAAGATGTTCTCAACTTCACCGATCAGCTGGGTATCACCGGCACCTACGTCCCCTCCACCGGTATTCTCACGCTCACGGGTACGGCCAGCGTGGCGGATTATCAGACCGCTCTGCAAAGCGTGGGCTATACCAACGCCTCCCAAGACCCTTCGACAGCTAACCGCACTATCGAATTCACGGTCAATGATGGCGACGTGAATTCGCCCATCGCCAGCCGTGTTGTGACAGTGGAAGCGGTAAACGACCCGCCCGGCTTTGGCGGCGTACCCGCTACGCTGACCACCAATGAAGACACGCTTGCCAACGTCAATTTCACAGGGCTGAATTTCAACGATCCGGAAGCTGACCCGGCCACGGATATTTTCACCGTCACCATCGGTTCCAATGTGGGCACCCTCTCGGTGCAATCTGCTGGCCCGGGCGTGACCATCAACAGCAGTGATCCGTCCAACATTGTCTTCACCGGCACAATCAACGCGCTCAATGCCCATTTCGCTGCCAATGGAGCCTCCACATTCACACCCAATGCGAACGTGAACGGACCCGGCATCATTAGCGTCATAGCCAATGATGGCGGGGCATCAGGCACAGGCGGCGCGCAAACCACACAGGTCAACACCGCTGTCACCATCAACGCTATTGATGATGCACCCACGGTCAGCGCGGCCATCACGGGCACATCCTATACCGAAGGTGGAACAGCCGTTTCCATCACCAACAACGCCACCATTACGGATGTGGATGATACGCAGATCACGAGCGCCACAGTTTCCATTTCCAGTGGCTTTGTCGACGGGGACCAACTCAATTTCTCCGACACGCCCAACATTACGGGTAGTTACAATGGCGCTACCGGTCTGCTCACACTTTCCGGCCCAGACACGCTGGCCAATTATGAATTAGCCATCGAAGCGATCACTTTCTCGTCCACGAGCGATACCCCCGGTCCGGGCAACCGGACGCTCTCCATCCAGGTCAATAATGCTCTGGGCAGTAATATAGCCACCCGCACCATCGGTGTCTCCGATGTGAACGATGCGCCCACCATGAGCATCCCCACCACAGCCACCGTGGTGGAAGATGTGGCCACCACTATTGATCTATCATCCATCGACTTTAGCGATGTGGATGCGGGCACGGCCAGTGTTTCGCTGAACATCACCGCAATCGACGGCACCATCACGCTGGCTTCCGGCTCCACCAGCAGTGTGGGCGTCGTAAGCATCGCCAATGGCTTCAACCTTGTCGGCGCCATTGAGGACATTGAGGATTTTCTTCAAGTCCCCGGCCAGCTGACATTCCAGGGCCTGCCCAATGACATCAATGGCGGGTTCATCGACTTCTTGATGACCGACTTGGGCAACACTGGCGGTGGCGGCGCACAAATCGCCAACGAAACCATTACCGTCAACACAACGGCGGTGAATGATGCACCGGAGATTGAGACGAGCTTCATCACCTTCCCCGTCGATTTGATTGCCAATGGCAGTTTTGAAAACGGGCCTGCCGGGCCAACGGATAGTGGCGTTCAAGTGAACGCAGGGGATGGCACCATCCCCAATTGGACCGTGGACGCCGGGAGCGTGGACCATATTCGCACGACATGGTCGGCTGAGGACGGCACGGGGTCTATTGATCTCAATGGCAACAGCGCTGGCACGCTTTCCCAGACCATCACCACCATACCGGGCAGCACCTATGAGCTGACCTTCTACATGGCCCGTAACCCGGCGGGCGACCCAACGGAAAACCTGAACGTCACCATTGATGGCACCACAACGCCATTCTCCTTTTCAAACGGCTCCACCACAACCACAAATATGGGCTGGGAAGAGCGCAGCCTTTTCTTCACCGCCACGGGCAGCAGCACAACGGTCACGTTCTCATCGCCGCAGGCGGGGTCCAGCGGGCCTGCCATTGATGATGTGAGCGTGCAGGAAACCATCGGGGCGTTCCCCCAAACCGGCGCCGCCGAAGACACCCCCACTTTCATCAACAACATCCAAATCAGCGATGTGGATGCCGATGGCGCAACGCTGGTCACCCTTTCCGTGCTTAACGGCACGCTCGTCGTAGATGAAACCGTACCTGGCGGTCTGACGTCCTCACAGGTAACCAATAATGGCACCGGCGTGGTGAGCCTTCTGGGCACGCTTACCGCCATCAACACAACGCTTGGCAGTTTTGAGGGCCTCGCTTACACGGGCAATCTCAACTTCACAGGCAATGACACGCTCACCATTGTGGCCGACGACCAGGGCGATCAAGGGCAACCGGCGCAGACAGACACGGCGAGCATTACCATCGCCGTAAGCCCTGAAAACGATGCGCCCACCATAACCGCCCCCGTCGCCGCCGTGGCAACGGAAGAGACCGCAACGGTTGTCAACTTCTCCACTCTGGATCTTGCCGATGTGGATGCCGGCACGGCGGACGTTCAGCTTGACCTCACCGCCACCGGCGGCACGCTGGCTTTGGCCTCCAGCTCCACAACGGATGTGACGGTCACCACGATCAGCGGCGGATTCCGCCTTGTGGGGGCTGTTGAAGACATTGAAGATTTTCTTCAAGTGGCCAATCAGGTCACGTTCACGGGCAATGTGAACAATGTGGGCGCCGGTGCGGGCAATATTCAGCTTACCCTGAACGATCTGGGCGAGAGCGGTGCGGGCACAGCGCTCTCCGATACCCACAACATTCAAATCAACATTAATGGCGTCAACGACGCGCCCACCATCAACGCATCGATTGCTCCCACAACCAACGAAGACACGCCTGTCGTGTTGAACTTCGTGTCCGCCGCCCAATTCCAGTTGGCCGATGTGGACGCGGGCTTTCAGAATGTGACGCTTACGATCTCTGCCACCGATGGGGAAGTTGTCCTAGCAGGCAGTGGTTCTGTCACAGTCGTCAACTCCGGCAGCGGCGGCACGGTTACCGGCGAAATTAGCGCCGTGCGCAGCTATGTGCTGAGCAACAATCTCACCTTTAACCCCGATAGCGAGTTTAGCGGCACCGCCAACGTCAACTTCTCCATCAGCGATAATGGGAACACCGGGTCGGGCGGCGCGCTCACCGCGTCGGACGGCATCAGCATCAATGTGCTTTCGGTAAACGATGCACCCACGCTGGATACTACGAAAGTGACAACCGGCGAAGATCTCGTCTCCAATGGCGGGTTTGAACAAGGGCCGACGGGCGGGCAGTTTACGCAAGTGAATGCGGGCAGCACGGCCATTGCGGACTGGACGGTGGGCCTTTCCAGCGTAGACCACTATCACGGCACGCGCGAAAACGCAGAGGGCATTGCCCATTTGGACCTGAACGGTCTCGGCCAGGGCAGCGTAAGCCAGACCATCGTCACCATCCCGGGCGAGACCTACGAACTCACTTTCAACATGTCCCGCGCCCCCGTCGGTTTTCCGCCCGATGATTTACGGGTCATCGTGGATGGAAACTCCCAAGACTTCACCTACACCACAGCCGGTGGCACCGAAACGAACATGCAGTGGGAAGAACGCAGCCTGTTCTTCACCGCCACAGGCAGTAGCACCGCTATTACGTTCCAAACGCTGGAACCGGGTAATTCCGGCCCCGCGCTGGATAATGTGAGCGTGCAACAGGTGATCGGCGCAAGCACCGCCATCGCAGCGGTGGAAGAGACACCCATTCTCATCAACAATCTGGAATTTGCCGATGTGGATTCCGCCGGAGATTTGACGATTGGTCTCTCGGTCACCGACGGTGTTCTTCTGGTGGATGATGATGTGCCCGGCGGGCTGATTGCAGCTGACATTAGCGGCAATGGCACAGGCAGCGTCACCCTTGTGGGAACGGCGGCGGAAATCAATGCAACACTGGGGGCGCTGGAAGGCTTAACTTTTACGCCACCCCTCAACTTCAACAGCACGTCCACCCTCACGGTGACGGCCACCGACGGCACCACGGCCATGGTGCCGGCCGTTCTTTCCATCAACGTAGCAGATGTGAACGACGCGCCGCCAGCCACATCAGCTTTGGGCGATGTGGTCACCGGCAACGTGGCCAATATCGAAGCCACGCAATTCTACGATCCCGAAGGGGGTGTTCTGGGCACGGCTGTGGCTAATATCGGCGACATCAATAATGACGGCTATGATGACTTCGCCATCGGCGGACCTGACACAACGGTGAGCAGTTCCATAGTGGGCGCAACCAGCATTGTGCTGGGCGGCACCGACCCCAATTTTGGCGCAACACCCAATGGGGATGGTGAGGTCAACCTCAACGACATTATCACCACCACAGGCGGTTTTGAGTTTGTGGGCGATGCTGCCGGCGACCGCATGGGCTTTTCCATCGCCGGGGGCGGAGATGTGAATGGCGACGGCGTATCAGACTTCGTTCTCACCGAAGTCTTCGACGATGACAGCGGCAATATAAACAGCGGCAAGGCCTATATCGTCTTTGGCGGGCAGAACTTTAATTCGTTCGCGAACGCTTCAGGCCAGATTTCCACCAGTCTCATCGGTGCCGTGAGTGGTGTGGAAGGGTTTGCCATCGAAGGTAGCGATCTAAACCAAAATCTGGGCTATTCGGTCAACATTGCCGGCGATCTGAACTTTGATGGTGTCGATGATATTCTTGTGGGTGCCCCCACAGCGACGGGAGCTGTGGGCAATGCCTATGTGATTTTCGGTGGGCAAGACTTTGCCAGCTTCACCGGTGGCGATGGCACCATTGAGCTGAACCAGCGGCGCATTCCCAGCACGCTGGAGGGCGTGCAGTTTATTGGCGAAAATATTCCTGATCTTGCCGGTTTCGACATGAACTATATCGGCGATTTCAATGGGGATGGCATCGACGATGTGGCCATATCCTCCCTGCAAAATTCCAATGGTGGTGCAGGCTCCACCTTGGGTGCCATCCATGTGGTCTATGGTGGTCAAGACTTCTCCCAAGCCGGCGCTTTGACCGGCGGTATAAGCGGCAAGGAAATCGGCCTTAATAATGTGGGGGGCGGTGGAACGGGTGACCCGGTGGGCTTCCAGGTCAACGGCACCAGTACCGGCCAAGGGGTGGGCTGGTCTCTGGCAGGCAATATCGATTTCAACAATGACGGCATTCAGGATTTGATCTTCGCCGATCAGGCCGTCTCCACCCGTGTATTCGTGCTTTATGGTGGTCAAGCCATCACCGGCACCATTACCACCGCCGACATTGAGGCCGGAACCTTTAACGGCGTTTACTTCACGCCCCCCGGCTCCACCCGCCAAACCGATGTGGCCAATGGGGGCGACATTAATGGCGATGGCATTGATGACTTGGTAATCGGCGCAAAATTTGTGGATGCACCGAGCAACAACAGCGGCGAAACCTTCGTCATCTACGGCGGTCAGGGCCTCACCGGCCAGGTTACGTTCGATACGATCGGAAGCACAACGGAAGGCTTTTCCCTCACCGGCGAATTTGCAGGCTCCTTCTCAGGCGACGCTGTATCCAGCGCCGGAGATGTGAACAATGACGGCTTTGACGATTTCCTTATCGGCGCACCGGGCAATAACGGCACCACGCCGGGCGATGGCGCAGCCTATCTTGTCTATGGTGGAGACTTTGACGGCAGGCAGTTCCAGCTGGGCACAGCCGGTAATGATACGATCACCGGCACCAGCAATGCGGACACTATCATTGGCGGCGATGGAGGCGATTTGCTCTTCGGCGAAGGCGGTGCGGACAATCTCGACGGCGGCCGTGGCAATGATGTGCTCTATTCCGACGACATTGCTTTTGAACGCATGGACGGTGGTGCGGGAAGCGACGGGCTTACATTCACAGATGGCGGCAATATCGACCTCACCGCTGTGAGCAATGATGCGATTGTCAGCATCGAGACGCTCTCCATCACAACGCCGGGCGCAACAAGTCTGCGCCTTGGCGTCGACGATGTGTTTGCCATGTCTGACACGGGCAGCCCGGGCATCATAAGCGGCCTGAGCGGATTGAGCCCCATCGCCGCGCTCACCAACAGCGTCTCCATCTTTGGCAATATGGGGGACACCATATTCCTGGAAAACGGCACCACGGGATCATGGGTGCTCAACACCACCAAGTCTCTGACTCTGGCAAGCCGTGATGTCTACGAATTCATCGAAGGCGGCAGCGGCGATGTGCTGGCAACCTTGGGCATAACGGATGATCCGGGCGTGACGGTAACGATTGTCTGATTATGCCTGTTTGAAGGATTTTACACGCCCGAAAAACCCGCCATCCGCCGACTTGATCGGCGGATCTTTCAAAGCCTCGCGAGATAGGCCGATCGAGTCGGCCTATGAGGTAGTCAGGTGAAAGAATAGGTCAAGCCGTTAGGCCTTCAGGCTCATCCAAACCATTTGCACGGCAGCACGCCGTCACCGTATTGGCCAGGAGGCAAGCGATGGTCATGGGCCCTACCCCGCCAGGCACGGGCGTGATGGCACCAGCTTTCTGGACCACACTTTCAAAATGCACATCCCCCACCAGCTTGGTCTTGGGTGACCCGTCTTCTTTAGTCTGGCCCGGTATTTCGATGCGATTGATACCCACATCGATGACCACGGCCCCGTCCTTCACCCAGTCACCCGTCATCATTTCGGGCCGCCCCACCGCAGCCACAAGGATGTCGGCTTGACGGCAAACCTCTTCAATGTCCTGCGTGCGGCTGTGGGCGATGGTGACGGTGCAACTGTCTTTCAACAACAGGTTCGCCATGGGTTTGCCCACAATGTTGGAACGCCCGACCACAACAGCATTTTTGCCGGAAAGCGCCTCGCCCTGCTTTTCATAATGATCGCGCAGCATCATTAGACAGCCCAGCGGCGTGCAAGGCACCATGGATTTTTGCCCGGTCCCCAACAGGCCCACATTGGAAATGTGAAACCCGTCCACATCTTTGGCCGGGCTGATGGCATTAGTGATGAGGTCTTCATCCAAATGTTTGGGCAGGGGCAATTGGCATAAAATGCCGTGAACCTTTGGGTTATCGTTCAGATCGTTGATGAGCGCCAAGAGAGTGGCCTCATCCGTGTCCGCCTCCAGCCGGTGCTCATAGGAATTCATCCCCACTTCCACCGTCTGCTCGCCCTTATTGCGCACATAAACCTGACTGGCAGGATCTTCCCCCACCAACACAACGGCCAAGCCGGGCGTGATGTCATGGTCAACCTTCAACCGCGCCACATGGTCAGCCACCTTACCGCGCACGGAAGCGGCAAATTCCTTGCCGTCGATAATCGTTGCACTCATGTCCGTTTTGCTCCCTTACCCGCAGCCAAAACCTAGAACAGACCTTCGATCTGGCCCTCATCATTGAGCATAATGCTCTCCGAAGACGGCACCCGGGGCAGCCCGGGCATGGTCATGATTTCACCGCAGACCACCACAACAAAGCCTGCTCCGGCGGAGAGCCGCACTTCCCGGATGGGCAGGGAGTGGCCGGTGGGTGCACCGCGCAAATTGGGGTCTGTGGAAAAGGAATACTGCGTCTTAGCCATGCAGACCGGCAGTTTGCCAAACCCGGCATCCTCCCACTGACGCAACTGGTCTCGCACCTTTTTATCCGCCAGCACTTCGTCCGCCCGGTAAATGCGCTTGGCGATGGTCTCAATCTTGCCCATCAGGCTCATGTCATCAGGGTAAAGGGTTTGAAATTGAGCCATATCGCTGTCCGCAATTTCCGCCACACGGGTGGCCAGCTCTTTGACCCCGGCGGACCCGTCCGCCCAGTGTTTGCAAAGAATTGCCTCTGAACCCAGGCTCTTCACATATTCCATGCAGGCTTCAATCTCAGCCTCGCTATCGCCAGCAAAGTGGTTGATGGCCACCACAGCGGGCACCCCAAAACCTTTGATGTTTTCGATGTGACGGCCCAGATTCGCGCAGCCGTCTTTCACGGCCTGCACATTTTCCGCGCCCAATTCCTGCTTTTTCACACCACCATTCATCTTCATGGCGCGAATGGTGGCCACGATGACGATGGCGGAAGGCGCAAGCCCGGCCTTGCGGCATTTGATGTTCAGAAACTTCTCAGCTCCCAAATCCGCGCCAAAACCGGCCTCCGTCACCACATAATCCGCCAGTTTCAGCGCCGTTTTAGTGGCCACAACGGAGTTACAGCCGTGGGCGATATTGGCGAATGGGCCACCATGCACAAATGCCGGGTTGTTCTCCAGTGTCTGCACCAGATTGGGCTGCATGGCATCCTTCAGCAGCACGGTCATGGCACCATCGGCTTTTACATCCTTACAGGTGATAGCCTTGCGGTCCCGGGTATAGCCAATGATGATATTGCCAAGCCGCTCTTGCAAATCTTCCAGATCATTGGCGAGGCACAGGATCGCCATGACTTCCGAAGCCACCGTAATGTCAAACCCAGCCTGACGGGGAAAACCGTTGGGCACGCCACCCAGCGACGTCACAATATCCCGCAGGGCGCGGTCATTCATGTCCAGCACCCGCTTCCAACTCACGCGGCGCTGGTCAATCTCCAGGCTGTTGCCCCAGTAAATATGGTTGTCGATCATGGCCGACAGCAGGTTGTGGGCCGAAGTGATAGCGTGGAAATCACCCGTGAAATGCAGGTTCATTTCCTCCATGGGCACCACCTGCGCATAGCCACCCCCGGCAGCGCCGCCCTTCATGCCAAAACAAGGGCCAAGGGAGGCCTCGCGAATGCAAATAGCTGCTTTCTTGCCAATGGCGTTAAGACCATCGCCCAAGCCCACAGTCGTGGTCGTCTTCCCTTCGCCGGCGGGCGTTGGATTGATGGCCGTCACCAAAATCAGCTTGCCGTTCTCACGGTCACCCAGCCCCTTGATAAACTCAGCACTCACCTTGGCTTTATCATGGCCGTAGGGCACCAGATCAGCAGCCCCTATGCCTAACTTAGCGCCAATTTTCTGGATAGGTTTCTTGTTCGCCTCGCGGGCGATTTCGATGTCTGTTTTGAAAGCCATGGCTGAATTGTCCCTCAAAATATGGCGCAGTTTGGAAAAAGGCGCTTTGGGATGGTGTGAAAAGAGTGTCCGGGCGGCAGCCCATCATTACGGCGACAATGTCGCAGCACTGTTGCGATTGCGACCCTAAAATGAGCCGTTTCAGCCCCGCCCCAAAAGAATATGTGTTCTGGACCTAGTCCGCGATCTGCTGGCCCTAGAGCTTGTCCATCGGCGATGGAAGCGCTCCAGGTCTTTTGCGCTCACGCTGTCGGCCTGTTGGCCTTCGCTGCGCGGGCGCGGCAAACTCTTGCCGGGTGGCTCTTCGCCACCAGAGCGTTTCAAGCAAAGCGTGGCACGCTCTAAATGGGCGCGGGCCAGTCACGATAGACCGCAGCAATATCCGCCATCGCCCCGTCACTGAGTGAAAGATTGACGGCATCGAGGTTCGTCTCCAACTGCTCCATATTGGTGGCCCCGATGATGACGCTGGTCATGAAGGGACGCGTCAAACAAAAAGCCAGCGCCATCTGGCCCATATCGATGCCGTGCTTGTCCGCCACTCGCCCATAGAGTTCCGTAGCCGTCACCGCCTGGTTCGCGTAGCGCCCGTTCATATCCTCATTGAGCGAACGGCGAGACCCTTCGGGAATGGCACCATCAAGGTACTTCCCGGTGAGAATGCCCGCCGCCAGCGGGGAGAAAGCCAGCAGGCCCACATCTTCCATCAAGCTCAGTTCAGCCATATCCGTATCGTATAGGCGGCAAAGCAGCGAATACTCGTTCTGCATGGAAACCACGCGGGGCAGGTTATGTTGCTGCGCAACCGACAGCCACTTCATGGTGCCCCAGGCGCTTTCATTGGAGAGGCCAAAGGTGCGCAGCTTTCCTTCATCAATGAGCTTGGAGACTTCACCGAGAATATCAGCCACCTCTTGGTCCATGTCCTGCACATCCATATCGCGCGGGTTGAAGGTCCATTGCTGGCGGAAGTGGTATGAGCCCCGATTGGGCCAGTGAAGTTGATAAAGGTCCACATGGTCCGTTTGCAAGCGCCGCAAGCTGCCTTCCAAAGCATCGCGGACAATGGCGCCGGTAACGCGCACGCCATCACGGATGTCACTATTGCCCTCACCGGTGACCTTGGTGGCAACGATAATATCGTCCCTGTCCGCTCGGCCCTTAAGCCAAGTGCCGGTGAGTTCCTCTGTCAGCCCGGTCGTTTCTTTCTTGCGGGGCGTGGTGGGGTACATCTCTGCCGTATCGAGAAAGTTGATACCCGCATCAATCGACCGGTCCAACTGCGCATGGGCCTCAGCCTGCGTATTTTGCGAGCCCCACGTCATGGTTCCAAGACACAGTTCGGACACCATGATGTCGGTGCGACCCAAGCGGTTCATTTTCATGGGGCTGATCTCCTAAGCACCATTGGCAGCGAGACGGGCATCGACAATGGCCACCGTTTCATCCACAGCCTCATGTTGCATGCCCAATTGGGCAGCAACCTTTTGCACCAGCCGGTCCACCCGCTCAATTTGCGAAGCACCCGCCTCGATGGCGCGGGCCGCCGAAGATGGCTTCAACAGGCTTTCAGCCGCCTTGGCGTATTTTTCAAAGGGCACCTGATCGGCAGCATCGGCCCCCAGTTTGCGGGCCAATTCATCCACCCAATGGTAGACTGCGCGGGACTGTTGCAGATCGCCATGCACGGCATCGCGAATGGCCTGAGCCCCATCGCGGGTGACACAACGGTAATTCCCGGTCAGCAGCATGCTCCACTTAGCCATGGGCACAAAGAGCGACTCATGCACCCGCAATTTCACGGGCACATCTTTCCCATCCAATCGAACAGAAGCAATGTCCGCCTCCAACTGACGCAACAGTGTATTATGGGCCTCATCTGCAAACGCAGCCGCCTTGAAATTGGTGGGCAGGCCCACATGCAAAAAGTTGGCCTGCTCTTCCGGTGGGCGGAAGGCTTGGGGGTCAGGGCTGCACAGGCTCATGAGACCGGGCTGAAAGCCATCCCACACGGATACATCTGCAAAACAGTCACTCAAATCCGCGTCCGCCAGCGTCTCCACCCGCTGCAGATAGGGGAGTGGCGGCATGTTCATGATGGAGAGGCACGGCTTGCCGCTGGCCGCAACACGCCCCAACAGCGCCTTCACAGAAGCCTCCCCATATTGCGGCTCCTGCATGGCCAGCGCCACCATATCATAAGCATCCACGTCCACATCGTCTGGCGTAGCTGCGTCTACGCGACCCGTGAAATCACCAGATTTCAACAAGCGTGGCGCATCTTCCCCTCGCAGAGTCATGCGCACGATCGTGCCTTCGGCATTGATGAGCGCCGCCGTCTTTTCCCGGCACACCAGCGTGCAGTCGTGCCCCGCCATCAGCATTTTGGTGGAAAGCAGCGAGCCGTATGACGCGCCAAGGATGAGCATTTTCATGGGGAGATGGGTCCAAAAGAAGAGAGTTTGGCCGCTTATCCACCATATCCCCCGGCGGGGAAAGTGTTTTGCCGGTTCCGTTCACTGCCTCTTGCCCATAAACAGGGGTAACCGACCTGCGGAGAACACACCATGACCGCCCTGCCCGAAACCATGCGCACTGTGGAAATTTCCGAGCCCGGCACACCCGATGTGCTCTCCATCGGCTCGCGCCCGTTGCCAGAAGTGCCCGCCGGCCATGTGTTGGTGAAAAACACGGCGGCGGGCGTGAATGGGCCGGACATCATCCAACGCAAGGGCTTTTATCCCCCTCCCCCCGGCGCATCCGACCTTATGGGCTTGGAAGTCTCCGGCGAAGTGGTCGCCACTGGCGATGGAGCGAGCCGCTTTCAGGTGGGCGACAAATTGTGCGCTCTTACTAATGGCGGTGGCTACGCTGACTACACCGCCATTGATGAACGCCATTGCCTGCCCCTGCCCCGCGGCGTTTCTGAAGCAGATGCCGCGGGTCTTTGCGAAACCTACTTCACCGTTTGGAGCAATTTCTTTTTCAACCAAACGCTTCCTGAAAACGGGCTTTTGCTGGTTCACGGGGGTGCGGGTGGCATTGGCTCCACCGCCATCCAGTTGGGCAAGGCCATGGGCCTTCGCGTTTTCGCCACCAGCGGCAAGGAAGCGGGCCTCGCCTTTTGTCGCGCCATGGGGGCGGATCGCACCATCAATTACAACGATGAGGACTTTGTGGAAGTCGTCAAAAAAGAGGGCGGCGGCGCGGACATCATTCTCGACATAATTGGCGGGGCTTATGTGGAGAGAAACCTGAAAGCAGCCAATCCAGACGGTCGCATTGTGCAATTGGCTTTCAACCACGGTTCACGGGTGCAGGCGAACCTCATGCCCATCATGCTCAAACGCCTTACACTCACCGGCTCCACTCTGCGCCCGAGGCCACCGGAATATAAAGCTGCTCTGGCGAAGGATTTGGAAGAAAAAGTCTGGCCCCTGTTCGCCGATGGGACCCTCAAGGTGCACACCCACAAGACTTTTGCCCTGGAGGATGTAAAGCAAGCCCACGAATTGATGGAAAGCGCCCGTCACCAGGGCAAAATTCTGCTTACGTTCTAACCAGCAAACCTGACAACGCGTATTGAAAAGGGCACTCACGGCTTTAACGCGGCTTGCGCTTGAATGAAGCTATGACCGGCGCAAACAGCTACTCCGCCAAAGGCACACGCACCACAATGCCTGCGTTGACAATTACGCTTGTGCGGTCGGTCACAGGATCATGCACATTGAGCCCGCCGAAAATGGCCTTGGGCGTAACGTGGCCGTAAGGCAATTCCTTCGCCACGGCAGCAAGGTCGATCAGGTCCGGTTCCTGGGCGGCCAGGTTCAGTTCGATTTCCATGGTATTGGGGTCAATGTCCAAAGCGCGGAAAAAGGTGAGTGACGAATGGTGGATCGCGTCCTGCACGGCGCGCCGGGCGGCTTTGGTGTAATCCTCTCCATAGAGGTCGTTGCCCGTACCCATTTCCAAAATGATGCGTTTGAGATTACTCATGACGGGCTCCAGCTTTTGCCCTCAGGCAAATCCAAATGCACGATGAGCGCTGCATTGGCCATAACGGTCACGCCCCCATCGGGCTTGGGTGTATCCATCCCGCCGCGATGGCAAATAACCTGACGCTTTCCATAGGGCAGCAGAGCCGCGACCGCGTCCACATCCACCTCGTCCGGCTTGGCCACACCGATGATAATGTCCACATCCATGGAATCGCGGGAAACGCCAAACGCATCATAAACGCTCAGCGAGTTTTGCCGAAGGGCGTTGTGGACAGCCCGACAAGCGGCCTTGGTGTAATTGGCCCCCTGTAGATCGGTGCCCATGCCCAACTCCATCACCATGCGGGTGCGCGCCATGCCTTACTCCCATTTAATCTACATCAAAAGGGCGGCGTCCTAGCGCCACCGGCTGGCAAGGTCTGCCACATGGCACAAAAATGCAACCGTAAGGCAGGAGCTCAACCAAATAGCGCCAGCGCCTGCCAAGGCACTGTAAAGCGCCAGGGCAAACCCGGCCCCGGCCCCCAAAAAGAACAGCGTTTGGCGCGGCGGTAGCCCCCGGCGTTTGCTTTGCCAAAACCAAACCAAAATCACCGTCTCCAAAACGAGAACGGCCAGAACCACCAGCGCGATCTGAGGTGATGTTAAAAACGCCAACAAATTGAACGATCCCGCATTCTACAAGAAGCAGTGATGCATCTAAAAATGCGTCCAAAACACTGCATTGCTGTGTCAGAGGCAGCCATTTTTGCTTCGGTTTGAATGCGCGATGCTCTAGGTGCGGGCCAGACCTAAAAGATGGCCCATGTCTTTTATAAACACGCGCAAATGCGCCATGGGTTCGCGCCGAACAAGGCGCTTGTTCATGTAGCTGTCCCATGTGAGGCGCTGCACATCCTTGTCTTCACAAATTTTAACGAAACGCTCCCGACGCCGGTCCCCGCCGTACCAAAAATACTGAAGAATACCCAAAACCCAAAACACCTTGCCGTGTTCACGCATGAAGGTTTTGCGTGCTTCCGCAAGCGCCCGCCCATCATTCGTGACAAGGCTTTCGTGGACAGCTTGGCCTACCATGCGCCCACAGGCCATGGCGTAATAAATGCCTTCCCCGGAAGCGGGAGCCACCACGCCAGCAGCATCGCCGGTGACGATGAGATCACGCCCGTTATCCCAGCGCTTTGAAGGCTTCATGGGGATTGGCGCACCTTCGTGGCGCACCAAGGACGCGTCGGCCAAATCAGTCTTTGCCCGCAATTCCTTCACCGCACCGCGCAGCGAAAAACCCTTATGGGCAGAGCCAACGCCAATGCTGGCTGTATTACCATGGGGGAAGACCCATGCGTAAAAGTCCGGTGACAACTGCCCCTGATAATACACATCACAGCGTGTCGCATTATAGTGCTCGCCCACGGGCGTGGTGTCATCAATTGAAATGATCTCGTGATAGGCAAAAACGCTGGGCGGCGTTTTTACGCCAGGCAAGCCCAGTTTGGCCACCTTTGAGCGTGCGCCGTCCGCGCCAATCACGCGCCGTGCGATCACGCGCACCTCTTCCTCTGCACGGTCGTGATAGACCACCACGTTGTTGCCAGCCTTATCCCGCTCCAGCGCTTTGAACGTGCCTGAGAGGCGCAACGCACCCGCCTCCACCGCCCGTTGGCGCAAAAATTCATCAAAGGTTTCCCGGTTCACCATGCCCACGAAACCATCTTCAATCGGCATATCCACGCCCTTCTCGGACGGGGCGATCATCCGCGCAGAGCGGATGCGGGCGCAAAGCAGTTCGTCGGGAATATCAAAATCTTCGATCAAGCGGGGTGGAATAGCACCGCCGCAGGGCTTTATGCGCCCGTCCCGGTCCAACAGCGCCACAGACCAACCCTCTCCCGCCAGATCAGCTGCGGCGACAGCACCGGATGGGCCGCCCCCCACCACAATAACATCATACACGGTGTCGGTTTCAGGCAGCTGGCCAAAATGATCGCGTGCCTTTTGGGCAATGGCATCAGCAAAGGTAGAGTCGGTCATCAGTCTCTCCTGGCAGCCCCTATTCGGCGGCGGTGAGGCCGGGCTGCGAACCCGGCCGAAAATTCGAAATCGGCGTGGAGGATTGTTCGGGCGTCTGTGTTTCGGCCCCCGCGCCCAAAGCCGCAGAGGGCGCTACTTTGGCGGCGATAATGGCCGAAACCACGAAGAGGGCTCCCTCCACCATGAAAATGGCTTGATAAGCGGTGGCTTCATTGCCCGCGATGGCGCGCGCAATATCGATTGCCACCGTGCCCAAAAACCCACCCAACCCGAAAGCAACGGCCTGCGATGCGCCCCAAAGACCCATGCGGGTGCCCTCGCGCCCCGCAGTGCCTTCCCCCGCCAAGCCCATCATTGAGCCAATAGCGGCAACGGCAAATGCGCCATTGGCCAAGCCCAGCACAAAGACATTGGCTTGAAGGTGCCAGGCAGGGCCAATTTTTGAAGCAAGCGCAAGGCCCAGAAAGGCAAGCGCAGAGGCAAGACACCCGCCCACAGCCCAAAACCGCATGGAGCCGAGCAGACGGCCCAAGGCCCCTAATGTGGACAGGCGGGCCAAAGCGCTGCCACAGATGGCAACGATAATCATGCCCGCCATCACGCCGCCATTTTGCATGCCCGCAAGCTGCGTGGACTCACCGGGTGTATAGGCAAAAACAAGGCCTGCAAAAGGCTCCAAAATCAAATCCTGGGCCGAGTAGGCCAGCATGGAAACGAACACAAAGATTGTAAATTGCCGTGCGCGGGGCTCCGACCACACCTCGGCGAAGGCTGCACGAAAATTGGGCTTGGCCTTCACCTTTGGCTTTTGCACTGGCGCGGTTTGCTGCCCCCCTTTCTCAATGCCCAACACGGCCAACAAAGCCACGATGAAAGCGATTACCGAAACGCTGCTGGACACCATAACCAATCGAAGCGGCGTGTAAGGATCAAGCTGCGCGCCAGCCGTGATGGCGGTCACCACGAACCCGGCGATCATCATGATCCACACGATGGAGGCTGCGGCGGGGCGACGGCTGGGGGCAACCTTCGTGGCCAAAAGAGTGAGCAATGAAGTTCCAGACGCCCCCACACCAAGCCCGATCAAGGCGAAGGCCACAATGGAAACCAGAAGGCCCGTCCAAAAATAGGTGCCCATGAGCGCCGTGCCCAACGCCGCCAGAGCGCCGCCCTGGGACAAAACCGCCATGCCGCCGATGATCCAGCGGGTTCGATTGCCACCCACATCGGACCCATAGCCCCAGCGGGGGCGGCTCATTTGTACAGCATAGTGAAAGCCCACCAAAGCGCCCGGCAGCATGGCCACGAGGCCATATTCCACCACCATGATACGGTTCAGTGTGGAGGTGGTGAGCACAACAATGGCACCCAGCGCCGTTTGCACCAAACCAAGCCGGATAATGCCCAGCCAGGAAAGGCCACCAGTCTTGTCATAAGAGCCCATCATGCCCCTGCCCCCGAAGTTAAGGCCCCGATGGCAAAGGCCGAAACCATCATGCCGCTCACATAGGCGGTAACGCCGAACAGGTTGTAGAAAGCCGCATTACGGCGTGGGTTGGCGTCAAGACTTGGCCCATTCCACAAATAATGGGCCATAAAGCCCAGTTGAGCGACCAGCAGCAGAGCAACCGCAAGCGCATGACCGCCCTGCCCCCAATGCCACAGCAAAGCCACCACCAAGCCTTGGGGCACGGCCATCGTGACCGAGGCCACATGGGCAGCTCTTGCAGCGCCAAGCTGCACCGGAAGGCTGTTCACACCCATAGCCCGGTCACCCTCGATGGATTTGAAATCGTTGAGCACCATGATTCCATGGGCCCCCAGCGAATAAAGCAAAGCCAGAGCGACGATGCGCCCATCGGGAAACGCGGAAAGCAAAACGGCAGCACCGGTGAACCACGCAAGCCCTTCGTAACAAAGCGCACAAGCGGCCGCGCCCAGCCAACCATTGTTTTTGAGTCGCAAGGGCGGCGCACTGTAGGCCCATGCAAGAAGAAGCCCAACCACAGTGGCCCCAAGCACCACCGGGCCCAGCACAAACCCCATCAGCAGGGACAAGCCGGTCCACACAAGGGCCACGTAAAGCCCCCACCGGCCTGGCAGACGCCCCGAAGGGATCGGCCTATTCGGTTCGTTAATGGCATCCACGTGCCGGTCATACCAATCATTGATCGCTTGGCTCATGGCGCAAACCAGCGGACCCGCCAGCACCACGCCTGCCAAAATGAGCAACCAATTGCTGGAAAAAGACTGGCCCGAAGACACCGCCCCACAAGCAAACGCCCACATGGGCGGAAACCAGGTCACCGGCTTCAGCAGTTCCAAAACCGCCAAGGGCTGGGGCCAACGACGCACCCGAACCACCGCCCCATCCGTCGATGACGCGACCGTTCCATGAACCGTGGGGATGGAGGCCGTTTCCATGCGGGCAGGATAGGAAGGCCTGACTAAAGTGTCAATTTAGAATGACAGTCTGTATGTCCGAATTCATGGACAATTAAACCCTAGTTATCATCGTTGTCCCGCGCCAGCTTCGCATAAAGGCTCTGGCGCGAGAGACCCAACATACGCGCCGCTGAGACGCGGTTACCCTTGGTCAGCTCCAACGCCGTATCAATGCATAGATGCTCAATCATTTGCGTGGTTTCGCGCACGATATCCTTCAGGGGCATGTGCCCCACCAGATTAGTGATTTGCTCGTCAGACTGGGGCAGTGAGGACGGGTTGGTCTCGCTGGAGACCACTTGCGATGCGGCCGGGCGAATGAGGAACCCAAAAATGGTGCCGTCGCCGCTTTGCATGCGCGATGCGGCAATCTCCACACTTTCCAACCGGGCAAAGCGCCCACGCATCACCGTTGCAAACCGGCGCACGCTGCCATGTTCCTGCACATTGGAAAACAACACGTTGCAGTCCACCTTGGGCCGCTCAAACCACTGGTCCATGGCCTCGCCCTGGGCTTCCCGGGCACTGGTCAGATTGAGAAGGTCCACGAAAGCGCTGTTCACATGCAAAACCTGCCGCGCCTCATTGGTGATGACGAAGGCATCCGGCATTTGCTCCATCAGGTCTAAAGTCTGGCGCTCTATGGCATAGGTCAGCGGCACCACATTGCCGGAATCGGTCGACAATTGCAGCAGCAGATAGCTGCGCCGGTCTTGCCGGAACAGGGTCGCTGAAATAGCAAGCTCTTCCCCATTGCGCAGGGCCAGCGTGCCGTCTTCTTCGTTTTGATCTTCAATGGTGGCGCGCAGCAATTTGTGCAGCACGTCCGCGTTTTCCACATCGAAGAGATGCTCGATTTTAATGTCGTCCAGCCCCCTGCGTTTGACACTCAGAAGACGCAGGGCAGCCGGGTTAATATCATTGATCCGCAGCGTCGTAGCATCGACCACCACCAACGCCACGTCGGACAGCTCAAAAATCATGCGATAGCGCATTTCGCCGGCGCGGAGCCGGGCAAATTCCCGCTCCACAGCCAGTTGAGAATGCATGAGTTTTTGCTGAAGACCCGAAATGGCCGACATGTCTTGCCCGAAGACAACCAGCACTTTTTCGTCATTTACCCAAACGGCCGAATAGCGCACCGGAACGTCATCACCATGGGGCAAGGAGTGGTTTATCTCGCGCGGACGAATGGTGCCTTCAGCCCAGGCCTCTTCCATGAGTGCGACAATTTTATCTTCGCTTTCTTCGGTGGCCGTATCGACCCATTTGCGCCCAATCCAAGAGCGACCACCATTGCGAAAGAGGGCTTCCTGGCTGAAAGCCGCATCGCGGATCGTGCCATCTTTGTCGATCACCAGCGCCACATCAGCTGCTTTCGCCACCAATTGGGCAGCTTCATCCGCGTCCAGGCCGGAAAAATGGCGTGGACCATGGGAAAAATGCATTTCTGTGCTGCGGGAGACTTGTTCGTCCAAAGATCTGATCCTCAACCAAGACACTGGCTCCCGACAGTGTCTATCTATATTCAGAAGGTTCCCTATCCGCGGTACATCAAAAGATGCGCAAAAACAATCATATACCCGCTCATTTGACGTGGGCGACCATTTGCTCCGCCCGCTCCACAGCCTCCTGTGCATTGGCCGCCGTCATGTCAGCCCCCACCGTTTTCACCAAATCGGGCTGCGCCACAAAGGGCGCACCGCCTGCCATAACGATGAGATTTTTATTTTTACTAGCTGTCCTAAGATCGGCAATCAGGTCTGCGCACCGCTGCACATCGCTGTGGACGCTGAACGAAATGCCCACCACATCGAAGAAACGCCGCTCCACAGCGTCCAGCACATCGTGTTCTTCGCGATAAAGGCCCGAATGCACACCCCAGCCATGGGCGCGGAAAAACTCCTCCACCATGGTGGCACCAAAAACATGCTGACCGAGGGGCAGCGGAAAAATGTAAACATTCTCAGCCCGTGGACGGGCATTGATTTCATCGGCCAAGGCATCACTGTGCCGGCGCAACAGGCCATGGACGATGGACATACCCACCGTCACATCACCAAAACCCGCTTCATCGTGAAGCCACGCTTCACCGAGTAAAACAGATGCAGGCGACAGCAGATCCAAAAACAGCGTTTTAACAGCGAAACCGTCTTTGCGAAGTGCCTGAAACTGCGCCTCACATGCCTGAGCATCACCGCTAAGCAGCAAACGGGCAAAACCCTCTTCTTCTTGCGCAGGAAGCGTATGGACGGTTGGCCTGGCCATGGGGGCGGTGTGCGGCGCTTTCGGGACATTTTGGTTGCCCGATAAGCCTACAGAAGACGGCTTCGCCAGCAAAGCCGGAATGATCCGATTAAAAACCGAATGCTCTATCACTTTCCGTCGCTCTAACTGATCGCCGGACATGAAATCGGCTCCTGAAGAATCTGACCACTTTTCGTCTTGCGCGGCTCCCTGCGACCATAGTGCTGTCAATTTTACGATACGTCAAGAATTCTTGACAAAAACCGCCCAACACAATTTACTCATAACTGTCCATATTTTTGGACACATGCCCGCGTAGCATCGGGTTAGCAAAAGGCCCTTTGGCCATAATTCGGGATCGAACGAGGACGATGGAACAGCGCAATCATACATCCGGTTTGCCCGCTGGCCTCTACACGCCCGAGCAACGCAAGCGCCGCGATGAGAGCCGCTGGACCTTGGTGCAGGGCATTCTGGCACCGCTCCAATTTGTGGTCTTTGCCATCTCCCTGGCCTTGGTCATCCGCACATTGGCAACGGGCGAAGGCTATGCCGTGGCCACTGCGTCTATCATTCTGAAAACCCTTATTCTTTACGCCATCATGGTCACCGGCGCGATCTGGGAAAAGGTGGTCTTTGGCCAATATCTGCTGGCCCCTGCCTTCTTCTGGGAAGACGTTTTTTCCTTCGCCGTGCTCGCCCTGCACACAGCCTATCTGGCCGCACTCTGGGGTGGTTGGCTTGACCCAACGGGCCTGCTGTTCCTGGCGCTGGCCGCCTATGCCGCCTACGTGGTCAATGCCATACAATTCGTCCTGAAACTGCGCGCTGCGCGGCTGCAAACCGCGTCCAAAAAAGTGTCAAAACACTTTGGCGCGGTAGAATCGACAACCGCCGAACCCTTGGCTTGTCCACAGCCAAAAACAGCCATGGGGGCCGCCCCATGACCCGTCTTTTCCCAAAACCCGACGAAACCAACACCCCGGTAAAACCCGTGAGCTGTCGGGAACGGCCCGTTTTGAAAGAACGGGGACAGCATGAAGTTTTTTGCGGCCTCACCGGCATTATGTGGCTGCACCGCAAAATTCAGGACGCCTTTTTCCTCATCGTCGGGTCGCGCACCTGCGCCCATCTTATGCAATCCGCCGCCGGGGTGATGATTTTTGCCGAACCCCGCTTCGCCACCGCCATCATGGAAGAGCGCGATCTGGCTGGGCTGGCAGACATGCATGACGAACTGGATGCCGTGGTGGAAAAGCTGCTGGCCCGCCGCCCGGAAATTCGGCTGCTGTTTCTGGTGGGGTCCTGCCCATCCGAAGTTATCAAGCTCGATCTCGGCCGCGCCGCCGAGCGCTTGTCCACGCGCCACAATCCCGGCGTGCGCATTCTCAACTATTCGGGCTCCGGCATAGAGACCACCTTTACGCAAGGGGAAGATGCTTGTCTGGCAAGCCTCGTTCCCACGCTACCAGCAGAACCGGTGGGCGCGCCGCCTGCGCTTATGGTGGTGGGTGCTTTGGCAGATGTGGTGGAAGATCAGTTCACCCGTTTGTTTGAACAGATGGGCCTGGGCCATGTGCGCTTCTTGCCTGCCCGCCTGGCCGACGACATGCCGCCGGTGGGGCCCAACACCCATTACCTGCTCGCCCAACCTTTCCTAACGGACACGGCTCGTGCCCTGGAAGACCGGGGTGCACAAATCATTCAAGCCCCCTTCCCGCTGGGCGCCCAGGGCACCCATGGCTGGTTGAAAGAGGCTGCCGATACATTCGGCGTGCCACAAAGCGTTTTCGACAAGGCTGTCCAAGCCCCCATGCAGCGGGCGCAGCGGGCGGTGGCGCTGCACCGGGAACGTCTGGAGGGCAAGTCGGCCTTTCTGTTCCCCGACAGTCAATTGGAAATCCCCATGGCCCGTTTCCTCCATCAGGAATTGGGCATGGAACTGACCGAGGTGGGTACCCCCTATCTCAACAAACGCTTGCTCACCCACGATCTCAATGCCCTGCCCGACCATGTGACCGTCTCCGAAGGGCAGGATGTGGATGAACAACTGGAACGTTGCCGCTCTCTCAAACCGGACCTGACGGTCTGCGGCCTCGGCCTTGCCAACCCGCTGGAGGTGGAAGGCCTCACCACCAAGTGGTCCATCGAACTGGTCTTCACCCCTGTGCAGGGCTTTGAGCAATCTGGTGATCTGGCCGAACTTTTTGCGCGTCCCCTCAACCGTAGAACCAGATTGGCCGTGTGATGCAGTTGACCGTCTGGACATATGAAGGCCCGCCCCATGTGGGGGCCATGCGCGTCGCCACCGCCATGACGGACGTGCATTACGTGCTGCATGCCCCGCAGGGGGACACCTATGCGGACCTGCTGTTCACCATGATCGAGCGGCGCAAGAAGCGCCCGCCCGTCACCTACACCACATTTCAGGCCCGTGATTTGGGGGCCGACACCAGTGAATTGTTCATGGATGCCGCCCGCGATGCGCAAAAGCGCTTCAACCCCGCCGCCATGATTGTGGGCGCAAGCTGCACCGGCGAATTGATCCAGGACGACCCCGGTGGCCTGTCCAAAACCCTGGGCCTGCCCGTGCCGGTCATCCCGCTGGAATTGCCCTCCTATTCCAAAAAGGAAAATTGGGGCGCGGCCGAGACGTTCTACCAAATCTGCCGGGTGATCGCCCCCCACGGGCCGGACAAGCAGGACCACGGTGTACCGGTCTGCAATATCATTGGCCCCACGGCACTGGGCTTTCGCCACCGCGATGATGTGCGCGAAATTGTGGGCCTGCTGGAGAGGCTAGGCATCACGGTCAATGTGGTGGCACCACTGGACGCATCTGCCCACGATATTTTGGCGCTCAAACAGGCGGACTTTAACGTTTGCCTCTACCCCGAAAACGGCAAGATCGCCTGCGATTGGCTCAAGCGGACGTTTCGTCAGGACTATACGAAAACAGTGCCCATCGGCGTGGGCGCGACGCAGGATTTTGTCCGCGAAGTCTGCGCTCTTGCGGGCTTTGATGAGGCCCATGCTGAGGCTTATTTGAAGGAACAAGAAAGCCGCCTGCCTTGGTATTCCCGCTCCATCGACTCAACTTACCTCACCGGCAAACGGGTGTTCATCTTCGGCGATGCCACCCATGTCATCGCCGCTGCCCGCGTCGCCCGTTTTGAGATGGGCTATGAAGTGGTTGGCATGGGCACTTACAGCCGCGAATTTGCCCGCGATGTGCGCGATGCGGCCAAGACTTACGGTGTCGAAGCCCTCATCACCGATGATTATCTGGAAGTGGAGGCCGCTGTGCAGGCTCTCCAGCCCGAGCTTGTGCTGGGCAGCCAGATGGAGCGGCATATTGCCAAGCGGCTTGGCATGCCCTGCGCGGTCATCTCATCCCCTGTCCACGTGCAGGATTTCCCGGCCCGCTACTCGCCGCAAATGGGGTTTGAGGGTGCCAATGTTCTCTTCGACACATTCGTCCACCCCCTCACCATGGGGCTGGAGGAACATCTTCTGCACATGTTTCGCGATGATTTTGAATTTAACGACGAGGCTGGGCCGTCCCATTTGAACCATGGCGGCGGCCACAAAAAGCCCGAAGCAGAAACGGAAACAACACCCGCAAGCCCCACAGAGGATGCCCTCATCTGGGCCATGGATGCAGAAAAGGAGCTGAAAAAAATACCCTTCTTCGTGCGCGGCAAAGCCCGCCGGAACACCGAAAAATTCGCCGCCGACCAAGGGCTGTGGGAGATCACCATGGAGACGCTTTATGAAGCCAAGTCTCACTTCTCCCGCTGATCTGCCTCGCAAGCCCGCTGATGCCAGCGGGGGCGGCGGCGGTATCAATGCCGTTATCATCACACTGGACAACAATCTCGCCGGTGCCGTGGCCGAGGCGCGCACCCTGCTGGGCGCAGACCTGCCGAATGTGAACCTTTCCGTCCACGCCGCCACGGACTGGCATGAAAACGAGGCCCGCCTCCAAGCCTGCAAGGACGATATTGCCGCCGGCGACATCATCATCGCCACCATGCTGTTTTTGGAAGACCATGTGAAAGCCGTGGTGGACGATCTCGCCGCCCGTCGCGACCACTGCGATGCCATGGTGTGCTGCATGTCCGCCGGTGAGGTGATGAAACACACCGCCATGGGCAAATTTCGCATGGATGGCGAACAAAAAGGCCCGCTGGCGCTGCTGAAAAAGCTGCGGGGCAGCAGCAAAAAGAACGACACGGGCAAGAGTGCTGGTGAGCGCCAAATGCGGATGCTTAAGCGCTTGCCCAAAATGCTCAAATATATTCCGGGCACTGCCCAGGATGTGAGGAATTATTTCCTCACCCTGCAATACCGCCTGTCCGCCAGCCCCGACAATATCGCCAACATGGTGCGGCTGCTCGTCAATAAATATGCCGATGGGGACCGCATTGCACTGCGGGGCAAAGTGCAGGTCAAAGACCCGGTGGATTACCCCGATACGGGCCTCTACCACCCGGATCTTCCGCAGCTTGTTACCGACGATTTCAAGAAGCTGCCTTTACGAAAAGACGCGAAAGGCACAGTGGGCCTCTTGCTGTTACGCTCATACATCCTATCCGGCGATACGGGCCACTATGATGGCGTGATCCGCGCCTTCAACAAGGCTGGCTTCCACGTAATACCCTGTTTCGCCAATGGTTTGGACAACCGCCCTGCCATGGACGCGTATTTGGACAGGGCCACCACCGGCCATGCTGTGGACGCACTCGTCTCCCTCACCGGTTTCTCCCTTGTGGGGGGGCCGGCCTACTCGGACGCCGCCGCCGCCGCCGATGCCTTGGGCAAACTGGACGTGCCCTATGTGGCCGCCCATGTGACGGAGTTTCAAACGCTGGAATCATGGGAAGCCAGCGATCAGGGCCTCATGCCAATCGAATCCACCATCATGGTCGCCATTCCAGAATTGGATGGTGCGATCGCCAGCCAATTGTTCGGCGGGCGCAGCGAGGCTGGCGAAGGCACTGCCGCTTCTGAGCGGCAAATGCATGCCCATGATGAGCGGGTGGCCCGGCTGGTGAGCCGCGTGGAGAAAATGATTGCCCTGCGCAAAGCAAAGCGCGCGGAGCGCCGTGTGGCCATAACCCTGTTCAACTTCCCGCCGAACGCGGGCAACACCGGCACCGCTGCCTTCCTCTCCGTTTTTGAAAGCCTCCACGCCACTCTACATCGGCTGGCTGCGGAGGGTTATGATGTGGGCCAAATTCCCGAAACGGTGGATGACCTGCGGGATGCGGTCTTGAAGGGCAATGCTGCTGACCATGGCACCACATCAAACGTCCACCACCTCATCCCGGTGGACGATCATGTGGCGCGCGAGCCCCATCTCACAGAGATAGAAACGGCATGGGGGCCAGCCCCCGGGCGAGACCTCACCAATGGGTCCCACCTCCTGGTGCTGGGCAAGCGGTTTGGCAATGTGCTCGTGGCCGTGCAGCCGGGCTTTGGCTATGAGGGTGACCCCATGCGGCTGCTCTTTGAAAAGGGCTTCGCGCCCACCCACGCTTTCTCCGCCTTTTACCGCTATCTGCGCGAAGACTTTGCCGCCCACGCCGTGCTGCATTTCGGCACCCATGGCGCGCTGGAGTTCATGCCCGGCAAACAGGTGGGCATGGGCGCGGCCTGCTGGCCGGATCGTCTGATCGGCGACCTGCCAAACTACTATCTCTATGCCGCCAATAACCCCTCCGAGGGCACCATTGCCAAGCGCCGCTCGGCGGCCACGCTGGTCTCCTACCTCACGCCCCCGCTTACACAGGCCGGATTGTACAAGGGTCTAAGCGAGTTGAAGGCTTCGTTGACCCGCTATCGCAACACGCCCCCCAGCGAAGTGGCGGAGCTTGCAAGCACAGCACAAATTATCGCCGCCCAAGCCGAACAGATGGACCTGCATGATGGCAGCCCCATCGCCAATACCGATGCTTTTGTGGCCCGCCTCACCAATGCGCTGGTGGAGATGGAGCACACGCTCATCCCCGATGGTCTCCACGTCCTCGGCCAGCCCATGGACCGTGCAGAGCGCCGCGCCATGCTGGGCCAAATGGCCGCCGCCGATGAAAGTGCAGAGCTGACGGATGAACAGCTTGATTCAATCTGTAATGGCGATGGATCAAAGCATAACACGGTCCGTGCGAGCCTCTTAGAAGACCCGCAAATTGCGCTGTTTGACCGGCTGCTAGAGGCCGGTCGAAACCTTGCTGAAAACAGCGAACTGTCCGCCATCATAAGAGCATTGGACGGGCGCTTCATTGCGCCCTCCCCCTCCGGCGATCTGATCCGTTCGCCTGATCTTCTGCCCACAGGCCGCAATATCCACGGCTTTGACCCTTTCCGAATCCCCAGCCAATTCGCCACCCGCGACGGGGCTCGCCAAGCGGCGCTGGTTTTGGACCGCTATCTGGAGACCGACAACGCCCTGCCGGAAACCATCGCCATCGTTCTGTGGGGCACGGATAATCTGAAATCCGAAGGGGCGCCCATGGCCCAAGCGCTGGCTTTGCTGGGCGCACGGCCTCGGCTGGACTCCTATGGGCGAGTGGTGGGCGCTGAACTTATCACGCTGGATGAACTCAAACGCCCGCGCATTGATGTGGTGATTACCCTATCCGGCATCTTCCGCGATCTGCTGCCCATGCAAGCGCGCATGATGGCCGAGGCCTGCTATCTGGCCGCCCATGCCGATGAACCGGCGGACCAAAATTATGTGCGCAAACACGCGCTGGCTTATGCAAAAGAAAACAATTGCACGCTGGAAGAGGCCACCTACCGCGTCTTTTCCAATGCCGAAGGGGCCTATGGGGCCAATGTCAATTTCCTCATCGGCTCGTCCGCCTGGACGGATGATGAAGAAATCGCCAACCAATATTCCGCCCGCAAATGCTTCGCCATTGACCGCAAGGGCAAGACGGAAAGTCGACCCGAAGTCTTCGACAATGTCATGGGCCGCGTGGACATGGCCTATCAAAACCTCGATTCGGTGGAACTGGGTGTCACCACCATCGACCATTATTTCGACACGCTGGGCGGCATCACCAAAACGGTGGAGCGGGCCAAGCAAGCCTCGGGCGATGACAGCGCGCTGAAAGTCTTCATTTCGGACCAGACCCAAGGCACCAGCAAAGTGCGCACGCTTGGCGAGCAGGTTTCGTTGGAAACCCGCACCCGCTCGCTCAATCCAAAATGGTTCGAAGGCATGCTCAGCCATGGCCATGAAGGTGTCCGCCAAATCGAAGCGCAGATCGCCAACACGGTGGGCTGGTCCGCCACCACCGGACAAGTTCAGCCCTGGGTCTACGAAGAACTCACCCAGACCTTTGTGCTGGACGATGAAATGCGTGCCCGTCTCGCGGACCTCAACCCCGCCGCCGCCGCCCGCATTGTGGAGCGCGTGATGGAAGCCCATGCCCGCGACTATTGGCAGGCGGATGAAGAAACGCTGGATGCCCTGCAACGGGCTTCAGAAGACATGGAAGACCGGCTGGAAGGCGTAACAACCGCGCAATCAGCACCGGTGGGAGAAATGGCCTCATGAATATTCTCGGACCCAATTCTCACTTCAAGGACAAAACCCACCCACTGCCCCCAGGCATGGATGGGGAAGGTTCCGTGCAGGTGAAAATGGATGCCCTCATGGATGTGGGCACCACCAAAGTCTTTGCCATTTACGGCAAGGGCGGCATCGGAAAATCCACCACCTCGTCCAACCTCTCTGCGGCTTTTTCCAAGCTGGGCAAGCGGGTGCTGCAAATTGGCTGTGACCCAAAGCATGACAGCACCTTCACCCTCACCAAAAGTCTCGTGCCCACGGTAATCGATGCATTGGAGCAGGTGAATTTTCACTCCGAGGAACTGCGCACGGAAGACTTTGTTTATGAGGGCTTTAATGGCGTCATGTGCGTGGAGGCCGGTGGCCCACCCGCTGGCACCGGCTGCGGCGGCTATGTGGTGGGCCAGACGGTGAAATTGCTCAAAGAACACCACCTGCTGGATGACAGCGATGTGGTGATCTTCGACGTGCTGGGCGATGTGGTCTGCGGTGGCTTCGCCTCCCCCCTGCAACATGCAGAGCGTGCACTGGTGGTGACGGCCAATGACTTCGACAGCATTTTCGCCATGAACCGCATCGCGTCGGCCATCGGGGCCAAGTCCAAAAATTACGAAGTGCGCGTGGGCGGTGTCATCGCCAACCGCTCAAAGGCCACCGATGAGATCGACCGTTTTTGCGACAGCGTCGGCATGGGCCGCATTGCCCATTTCCCCGATCTGGACGTGATCCGCCGCTCAAGGCTGAAAAAATCCACCCTGTTCGAAATGGAGCCATCACCAGAGCTGGAGGCCGTGCAGGAGGAATATCTGCGCCTGGCCCAGGCCCTTTGGGACGGCGACCAACACTTCACACCCACTCCCATGAAAGACCGCGAAATCTTCGATTTCCTAGGGTTCGATTAGGCCATTTATGCTGCACCAACAAAAAACATCACCAAAATACGCGTTCCCGGAAAGCCCTTCGCTTTCCGGGAGGCAGCGTTTTTTGGTGTCTTCGCGCATAAATGGCCAGTCGCAGACCGGGAGGTGCGTGTCTTGACCACTACTTTCGAACAGCGCAAGGACGAACTCAAAACCTATTTCGGCGAAACGGCTGCCGATAAATGGGTGGCGCTCACGTCCAATTC
Source organism: Pseudomonadota bacterium (assembly GCA_039198355.1). Taxonomy (GTDB): domain Bacteria; phylum Pseudomonadota; class Alphaproteobacteria; order Rhizobiales; family Rhizobiaceae; genus Pseudahrensia. The sequence continues at coordinate 88,878 of JBCCTO010000001.1, forward strand.
TCCCGTCTCCCGCATCCGCGAAACGGTACGGGCGGGCCGTGCCGAAACCGCATCAACCCTGCTCGACTGGCTGGGTGACGACCTCACGGGCCTGCGCATTCTGGACGCCGGATGCGGCACCGGTCGGCTGGCCGAAGAAATGGGCCAGCGTGGTGCCCATGTGACGGCCATCGACATTTCCACGGCGCTGATTGAAGAGGCGCAGGAGCGCATGCCATCTGGCCTGGCCGGTTCCATCACCTATCACGCTGGCGATATGACGGACCCGGCCCTGGGCGCGTTTGACCATGTGGTGGCCATGGACAGTTTCATCCACTATCCGCTACCCGCCATCATCGATCTGCTGGAGGGTTTTGCGCCCCGCACAAACGGGCGCATACTCTTTACTTTTGCCCCCTCAACCCGGGCACTGCGGGCCATGAAAGCGGTGGGCAAACTTTTCCCCCGCAATGACCGCTCCCCCGCCATTGAACCGGTTGCCAAAGCAAAACTGCTGGATGCCATTGGTGCAAGCGAGTGCGTCTCATTGCGCCTGGCACCCGGTAGGTCCCACCTGGTTTCCACCGGCTTTTACAAATCCAATGCGCTGGAATTGCGCCCGTTTGGAGCAGTCGGCGCATGACCCAAAAATCCACTCCTAACGCAGCCCAATTCTGGCAAACTCTGGGTACAAAGTTTCTGCCCTTTGCCGATGCGGCCAGCCATGAGCTGCCGCTGGGCCGGCTGCTGCGCTTATCCCTATTTCAGGTGGCAGTGGGCATGGTGGCAGTGCTGCTGACGGGCACGCTCAACCGTGTGATGATTTTGGAATTGGGCGTCTCCACCACTTTGGTGGCCGTTATGGTAGCCCTGCCCTTTTTGTTCGCCCCAGCGCGAGCCTTGATCGGCTTCAAATCCGATACTTATAGATCAATCCTTGGCTGGCGGCGGGTACCCTATATCTGGTTTGGCACGCTCACCCAGTTTGGCGGGCTCGCCATCATGCCCTTTGCGCTGTTGCTGCTGCAATCTCAAACCCTCGGTCCCACCTGGCTCGGCCCCGTGGCCGCAGCGGTGGCCTTCCTTTCTGTCGGCATCGGCATCCACATGGTTCAGACAGCCGGCCTTGCCCTGGCCACTGACCTTGCACCGGAACACACGCGCCCGCGTGTGGTTGCGCTTGTCTATGTCATGCTGCTGGTGGGCATGCTCTTTTCCGCCATCCTCTTTTCCTATTTGCTGCAAGACTTCACGCCCAAACGCCTCATCCAAGTGGTGCAGGGGGCGGCGGCTGCCACCATGGTGCTCAACGTCATCGCCCTTTGGAAGCAGGAGCCCCGCCGCCGGGGCGGGGTAAACATGGACCTGAAAAACCCCTCTTTTTTAACGTCGTGGGTGCAGTTTCGACAGGATAAACGGTCTTTGCGCCTGCTTGTGGCCCTGGGTCTTGGGACGATTGGTTTTTCCATGCAGGACGTTTTGCTGGAGCCCTATGGGGGTGAGGTGCTGGGGCTTTCGGTGGCCCAGACCACCCTTTTAACAGCCCTGTTTGCCGGGGGTACTTTGGCAGGCTTTGCTTTGGCCGGGCGTACACTGGGCAGGGGCACAGACCCCCACCGCATGGCCGCTGTTGGCGTTTTGATTGGCGTGACAGCGTTCTGTTTTGTCATTTTTGCTGCCCCCTTCGGGTCAGCCACTCTTTTTCGCGTCGGCACGGCGCTCATCGGTTTGGGTGGCGGGCTGTTTGCCGTGGGCACCATGATTGCATGCATGGACATGGCGGAAACATCAGGTTCGGGCCTGGTCCTCGGCGCGTGGGGGGCAGTGCAAGCCTCCGCCGTAGGCATTGGCCTCGCATCCGGCGGCATCATTCGGGATGTTGCCGGCTCTGCTGCCCTTTCCGGAGCGTTTGGGAGCGCGTTCAGGGATCCGGCGCTGGGCTACAGCGTCGTCTACCACCTGGAGATAGGCTTTTTGTTTGCAAGCCTCATCGCCATCGGACCCATCGTGCGGGTGATGACACCCGACACCCCCCAAACTGCCAAGATTGGCCTGGCAGATTTGCCCGGCTGATGAATTAGGAGAACCACAATGGTTGAAATCAACGGCTATCTCGATGTGGCGCAAGTCGTCCTCTACGCCTTTTGGGCCTTCTTTGCCCTGCTCGTCTGGTATCTCCAACAGGAGAGCCGCCGCGAAGGCTATCCGCTGGAGGATGATCTTACGGGCAGCTACAACAAGGATGCGTTCATCGCCCTGCCCACACCAAAGGTCTTCAAGCTGCCCCACGGCATGGGGGAGCGGGTTTATCCAAACCCAGAAAACCGCGACACCCGGCCCATCGCTGCGGTGCGGGCCTCCAAAACCGCTGGCTCGGCGCTCATCCCAACGGGCGACAACCCCATGAAAGACTGCGTGGGCCCGGCCTCTTGGGCGGAACGCCCGGACCATCCGGATATGACGCCCCACGGAACGGCAAAAATTCGCCCCCTGTCTGCACTGCCGGAATTTGCCATTGCAGAGGGCGATGCCGACCCCGTTGGCATGCCCGTCTTCGGCGGCGATGGGGAGCAGATTGGCGAAATTTCCGAAGTCTGGGTGGACCAAACCGAAAACTACATTCGCTATCTGGAGATGAAATCCGGCAACATGAAGCGCCTCATTCCCCTGCACTTTGCCGTGCAACACCGCCGCGGCGGCCTCTTCGGCGTGGGTGATGACAAGCGCTACTATGTCCACAATCTCACGGCCAAGTTGGTGAAGGATATTCCCACCACCAAGAAGCCCGATGAAATCACCATGCTCGAGGAAGAGAAAATCATGGCCTATCTGGGCGGTGGTGGTCTCTACGCCATTCCCGAGCGCGCGGAGCCCGTGGTATGAGCCAGCACAACGAGTATGAGTTTGAACCAACTCCCGGCCTTCCGGCGCGTCTGCCGGAAGGGGAGCACATTGTCTGGCAGGGCTCCCCCGAAAGGGGCGAGCTTGCCCGAGGCGCGCTGCATGTGCGCAAGATTGGCCTCTATTTCATACTCTTGGCCTTGTGGCGTGTGGCTGCTGGCTTGGCAGACGGTCTTGCCGCCAGCGCCATCGCCTTCTCCACCATTGGCACCCTGCTGTTAGGCGCGCTTGCTTTGGCGGTCCTGTTTGGCATCGCCCATGCGATGGCGAAAACGACGATCTACACCATCACAAACCGCCGTGTGGTGATGCGCTTCGGCGTTGCCCTGCCCATGACGTTCCAACTGCCTTTCTCACAAATCACCAATGCTGACATGGTGCGTGCTACGGGCACGTCCGGTTCCATTGCGCTGACCACCAAGGAGCACACAAAACTGGTTTGGCCCGTTTTGTGGCCCCATGTGCGCCCATGGAAACTGGCCAAGCCGCAGCCCACCCTGCGCGCTTTGGCGGATGTTGGCCCGGTCGCCCAATTGCTGGCTGAAAACCTGCGCGCGGCCCACGGCATGGAACCAACGCCAACAATTCCTGACACGGCCGACGCAGAAGCCAAAGCAAGTGCCGTACCCGGCACGGAATTCTCGCCCGCCCACTAGCACCTTCACCCCATCAATCCGGCTTCAGGGAGCAAGCCAATGACCGACCAACCCACTGCCCAAAAGCGATATGATACCGCCCCGCCAACGCCCGCCTCCACCCACAATAGGGTGGTTTTGGGGGCCTTTGCAGTGGCCGCACTGGCGGTTTTTGCCACGGGCACAGCCGTGCTGACGGGCACAAAAGCCACATCTCTGCCCGTCGGCGAAGTGGTGGAAAGTCGCTCCCTGTTTTTCCGAGATGCCAGCCACGGTCGCATCGCGGTTTTCGACGGCGAGACCCGTCGCATAATCGTTCGTTTTGAAAAAGGCGAAGGCGCTTTTGTACGCCAGTCCATGCGAGCGCTCAACCATACCAGACGGGTGAGCAACAAAGACATGGGCAAGGCCTTCACCCTGTCGCGCACGGATCGAGACATCGTTCTACTGTCTGACCCCACCACAGGCGAACGCATCAAACTCAACGCCTTTGGCAGCGTCGCCCTTGAAAGTTTCACCCGCTTTTTGCCCTCATCCGAGGCCCCGCAAAAAGCACAAACCCCAACCCGTCAGAAGGGAGCCTGACCATGTTGAAATACCTTAAGAGCCGCCGGTCCATTGAATTGGACTGCACGGTAGAAATCGTAAACACGTTTGAGAGTTTTGAAGCCCATGTGCGCTTCAACGACGGCACAACCGTTGAACCGGGCGATGAAGTGCTCGTCCACGGAAACCCCATCGAAGTGCCCTATGGGGAAGAGGCAACCTTCGAACGCCGGGCAACACTCACCCGCGCCGGTGCCTTGGAGCGCTGGTGGACCCGCCTCACCGGCGATGTGGAGTTCATGGAATTGTGTGAATTTTCGTTTTCCGGTGGACCGCTGGAAAACGGCAAACTTGCCCGGGAATACCGTCAAGAGGAGTATGCAGCATGAACGCCCATACGCACCCTGCTCCCAATGGCAGAAGGGTCAAACCCGTCGATCTTTCCGCGCAGAACGAAACCACCATCGCCGCCAACCAAACAACGCTGCTTTCCCCGCGCTTTTACACCACCAATTTTGAAAAACTGGATGCCATCGACGTATCACCAGTGCGCGACGAATGGGATGCCATGATCGCAGCCATGAAGGCTGACCCCAACAAAGGCCATTTCAAGCGTAATGAGGAATGGGACGATATCTCCTTAGATGATCTGCCCGAGGGTTTGCGCACCGAATTGGTGGATTTTTTTGTGTCATCGCTAACGGCAGAATTTTCTGGCTGCGTTCTCTACAAGGAAATGAAGCGCCGCGGCACCAATGAGGACCTGAAAGCCCTCTTCACCTACATGTCCCGCGATGAGGCACGCCATGCCGGCTTCATCAACGACTCGCTCAAGGACTTCGGCATCGGCGTGAATCTTGGCTTTTTGACCAAGGCCAAGAAATACACTTACTTCCAGCCGAAATTCATTTTCTACGCCACCTATCTGTCGGAAAAGATCGGCTACGCCCGCTACATCACCATCTTTCGGCACTTTGAAAAGCACCCAGAAAAGCGCTTTCACCCCATCTTCAAGTGGTTCAAACAATGGTGCAATGACGAGTTCAGCCATGGTGAGGCTTTCAGCCTGCTCATGCGGGCGGACCCGAAACTGCTCTCCGGCCGCAACAAATTGTGGATCAAGTTTTTCCTGTGCGCCGTCTATGCCACCATGTTTGTGCGAGACCATGACCGCCCGGCCTTTCACCAAGCCGCCGGCCTCGACATTGAGCAGTATGATATGCGCGTGTTCGAGATCACCAATGAATGCACTAAACAATGCTTCCCGCTGGTGTTGGACATCGACAATCCTCGCTTTTTGGAGATCATGCGCTCTCTCAATGAGACAGCCGTGTCCATCAATGGGCTCGCCAACAAGAAAGGCATTGCCACAGCACTGAAGCGCAAGGCCTTGCAGGCCAAAGCTGTCAGCCTTTTTGCTCGGCTCTATTTCCTGCCCACCAAACCCAATACCATTCCCGAAACCAGCAAAATGGTGCCAGTCTGGTAAGCGAATGCGGGCAGCCAAGATCGGTAAGCTGGGGCAGGTCAAGCAACATCCTGGGCAGCTGACACACAGCAACTGAAATCGAAAGGGCCGAAAAGACATGTCGATCTTCGGCCCCATACTCTTTACAGTCGCCATCTGGTATTTCTCCACAGGCGCAGTGCTGTGGTTGGCTCGGGGCACACGGGAGAGAGTGCCCCACCGATTGCTGGGCGTAACCGTCATTGCCGCAGTCGGTTTCGCGGGCGCTCTCATCAGCGCGCACCATAATGAAGTGTGGACCCCTTATCTGGCCATGATTGCCGCCGTGGCCATTTGGGCGTGGGCGGAGTTTACTTTTTTAACGGGCCTTTTGACAGGCCCCCGCCGCGCGCCTTGTCCGCCCGACATTTCAGAAGCCCGTCGCTTTGTCTTGGCTTTCCGCACCATCAGCCAGCACGAATTTGGCCTCTTGGTCGCCTTGGCTGCGCTGGCTCTCGTGGCCTACACGGGCCAGAACGCCCACGCTTTTGCGGTATTTTCAACGCTTTGGATCATGCGCATTTCCGCCAAGCTGGTTCTATTTAACGGCGCGCCAGCCTTTTCCAGCGACATGATGCCCTCTCCCATCCTCTATATGACAACGTATTTCCGTTGTGACCGGATCGGACCGGTGTTTTGGGGAGCCACTCTTAGCTTGACCGCGCTGACCGCAGCCGCCATCACAGCGCTGTTGTTGGGCTGGATTGATACAGATCAAACAACGATTGCCATAATGCTGGTAAGCGTTGTTGCACTGGCAACCTTCGAACATTGGATGATGGTTCTGCCATGGCGGGACAGCGCCCTTTGGAAATGGGCGCTTAATCGCCAAACTTGACCGGCACATCACGGTCAAAAATTGCTTGAAAAAAAGCGCCGCCTATGGCGCTTGACCTTCAAGTGTGTATAGTAATTTGGACATATAGTGTCCGAAGTTTTGGACAGCGCTGCGCACCCGTGCCAAGCGCAACGAATGACGGAGAAGCGACGTGAATTTTGAGGGGTTCTTTAAGGCCGAACTCGACGGTCTGCGCCAAGCCGGAAACTACCGCGTGTTTGCCGATCTTAAACGCAAAAAAGGAAACTTCCCAAAAGCCACCCGGTTCTCTGAAGACGGTGCGGAATCCGAAGTCACCGTTTGGTGTTCAAACGACTATTTGGGCATGGGCCAACACCCTTCTACCCTCAACGCCATGAAAGAAGCCATCGACACCTGTGGTGCAGGGGCTGGTGGAACTCGCAATATTTCGGGCACCAATCACTATCACATCTTATTGGAGCAGGAATTGGCCGACCTGCACAATAAAGAAGCGGCACTGATGCTGACATCCGGTTATGTGGCAAACTGGGCAGCTCTTGGCACCTTGGCCTCCCGCATTCCTGGTTGTGAAATTTTCTCTGACAGCGACAATCATGCTTCCATGATTGAAGGCATCCGCCATTCCCGCGCGCCCAAACATCTGTGGCGCCACAACGATGTGGAGCATCTGGACCAGCTGCTTTCCAAGGCAGATCCAAACGTACCCAAACTGGTGGCCTTTGAGTCGGTTTATTCCATGGATGGCGACATTTGCCCCTTGGCCGAAATTCTGGATGTCTGTGAAAAGCACAGGGCCATGTCCTATTTGGACGAAGTGCATGCTGTGGGACTCTATGGTCCTCGCGGGGGCGGGATTGCCGAGCGCGAGGGTCTCATGGACCGTGTCACCGTTATCCAGGGAACACTCGGCAAGGCCTTTGGTGTGATGGGCGGCTATATCGCTGCATCGACCAATCTGGTGGACTTCGTGCGCTCCTTCGCGTCCGGCTTCATCTTCTCCACCGCCCTGCCCCCGGCACTGGCCGCCGGGGCCACTGCTTCCATTCAGCATTTGAAACGCAGCGACATGGAGCGGATGCGCCAGCGCCGCAACGTGGCAAAACTGCGCGAACGACTGGATGCAATGGGTGTGCCCCACATGGACAACGAAAGCCACATTGTGCCGGTGATGGTGGGAGATCCTAAAAAGTGTAAATTCATCTCCGATCTACTGTTGGAAAATTACGGCATTTACGTTCAGCCCATCAATTACCCAACGGTTCCGAAAGGCACGGAACGTTTGCGCATAACACCTTCGCCCATGCATACCGATGCCGACCTTGACCATCTTGTGGGCGCCCTAAGCGAATTATGGTCCCAATGCGCCCTGTCACGGGCCGTGGCATAACCAAAATGCTAGACGACGTCCTCCACCTCAATCCGGAAAATGCCAGCGATGGACCAGAGCATGTGGATGACCATTGGCCCGTCGCGCCCACATCTCCGCCCATCATGATTCCCGCATTGCGGGCTGATGGCAGTCAATATCCGGTGGAGAAAATCGAGGCCCATGTGCGGGGTTTGCACCATCTGGCGCTGTCTGTTTTCCTGTTTAGTGGGAATGAGCTTCTCATCCAACGCCGGGCGTTCAGTAAATACCACTGCGGCGGCCAATGGGCCAATACGTGCTGCACCCACCCCCACTTTGGTGAGGACCACACGATCGCTGCCCATCGCCGGCTGATGGAAGAATTAGGCTGCAAGGCTGACCTGACCGAGCGCCGCGTGGTTGACTATAGCGCCGATGTGGGCGGGGGCCTTTGGGAACGCGAGCGCGTTCACATGTTCCGTGGCGATGTGGACAAAAACACCTTCGAATTGGCATTAAACGCTGATGAAGTGGCACAAACCCGCTGGGTCGATGCGCAGACGCTCCATGCCGACATTCAAAAAGACCCCGCAAATTACACGCCGTGGTTCCGCCTCTACGTGAACCGCTATCCCGCGCTAGACTTCTGAAACAAAGGAAGCGGCCTTCATGGCAAGATGGTAACGCTGGCCAAATCCCATGCATGCTGGACTGCCTCAATCCTTGCCTCTCAGCACTTCACTTCAGAAAGAGACCCACCGTATCACGCCGCGGCAAAAGCTGGGGCACGCGACGGGCATACGCGACATAAGCTTTGCCGAACCGCCTGCGCAGATCACGCTCCTCCAGTTGAACAACCAGCCAAAGGCCGAAGGTGAACATGACGCCCAGCAGATAGGTGCCTGTATAATTTATCATCAAGCACCACCCAAAAACCCCAAGCAAAACCATGGAATAGCGGGGGTGACGCACCGCGCCAAAAGGGCCGGATTGCAGCAACTCACCAGCTTCCCCTTTCAGTTCTGGCACTCCAGCGAATGTTCTAAAATCCAAATGCCTTCTTGTATTGCGATCAATAATCAAACAGATTGCGTAGAGCGCAGCACCGGGCACGAAGAGCAACCAGTTCATGCCCAGATCGGATCCGATAAGCTCGCCGCGCCACAGGTACAGACATACGGTAGCCGCTGCCAAAGCCAGGAAGGCGACACTGTAAGTGATCGCCATACCAACGCGCTGCCAAAACCGTGGTGCAGCGTGAATCATTCCCCAAAACAGCAGAACAAGCGGCAATATGATGACCAGGAAAATGGCCATAAATTCCCTGATCTGATCCATGGCGTGCGCCCCATGCCGATGTCATCTGAATGCCATCACCGTAGCTCGGCAAGGGGCGAAGCACCACGCAAAAACGATGGCATGACCGCCTATGCTAGGACGCTGGATTTTGAGCGCTTGTCATCGATTTTAGGATCAGAGCACTGGGCATTCAAACAGAAACACGGATTGCTGCCTCTGAAACAGCAAATGGTATTTTCGAGCGCATATCTTGATGCATCTCTTTTTCGAGTGGAAAGCGAAATGCGCTAGAAAGCGCCATATGCTGCGCGGCGATGGCGCGGTTCATGGCTCAAAAAACGAAGCAGACTTTAGGAACGTGGCTATGAGCGACCCCACCATAAGACAAATCATTCAGGGCATGCCATCTCGCTTCAACGCTGATGCCGCTGGGAAACTGGATTGCGTTTTGCAGTTTGACCTGTCAGGGGAGCAAGGTGGGCATTACTTTGCCACCATCAAAGAAGGCACCTGCCACCTGGACGAAGGCACGCATGAAGCACCAACCCTTCGTCTTATCATGTCCGACCAGACCTACATCGACATGGTGATGGGCCGTATCACCGGACAGCAGGCTTTCTTCAAACGAAAGCTGCGCTACGTGGGGCCCATCAACCTGGCCATAAAACTGCACACCCTGTTCACGCGATAAATAACGGCGTCCCGCATTCCAAACGCAGCATTGGTGCATCAAAAACAAGGCTGCGGAAACTCCATGTGACGGTTTCTAAGTCAGCAACTTTCGATGTAGAGCGTGCCCGTCCACGATCGAGTCGCTCTGGGTCTTTTGCGCTCACACTGTCGGCCTATTGGCCTTTGCTGCGCCCCTGTCGGCCAGTGGAGCGCGGCAAACTTTGGCCGGGCGGCTCTTCGCCACCAGAGTGCTTCAAGCAAAGCTTGACACGCTCTGATTCGAATGCGCAGCGCCCCAAATGCGAGCACCGTCACAAAAAAGCCGCCCGGTTGTTCCGGGCGGCTTTTTCTTGAGCTCCAATAAAGCGGATTAGCGAATGTTGGTGCCACTTTCGTGCAGTACGCCGTGCTTGATGGCCCAGTCTGCCCAATTGTCCACCACCGTGCCGGTCAGCAAGATACCGATCCCACCGGTTATGGTTGTGAGCATGGCAAACCACCAGGCCCAGCGGTGGATGGATTCCATGGTAGCGTTGAAGCCCATGGTCCAGCGCCAGAACAGGGCGGCCCGTTCGGAAGCGGTGCCGCGGTCCGTAATCTGTTCAATCTCCCGCTCGCCGCCATAACGTGTCGTGGCAAGGATTGTTGCGCCATGCATGGCAAATAACAAAACCGAACCGTAGAGAAACACAATAGACAGCCCGTGGAACGGGTTGAAGAACAGGTTCCCGTAAATCAGCGAGAAATTGTTGGTCCAATCCAGGTGAGAGAAAATGCCATAAGGCACAGCTTCAGAGAATGATCCCAACATGACGGGTCTAATGAAACCGAGGACCAGGAACAACCAGATGGCCGCTGCAAAAGCGTAAGGGATATGCATGCCCAAACCCAGCGCTTTTGCCCGGCGGTAGGAACGCAACCACCAGCACATGACCGACACCGTCAGGAAGAAACCGGCGATAATAAACCAGCCCCCCTCTTTCAATGGCGGCATGATCGTCACTTTCATGCCCTCGGCGGCTTGCTCAGGCGTCAGCCACAAGCGGTATTGGGGCGATGGCGGGTCCAAGGACAACCAGAAAAGCTGACGCACAAACTGCACCGGATCATAATCCACCTGCGCCCAAAAATTCAGACCGACAATATTGAAAGCCAGCAGAAACGAGATGATGGAAATGACGCCAAGGGCACCAAGATAGATAGGGCCAATCTGCGCGTTGCCGATCTTACCCAACCAGTATTTCATGGACCCCTTGCCTGAGCGGGGGTCCTCCCCGGCGGGGAGGTCAATGCCCATGCCGGGGGCGGTGGTCACCTGGGTCGTGGTGAAGATGTTTTGATATTCTTTCATATCACCCTCCCTTATTCGTAGAGATAATCGAGGTCGCCAATCTCACGCACCAGATCTTCCTGGGCAAAGATGGGCAGTTCCAGCCACCAGGTCCACCAGTCACTCCAAGCGCCTTCCCAAAGGGGGCCGGAGATGACGATGCAAACAGCGCTCCAGAACCCGGCAGAAAGCGCCAGGAACAGGCCTACCCGGTGAATGCCGAGCGTGCCGACGGAATAGCCGATGAAATCGCGGAAATAGGTGTCTTCATGCTCGGGCGTCTTCACTTCCTGCCCACCACCGGGGTTGGTGGAGGAAAGAACCAGACCACCATGCAACGCCAGCGCCAACGTGGTGGTGAAGAAGAACGTGATGGCCACCATATGGGCGGGGTTGTAGTGGAAGTTACCGTAGGTGTAGCCCACGTTATTGACCCACTCCAAATGGCTATAGATGCCATAGTGGAAACCGTGCCCCCAGGCCCCCATCCAGAGAGGGCGGATGACGTTGAGCGTGACAAAGGCAAAGATTGCGGTTGCAAATGCAAAAGGCACGTGAAGGCCCATGCCCAGCTTTCGGGAGATTTCCACCTCCCTCAGCGCCCAGGAGCCAAAGGAGCCCACGGCGCAGATGGTGATGATCTGCCAAAGCCCCCCTTCCGCCATGGGCGCCAGCGACAAACCATACTCCAAATCCGGGGGGTTGACCGAAATTTGCCAAATATTCCATGTGTCGCCGAGAGCGGCACCATAGATGATAAGGGCGGTGCCCAGCACGGTAAAGAAGACACCGGTGATTCCGAAGAAACCGACATAGAACGGCCCCACCCAGAAATCGAAGAGGTTTCCGCCCACAAGCGTGCCGCCTCGGACACGATATTTTCTTTCGAAACTCAGCAAAGCCATGGCTGAACACTCCTGAAAGTCTAATGATGCGCCACAAACTCCGTGCAGCACTCCCAATGGGAAAGCGCCACATGTTCATGGGCTAAAATGGGTGCCGGCAGGCGCAAAGAGAGAGCCTGCGCCTGCCGGGTGCCGGGCGTCAGGTAATGAGCCTTGTCGCAGCGGTCTGATCGGAGATCTGAGCCACTGGTTTCACGTCCAGCCAGTTGTATCTTTCCGTGCTCAGCAGGATGAAGTGGATTAACACTGCCAGAGTGAAAAGAAAGACTGCGAGCGCCACCATGATGCGGCGCGGATCGAAGATGAGCCAGATTTTATACATATCTTACGCTCCTCTATACGAATGCTGAAAGGGCGGTGGTGACACCGTCGATCAGCGAGGAAGTTTCCGCACCCTGATTGTAGAGCCATGGGCGCCAGAAGTGCACAAGAACGTGCGCTGCAAAGGCCCACCCCGTGAAGGCGATGGCGCTTTTCACGAAGATGCGGTGGAAGTCGCGTGCTTCGCCAGCGGTCATGCCGGTGAGAGACGCATCATTAGCTGCTGCCATGATTTCCTCCTATTGATGGTCTTGCGACCGACACCGCGCACCCCGCGGCCGGGTTTGGCTCTTCTGAACCGTTACCGCGCCACTTGCGTGGAGCGGATTTCGTTTGCGGTCACCGTCTTGCTGACGCAGCCGCGAATAAGGGCCATCAATATTTGACGGCGTAGCCTGCTGTGGCGTGGGCGGCTTGTTTGGCCGCTTGCCAGATGGACAGGCTGCTTTTCCCACCGGCCAAGCGGTTGGCCACGGCGGCAAAAGCGGAAAAGATGAACAAGACCGAAAACAGCGCGCGATACGCGACGGTCTGGCCACCACCGGAAGACGACCCGGAGGTCAGGCCCGAAACGGGACGGTTAAATGAAGTGTCAGACATGGGAAAATTCCCCCCGTTGAAATGAAGCGGTGGTTATCGCGCTCATGCGGCCACCCTCCCAATGGTTTTGTGGCTTTGGCGCACGCGCTCGGCAGTCACAGCAGCCTCCCCCGCCGCCAAAGCGTCTCGCTCACAGCGATCGCGCAGGGTCTTTGCCGCTGAAATGCGAATGAGGATGGGCTCCCGGTCCACCACTTCATCCAGCGTGGTGCGGGCATCATTGTCCCAGGGCAGCGAATTTTGAGCTTTTGCCGGCACCGCAGCAGCTTGAGCATCCATTTGGCTTTGCAGTGGCAAAATATGGAAAAGGGCATCAAACAAACTGTTGCAGACCTCCTGCACCAGATAAGCGGCGCCACCATAGCCCATGAAAGGCGTGCCGGTGTGGCGACGGATGACGGCGCCGGGAAACGATGCGGGAATATACGTGGTTCGCGCACCCTGATCGGCAATATACATGCGCTCATTGTAAGAGCCGAACAGGATCATGGGCGGCGCTGCTTCCAGCTTCGCCTGCACGTCAACATTATCCGTTTTCTTTCCAGCCCGGCGCGCGATGGAAAAAGTGCATGGCATGCCAAGCTCTTCCTCCAGAAAATTGCGCAAGCCCCGCTCGTAAGTCTCACTGGCCACAACAGCGAAAGAGGCAGTGCCGTAAAAATCCTGGGTCACAGACCGCCACAAATCCCACATGGGTTTGAGAGTCGTGTGCTTTTCCCGCTCGATAAAGGGTTCAGGATCGAGACCCAGAATTTCGCCCAGAGAGCGCAAAAAAGCGGTGGTGGAATGAATGCCCACCGGCGCTTGCAGATAGGGTCGATCCAGGCTCTCGCACTGCAGTCGCCCAAACTCGCGGTAAAGGCACACATTGCATTCCGCATTGGAGAGTTTGGACACATCCGCCAGATGGGAACCCAGCGGGAAAGTCATGTTGACCTCGGCCCCAATGCCCTCAATCAGGCGGCGAATTTCCGCCAGATCAGACGGCATGTTAAAGGTGCCGTAGATTGCCCCGATGATATTGACGCGGGGCTTGTCCCCCTCCTTACGCTTGCGGGGCGGCAGCACTTTGCCTTTCTTGGGGCCAAACTCGGTCCATAACCACTTCAACGCGCGGTCCGCCGATTGCCACTGATCCTCATCAATGGTGCGCGGTAAAAAGCGCTGTACGTTTGCCCCCTCAGGGGTCACTCCACCGCCAATCATCTCGGCGATGGACCCTGTAACCACCACGGCGGGCAAGTTGGGATCCAAGGTCTTGCGGGAGCGGCGCATGGCCTGCTCCGTGCCCGTTTGGCCCAATTCTTCCTCGCCCAAGCCGGTGACGACGATGGGGAGTTCGTGGGGCGGAAGCGCATCGGTGTAATGCAGCACAGAGGTCACCGGCAGGTTTTCGCAGCCCACCGGGCCATCGATAATCACCTGCAAGCCTTTGATGGCAGTGAAGGCATAGACGGAGCCCCAATAGCCCCCCGCCCGGTCGTGATCGAGGATAAGGGTCATGAGCCTACCGCATCGCCCCCATCAACGGCGTTGGCAGAACGGGCTGCCCGCGCAGCAAACTTTTTCTTGAATTGCGGGCGGTCCACCGGCGTGTCTTCCCAAACGCCGGAGGCATAATCCGTGCCCACGCCTTCAAAGAACGCGGACATGCGCTCAAAGCGTGCCTTATTGCCCATGGCGCTGTTGATAACTTGCGCCAAAGACCCGGCCCCAGCCGGCCCCATCAAAGGGCGGGCAGAGATGAGGTTAGTGAAGTAAAGCCCGGGGATGGAAGCCTCTTTGGCCTTTTGGACAACGGGCGTCGTGCCAATAGCCACATCCGGCTGATACTCCATCACCGCCGCGCAATCGTCTTCCAAAGAGGCGCGGAAGTTGACGATGGTGCCGCGTTCTTCCAGCCACTCCCGGTCTGCGTCAGACCATTTCGTGCGCGGGCAGGCGCTGCCCACATAGGGCACTTCCGCCCCAGATTCGATCAACAGGCGCGCCACCAAAAGTTCTGAGCCTTCATAACCGGAAACGGTGATCCGCCCTTCAATGGGCTTGGCAGCCAGTGCGCCCTTGATGGCAGGCAAAATAGCATTTTGCGCTGCGGCCACGTCTTTCTCGGCCACATTGCAAAGTTTGCCCACGGCGGCCAGCCAATCGGCGGTCCCGTCCACACCCACGGGTGCAGAACCAAAGATAGGACGTCCTGCGCGCTCAAACTCGCGCACGCTTGCGGTATAGAAAGGGTGGATGGCTGCCACAGCAGCACAATCCAGCGCCGAGTAAAGCTCTCGCCATTCACGGGTTGGCACAACCGTACCGGCTTCCAGCCCCATGGGCGCCAGCATGGCACCGATGCTCACAGGGTCCACGGGGAACATTTCGCCAAGCATTGTGATGCGAGGCTTTCCAGTGCCCGGATCTTTATCGAGGGGCTGTACCGGACCGTCCGCAATCTCATGCCGGGCGTAGTTTAGCATGGCCCCAGCAAGCACATCCTTGGCTTCCGCATGGGTGGGAATGCCAAAGCCAGGCACATCAATGCCCACAATGCGCACTCCGTCGATGGAGCGGGGCAGCAGTTCCAGCGGCACACCCGAAGCTGTGGGAACGCAAAGATTGGTGACCACGATGGCATCGTACTTTTCCGGATCAGCCATTTTGTGAACGGCATCCCGGATGTCTTCGTAAAGTTTACCGGTCACCAGGCTTTCAGAATCAAACGGCACATAGCCCACCGTGCGCCGCGCGCCATAAAAGTGGGACGTGAACGTCAAACCGTAAACGCAACAGGCGGAGCCCGACAGGATGGTGGCAGTGCGCTTCATGCGCAGACCCACGCGCAGGGAGCCAAAAGCCGGACACATGCTTTGGGGCTGGTCATGCGGCCCCATGGGATAGTCCGCTTTCATGCGATCCAAAACATCGCTCTTACCCGCCTTGCGAGCAGCATCCAGCATGGTGTCAGCCCCGGCATGACAACCGCCCACTTCGGGCAGGTCAAGGGCCTGCTCGCCATCTGGCGATAGGGCAACGGCTTCATCCAGCCGGTCCATATCTGTTGCTCTATCGTCCATCATCCACGCCTCAAACGTTGTCGTAGATGACTTCCAGCGACTGACGCTGAAGGATGGAAGGGTCGCACATGTCTTCAGACGTGGCGGGTTCAAGCACGAAATCAGCGCCGGTTTCATCGGGCGTGAAGAGACCCAACAGCCCGTCCTGATCCAACGGCTTGGGCTGCCGCGGAGGCGCGGTCATCATGTTTTCAGCAAGCTCCGAGAACATGGGGCCCCAGCGCCCGTCCGGATCACCAACGATCTGGTAGCTGGCGGATTTGCGCCGAATATCCTCGTCCTGGGGAATGGCAGACAGGACCGGAATGCCCACAGCTTCGGCAAACGCAGCAGCCTCGCCCGTGCCATCATCCTTGTTCACCAACATGCCGGCAACGCCCACATTGCCGCCCAGCTTGCGGAAATATTCCACCGCCGAGCACACATTATTGGCCACGTAGAGGGATTGCAGATCGTTAGAACCGACCACGATCACCTTCTGGCACATGTCTCGCGCGATGGGCAGACCAAAGCCGCCGCAGACCACATCACCCAGAAAATCGAGCAGCACGTAGTCAAAATCCCAATCGTGAAAGCCCAGCTTTTCCAGCAACTCAAAGCCGTGGATAATGCCACGCCCACCGCAGCCGCGCCCCACTTCAGGACCACCAAGTTCCATGGCAAAAACGCCATCGCGTTTGAAACAAACGTCGGAAATGGAGACTTCTTCCCCCGCCGCCTTTTTGGATGAGGACACTTCCAAAATGGTAGGGCAGGACCGCCCACCGAACAGCAGCGATGTTGTATCAGATTTGGGGTCGCACCCAATCAGCAGTACCTTTTTGCCGCTGCGCGCCAAATTGTAGGAAAGATTGGCCAGGGAGAAGCTCTTGCCGATACCGCCCTTGCCATAAATGGCAATGATCTCAGTCTCCTTCGTCACAGGACCGGTGTGAACAGGGTCAGGCTCCTGCTGAGCCTCGTCCTTCAGCAGATTGAAAATATCCACCTCGCCAGTGTCAGACGAATGGCCCTTGCCGTTTGGCGTTATGCCTTCGGTCATGAGTTCCCTCCCCAGTTCAAGACCATCTTCAGGCAGGACGCATCGTTAAACGCTGTCCCATAGGCCTGAGCGGCATTCTCAGCGGCTTCGCTATGAGAGATGAGTCCAGCCAAGCTCAAGGAACCCTCCGCCAGAAGGCGACGAACAGCCTCCATATCTTCGGGCTTCCACTCTGCCGCCACACGCAACCGCGCCTCTTTGATGAAGGCTGGAGGAAAGGCGAAATTGACCCGCTGGCTATAGAAACCAGCCAGCACAATCTCGCCACCAGGTGCGAGATGGGCGATAAGGCGGTCCACCACATCACTGTCGCCGCTCACATCAATAATGCGCGCGTAAGCCGTATGATTGTCCGATGCGGGGTTGATGACGGGATAGGCCTCGTCGGAACGACGCACAGAGTTAGACTCCCAAACCGTGGGAACCGCACCACCCAAAGCAGTGGTAAGCCGCGCCAATAGGCGGCCCAAGACACCATGACCGATAATCAAATCGGGCAAACCGGCGGCAAGGGCGTGGTGCGCCGTTGCGGCCAGGGCCAGCAGAGCCCCCTCCGACCCTTCAACACCATCCAGCGAAAGCGCCTTCTCAGCGGGCACGACCAGCGTATCCGCCGCCCCACCAAACAGGCCTTTGACATCTTGATAGGCGGAGGACCCCGGCACAAAGACCTGTTCGCCAATGCGGCTCTTCAAACCAGCGGGCGCATCCACCACCTCTCCAACCGTCTCGTAGCCGGGAACCAGCGGATAGCCCATGCCCGGAAAGGCCGGCATCTCACCCTGCCACAGCAAGCGCTCCGTGCCCGTAGAAATGCCGCTGTGGCGGGCCGCCACGATCAGATCACCCGCGCCGGGATCGCGAAGATCCACAGGGGCGACGGTCAGCTGACCCGGCTTTTCAAAAATAACGGCACGCGCTTGCATAATTGCCTTCCAATGTTTGGACGTATGAACGCCCATGAATGTGGCAGGCTCCCTATGTGTAATAATATTTGGACATTATATTATGTCAAGCAAGATAGTCACTCGTGCCTCACTTATGTGCGGACAAAATCGAGGTGATGAGCGGCGATCTAGTGGGCACGCGATAGACCCGCGCAAACCCCGCCGCATCAAGCATTTCTTCAATCATTTCAGGGGGTCGCGGGCGGCCACTGCCCATGGCATAGAGATAGAAATTGAAATAGGCATCGCTGATGCGGTGGGCGCTACCGCCTGTGGACATGGGCTCACACACGATCAACCGTCCCCCTTTGGGTAGCGCTTTGTAAACGGCTTTCAATATGGAGAGCGCTGGCCCGTCATCATGGTCGTGCAGGATTCGCACCAGTGAAGCGAGGTCTGCGCCCTGGGGCAGTTCATCGTCAAAAAACGAACCGCCAACGCTGCGCGCCCGGCTGGAAAGCCCCTCCGCCTGAAACTTAAGAGATGCCCGGTCGGCCACGGCGGGCAAATCGAACAGTTGCAGCTCCAAATGGGGCTGCCCTTTGCCGATGGCTGTCAGCAAAGTGCCGTCCCCGCCACCAACATCCAGCAGCACATCATGATCCTCAAAACTCACCACAGCGAGAATCTCGGCCGCCACCATGGCCTGGCTTTCGCTCATGAGCGTCGTGTATGCGCTGACATTTTCGGCGGTGGACTGGGCGGGCTTGTCTGAAAGAGCGTAATCCCAAAGGCGGGAGAGTTCTGTCTCCCCCCTGCCTTTACGCAACAGCCCCACAGGGTCCGCCATATCCTTGTAGAACGCTGAATGGTGCCGGATCATGGCTTTGACACCGGGATTGATAGCCAAAGCCGACCCCAAATCCCCCTGCTGATAACGGTTCCCGCTTTTTTGGAGAAGCCGCAGGGAAACCGCACCGTCCAGCAGTCGACGCGCCTCATCATCACCCAGCCCGGTGAGCGTGGCAATTTCGCTAATGGTTTTGCCTCTGCCCGCCACGTGATCGAGAAGGTCAAGTTCCACCACAGCCGCAAGAATTTGCGAATAAACAAACCCCGCCACCAGATCGAACAACTCGCTCTGCCGCTTGCGCACAATGGGGCGCGTGAGCGGAAAGGTGGTTGCCACCCGGTGAAATGTAGGAGAGGTGAGCAGGCGTTCGCGCCACTGAAGCACTGTCTTTTTCATACCATCGCCCGCGCGCCCAACGACAAAACACCGACCGCAACGGGCAAAAGACTAAGCTGCCTCAACCGCAACTTTGGAGGGCACCAAACGCTTGGCTTGCGCCGCAATCAAGTTGCGCAGATCCGCATCGCCGTCGCAGGGGGGGATGGAGGCCACGGCCTCATCCACCACCCTCGACAGGCGCTTCACAGTATCCTCGAAGCCAAACTGCGCGACTGCGGACGGGCGATTATGCGCCGCGTCCTGACCCACTGGCTTGCCGCCCTCCTCCACGTTACCAACGGCATCCAGGAGATCATCGGCTAGCTGGTAGGCTTCTCCGATACAGGCCCCCAGCGGACGCCAAGGCAGAGGATCAGATCCTACCGCCAAGGCGCCCGCACTCACTGCGCCGACAAAGAGGGAGCCTGTCTTGGCACAGTGATATTCTTTTACATCCACAGCGGGTTCGCTTTCCCAGGCCTGCCCGGCGGTAATACCGCCTGACATGCCCACAGCACCCACCACTAAGGTGACCAGCGCGGACAACCGCTCCGGCACGTTGGCACAGCCCTCTGCAAGGGCTGCAAAAGCCTGCACAATGAGCGCATCGCCCACCAGCACAGCAATTTCTTCTCCGTAAAGCGCATGGACGCTGGGCTTGCCGCGGCGTGTATCGGCATCGTCAAAACAAGGCAGATCGTCGTGGACCAGAGAGGCGCAATGCATCAATTCCACCGCCGCCGCTGCACCGCCCACACAAGCCCCGTCCCGGGAATTGAGATCAGCGCCGCACGCGGAAGCCACAGCCATGGTCAATTGGGGGCGCACCCGCGCGCCACCGGGAAAGACGGCAGACTGAACCGCCTTGGATAATTTAGGGGGACAGTGCCGGGCCGTGGCGTTGGAGATAGCCCGCTCAAGGCATTGTTCGATGCGTGCGGTATGATCCATCACTCAATGCCTCCCTATCCTGCGGCAGCTCAACGAACAGCCTACTCACTCAAGCAAGTGTCTAGCTTATTTGACACTCAATATGTATATCAATATTGACAGAAAGGTGACGCTTGGCAAGCCTGTCACAGCATTATCTGCTAAATTTATTCACCGGCGAGGGAGCGCACGGGGTGACGAACACCATAATCATCGGCGCTGGCATGGCCGGATTGGCGGCGGCCATCACCCTGGGCGGCAAAAGAAAGCCCGGGGAACGCATTACCCTGCTGGAAAAACAGCCCACCCCGGGCGGAAAAATGCGAACAGTTTCAATTGGCAATCATGCAATTGATGCCGGTCCGACGGTGTTCACCATGCACTGGGTTTTCACCCGTCTTTTTGCAGGGGCGGGCTTGCGCTTTGAAGACTATGTGACCGTGCAAAAGGCCCGCACTTTGGCGCGGCATTTTTGGGATGGCGACCCCGAGCCATTCGATCTCCACGCCAATAAAAATGCCACGCTCAAAGAAATCGAGGCCTTTTTTAACAAGCTCAATGCCGATGGCTATCGCCGCTTTTGCGCCGATTCGAAGGGTATTTTTGACACGCTGAAAGATACATTCATCGCAGCCCCCCGCCCCTCCCCGGTAGAACTAACCCGCCGGATTGGCTTCACAAAACTGCCAACCCTGCTGGCGCTGCGCCCCTTTTCCACTCTCTGGAACGCGCTGGGAGACTATTTTCCCGATCAACGTCTGCGACAGCTTTTTGGCCGCTACGCCACCTATGTGGGCTCCTCGCCCTTTGCAGCCCCAGCCACCCTAATGCTCATCGCCCACGTGGAACAGGCGGGGGTTTGGACGGTGGATGGTGGTATGCATGCCCTCGCGCGGGGCATGGAACAGGCTGCACAAGATTTGGGCGTGACCCTGCGGCAAGGTGCGGTGCAAAATGTGGTGACGCGCGATGGCGCAATCAGCCATGTAGTCCTTCCCGAAGGGGAAACTCTGGCTGCTGATCGTATCATCTACGCGGGTGATGTTTCCCACCTCCAACCCCAATTTTTCGATGGCAGCGCGCCGCGATTTCCCATCGTGGCAGCAAAAGATCGCGCCCTTTCCGCCATCACGTTTAACGTCAGCGCCCCCACATCAGGCCAAGCGCTGCACCGCCATAATGTGTTCTTCTCCAACGACTATCCCGCTGAATTTGATGCCATTTTCAAAATGAGAACCGTGCCGGAAAAACCCACCGTCTATGTGTGCGCCCAAAGCCGGGATGATGATTGCAAAGCCGCGGGCGAGACCGATCAACTGCTGTGCCTCATTAACGCCCCCGCCTTTGGCGATACCAAAAGATTGAGCAAAGAGGAGCTTGCCCCATGGGAAGAAGCGACATTTTCCCTGCTGGCACGCTGCGGGCTGACGGTGGAGCGCACATCGGAGCGGGTTCAAACCACCCAGCCAGCGGATTTCGAGACCCTGTTTCCGGGGTCCGGCGGAGCGCTTTACGGGCGAGCGAGCCACGGCTGGCTGGCCAGTTTCGCGCGGCCGGGAGCGCGCACGAAACTGAAGAATTTCTATCTGGCGGGGGGCAGCGTCCATCCGGGAGCGGGCGTGCCCATGGCCACCCTTTCAGGCCAGCTGGCGGCGCAGCAGATGCAGATGGACCACGGTTTGATCTGACAGTTCCCCCCGGCGGCTACGGCTGGTGGTATGCCGATGCCATGAGCCATGATGGGCGCTACGGGTTTTCCATCATCGCCATGATTGGCTCCGTCTTCTCCCCCTATTACGCCTGGGCCGACCGGCAAAACCCCACAGACCATGTTGCGCTCAACGTTGGCCTCTACGGCAAGGGCGTAAAGCGCTGGACCTTGACGGAACGCGGCGCGCACCGCCTGACCCAATCGCAAGCACACCTGAAAATCGGCCCCAGCGATCTGGCTTGGGATGGGGAGCGGCTTACCATAACCATCCGCGAATGGGCCGTGCCCGTTTTGCGGCGTGTGGTGGGAAAGCTCATCCTCACCCCCACAGGTGTCAGCCCCACCACATGGCAATTGGACAATAAGGGTCGCCACTTCTGGCACCCCATCGCCCCGCGCTGCCATGTGCAATGCATCATGGAAAAGCCCGCGCTGAACTGGAAGGGCACGGGCTATATTGATTCAAACTGGGGCAGTGAAGCGCTGGAAGATGGCTTCACCCACTGGGATTGGTCGCGGGCAGACACGCATGAAGGTGCAGGACTGCTCTACGATGCTCACCTGCGAGACGGCACGCGCCGGGAATTGGCTTTTCATTACGCCGAGGATGGCACCCATAGGCGCTTGCCCATGCCACCCCATCGGGCTTTGAAAAACTGTCCCATTTGGCGAATGGCTCGCACGACCCGCACACAGGCTCTCAATCCTCAAGTGATCGCAACCCTGGAAGACACGCCTTTTTATTCGCGCTCCCATGTGCAATCGGTCTTTGACGGCCACGCCAGCACTGCCGTCCACGAAAGCCTTGATTTGAGAAAGTTCTCCAAACCGGTGGTCCGGTGCCTGCTGCCGTTTAGAATGCCCCGCAGGCCGTAAAACTTACAGCCCTGCGCGTTTAAAGCATCTCGCATTCCATATGAAACAGTGAAGCATCAAAAAATGCGTTCGAAAACAACACCTTGCTGTTTGAGAGACAGCAATTTTTGATTCAGGTTGAATGCGCAGTGCTCTAATTGGGATCGATAATTGCTGCCACTAAACAGCAATGCGCTGGTTTCAAACGCACTTTTTGACACTTGTCTTCTCAATAAGAAACGCGAGACACTCTAATAAATCCGCCGATCGCTCTCTTCCCGTTCCTTCCGCTCCGCCTCTTCAGCGGCTTTCGCATCCTCCCGATCCAGACTGCGCAACTGGAACCAACCGAAGATGAGAAGCGCCAAAAATGCACCGCCAAACTCGAACGCAAACAACCAGTCCGCCGCACTCATGACGTCACCTCCGCCTCGCTCTTGCCTGATGCGTCTGGATTCATGCGCCAAACGGTGCGGTTGAGCACAAAGGCCACCGTCACCCACGCTAAATAAGGCAAAATCATCGCGCCTGCCCAAAAATCAACGGTGAAAAACAAAACGCATTGCAGCGCCACCGACAACCACAACAGCGCTGCATCCCACAGAGCCCAATCCATGCGGTGCGCCCCAAAAAACAGCGCGCTCCACGCGGCATTAAAGACAAGCGAGAGGAAATAGACGCCGAAAATGAGAGGGTCGAGACCCACCGCTTTGTATACCATCCAACCGGCAATGCCATTAAGCGCATAAAGGGTGGTCCACACCACGGGAAATGCCCAATCCGGCGGTTGCCAACTGGGCTTTTTAAGCGCCTTGAACCAGCCATCCGGCGCAAAAAGGCCGCCAGATAGGGCAGCCACAAAATTAGCGGCAAGAAATCCAATCAAAGACCAACTCATGGCACGCTCCCGTGATGCGGTTTCACAGGGCAAACCCATGACACGCAAAAGCGTTCAGACCCATCCGGCCCGCTGTCGCAGAGCACGGCTTAATTTAAGGCCTGATCCTGCAGCTTCAGCTTGGTCCAAATGTCCACGAGAGTTTCGATATTGCCCCGCGGATCGATGGCCGGGTCATGGGCGGCATCCACGAGATAGGCCACCTCTTTAAGGGCGGGGGAATCATCACACGCCACCGTCTCAAAGGGCTGGCTCAGGGCCTGCATCAGGAGCGAAACCTTCTGACGGCGGGTGGTGAAAGCCCGCTGGTCGATGGAGTTAAACCCGTTGGCCCGCACTTGGGTGCCGATTCCCGCATAAACCATACCCGCCGCACGAATGCCGGGGCGGCAAACATGGGGAAGGTCCGCATAACCGGTTTGCGCCCGCTCATAAATGCGATCTGCTTCGTCCAACAGCCGCTCCACCACGCGCCCCAGGGCAAGCGTAAATTCCGGCTTTGCCAACAATCCTTCGCGGCTTAACCCCTCATCCACCAGCCATTGGCTGGGCAGGTAGACCCGGCCGTTGCGCGCATCCTCCCCCACATCACGGGCAATGTTTATCAATTGCATCGCCACACCCAGATCGCAGGCGCGGGCCAGCGTGCGCGCGGAGCGGCGGTTCATCACCAGGCTCATCATCACACCGACAGTCCCAGCCACACGGGCCGAGTAATCAATCACCTCACCGATACGCTCGTAATGCTTGTCCGTCAGGTCCCACTCAAAGCCCTCGATCATGGAAAGCGGCACGGTGTCTGGAATGTCGTAGGCCTCCACCACTTCGGCAAAAGCCCGGTCCGCCACATGGTCAAAAGGGTGCCCCGCATAGGCGGCGGCCACACGCTCCCGCAAGCGCCGGGCAGCCTCCAGCGTGGCGCGGGGGTCATCCACCAGATCGTCCGACACGCGGCAAAACGCATAAAGCGAGGCCGCCGCCATGCGCACATCGCTCGGCAGCACCAATGAAGCAAAATAAAAGCTCTTGGAGCCTTCCCGGATAATGTCGAAACACTGCCGGGCGAAGATGAGCGATACACGGTTGCGGCGCATTTTAGCGCTCAACCGCCACGGTGGAACCATGGGGCACCACCCTGTCCAGCACTTTGGCGGAGGTCACCACGCTGGGCACGCCCGCGCCGGGATGGGTGCCAGCGCCCACCAGATAAAACCCCTCCGCCTCTTCGCTCACATTGTGGGGGCGAAACCATGCGGACTGGGTAAACAGCGGCTCCGGCCCGAACGCAGCACCCAGTGGTGCATTCAACCGATCCCGAAAATCCTCCGGCGTTTGGATCTTTGAGGTGACCACGGAGCCCTTTAGGCCCGGCATAACTGTCTTTTCCAGATAGGCTTCAATGCGCTGGCGATAGGGCTCCGCTTCTATTGCCCAATCCACACCGCTGTCGAGGTTGGGCACGGGCGCCAGCACGTAAAACGCATCGCACCCTTCCGGCGCAACGGATGGATCACAGGCACTGGGACGGTACAGATAAAGCGAAAAATCGTCAGCCAGCACCTTGCGGTCAAAAATATCCTTCAACAGCCCCTTATAACGTGGCCCCATGAGGATCGTGTGGTGGTCCACGTCCTCAAACCGGCGGTTTGTGCCGAAATACCAGACAAACACGCTCATGGAGAGGTGCATGCGCTTTAGCTTGCCCTTGCTCCAGCGCTTACGCCGCGCCGGCAAACCCGCCACCCGCGCGGCCTCGCCCTCTGGCAGCAGCTTGTCATAGGCCCAGGCCACATCGGCATTGGAAACCACGATGGCGCTTTCAATCTCCCGCCCGTCCTCCAGCCGCACACCTGCTGCCTTGCCCTGTTTGACCAGCAGTTTTTCCACAGGCGCATTGAGCATGAGCGAGCCGCCCTGCCCCTCGATCAAATCCACCATGCCTTGCACAAGGCTGCCCGTGCCGCCCCACGCATAGTGAACGCCAAACTGACGCTCCATATAGGCGATCAGAGAATAGATGGAGGTGACGCGAAACGGATTGCCCCCCACAAAAAGCGGATGGAACGACAGCGCGACGCGCAATTTCGGGTGCTTCACATATTTGCACGCATGGGCATAGACGGACTGGTCCGCCCGGCGCGAGACCATCCACGGCACATGGCGCAGCATGTCCCAAAGCCGTGTGAAGGGTTTGTCGCCCAGCACACCGAAGCCAATTTCATAATTGATCTTGCTGTCGGCCATGAACCGCTCATAGCCCGCCACATCATCGGGCGAGAAACGTGCCACCTCGGCGCGCATACGCTCCGCATCATCGCAACAGGTGAATGCTTCACCATCGTCAAAGCGAATGCGGTAAAACGGGTCCATGGGCTTGAGGCGCACATGGTCTTCCATGCGCTTGCCGCACAGGGCCCACAACTCCTCATAAACAAAGGGCGCTGTGATGATGGTGGGGCCTGCATCAAACGTGAAACCGTCCTGCTTGAAAACGCTTGCACGGCCCCCCGCTTGTTCCAACTTTTCCACCACCGTCACGCGATAGCCCCGCGCGCCCAAACGCACAGCGGCTGCCAAACCGCCAAAGCCTGCTCCAATGACCACGGCATGGGGCCGTCCGTCCTCACCATCGCGGGTGGCGGAACTGGTGGTCAGCAAATGATCGGGCTTCACATGTGTATTCATAATTGGACAGTAAAGGTGTCCAAATTTTTAGGCAAGTTTATTGCGCCACCCGTTCAACGAAGGCCGCAATTTGCCCAGCCACTTCTTGTGGCACCTCTTCATGGACCAGATGCCCTCTGCCCTCGTGCAAAATGCGCTCCACCTGGGGCACCAACTTTTGGGTTTCATCCGAGGCATCCGGTTCGATGGTGCCATCTTCCGTGCCAATAATTTGCAGCATGGGCACGGGCAGTTGGCGCAGGCGCTCTGCCATGGGGTACAAATCCCAATTGGCCATCAAGGAGAGTGTGCCTTCCACATGATGGGGCGACGCCAGCGCGCGGCGGTAAAAGTCCATGCCGCGCTCATCCAGCTTGGACCCTGTGGACTGGATCAGGCTCTCAACCTGGCCAAAGGTTTGCGCCGCAAAGGAAAACGCGCGCGGCACAAACGGATTGAGAAACAACAATTTTGCGATGGCGGGGAACACATGGCCTGCCATACCGGGAAACGGGTAAAAGGCACCATTGATGGAAACGATGGCCTTCACCCGCTCCAATTCCGATAGCATTTGCACCCCAATGGCTGCCCCAGCAGAATGCCCAACAATAAAATCGGGCACGATACCCTCCTGCCCCAAAAGCCGGTTAAGCGCACCGGCAACCCCCTCCAGTGTAGGGCAGGGCCGGCGCATTCGGGTTGAGAACCCGTGGCCGGGCAGGTCCAGCGAAAAGCAATGGTAGTCCCCGCACAAGGCATCCATCAGCCCCACCATGGAATGGGTGGTGGCGCCACTGCCGTGGAGCAGCAGAATTGTGGGTGCCTCGCCCTTTGGTCCCCGTTCCTGAACGTGCCAGACGAGCGCGCCCACTTCCACAAATCGGCTGAAACGGCGATTGGGCCAATCCAGCCCCTCATCACTCCAATCCATCGTGGCTTCCTTCCATTAACCGGTGCCCGTTTGCTGGATCACCGCATCGCTCAATCCGGAAGCATGGGCGAAGGGCATGGGCAAATAGGCCGCCCCCATGGCATCGGCCAACGCGCGGGCGCGGCGGTTGCCAAAGCGGCCGATGTCTAAAAGCAGGTGCCGATTGCCCCCCTCTCGACCAATGGCTGAAGCCACCGCCAAGGCATCATCCTGCGCCTGTTCGCGCCCCGCTTCACCGGACAGAGCAATATTGGCGCTTCCATCGGTCATGAGAATAATCGATGGTGTCCGCCCCTTCCGCTGCTCATCTGCCGCCAGCTGACGCGCCAGATTGAGCCCCCCGGCCAAAGGCGTGCCGCCCCCGCCGGGCAGACCAGCCAGCGCCCGTTTGGCGCGCACCAAAGCCCGTGTGGACGGCAAAATCACCTGCGCTTCCTGTCCTCGAAACGCGATCATCGCCACATGGTCCCGCCGGGCATAGCTTTGCCCCAGCAACAATTCGATCGCCCCTTTTGTTTCCGCCAAACGGTTCAGTGCCGTGGAACCGGAGGCATCCACCACGAAGATGATGCAGCTTGCCCCCTTCTCCTGATAGCGGCAGATCATGAAATCCTCTGCCCGAATGTGCAAGGTGGACCCTGAACGACCCTGAGCCTCCGCCTGGACCGCCCGCATGCGCTGCCATGGCACGGCGCGTCTCAAAGTGGCCACCAAATCGAGCCGCTTACCCTGTTCCAGCCGCCCCGCACGGCTGGCCAGCGGCCTTCCCCGCCGGGCGGACCGTCGCTTGCTGCCTGCCCGCCCCCGCTGCCCTGCGCGCCGCTGCGCCTTTGCCGCCAGTTGAGCCAACAGATCATCGGGTAGGCTGGCGGTCAAAGCATCCAAAATCATGTCAGCCGGGGGCATGACATCTTCTGAAGGTGGAGAGGGCGATTGATCTTCCATCTCTTTCTCCGGCTCATCAGCCGGTGGTGGTGGTTCGGTTGCCTCTTGCTCCTCTGGTTCCTCTTGCCGCGATGGCATGGCCTCTGCACGATTGAGGAAGGAAAGCCGCATGGCGATGGAGAGATCATCGTCTTCAACCGCAGACCTGCCTGCCAAGGCCGCGTGGGCGCGGGCCACGCGCAAGAGCTGCATGGGTGGGCGCAAGGAAGTGAGGCCAAAACTGAGCGCTAAACCACAGGCGGCTTCAAGCACTTGGTCTTGGATAGTGACATGGGCAGGATTGTGGTCGTGGCCAATCTCGCCACCCTCCAGCACATCACCCAGGTCACGCAGAACTAAGGTGTTGAAGTCCAAGTGGAAGTCTGCCCGGTCTCTTAGGGCAGCGGAAACACCCGCATCATCTGCCTCACCTTCATCAAAAAACAGGAAGCTCGCCGACACAGCATCAGCACGGCTCACACCATCCCGCTCCACCCGCACCGTCCCGCTTTCAATGGCTTCGGCCAAAACGGGCACGACTGTTTCGTCCAACATCTGCGCGCACGGGACAATCAAAAGCCCATGGCCCGCCGCTGCCAATGCGCCGGTGGAAACAACAGACTTCCCGCTCGCCAAAGTTGCGGAAAGATCGAGCGAACCGATCAGTGCCTCCACGCCAACGCCCATGGGGAGCCGGGATGTGGATGAACCGCAAAGCCCTTCCAAAAGCGCACAAAATCGGTCTCGCACGGGGCCAGCCCCGGCGCGAATAACAACGTGAGGCCGCATGCCATGGCGATGCATGAGGGCCATCAAACGCGCGGCAAAAACCGCATCAGCCCAAGTGTTCACACCGGCGCCACTTCCCCCCATATCAGGCCGCTGATCGGGTGTTGAAAACCTCTTCCAACACACGTCCCACACGTACCACACTGCGGGCATCATCCAGCGGGTCGCGCCTCAGGCGATGGGCCAGCGCTAGAGGGGCCATGGTGCGCACATGGTCCCGCGTTACTTCTGTGGCGCTACAATAGGCGGCCTCAGCGCGGGCGGCTTTCATAAGCGTGAGTTCCCCCCGCAAGCCATCCGTGCCCAGCGCGATGCAGATTTCTGCAATCACGGTCAGTACAGCATCATCGGCGGCCAGACCATCCAACCGCTTGCGGGCTGCTAGAATCCGCTTGCGCAACTTGCTTTCCTGGCCCGCCCATTGGCGGGCAAACCCTGCCCCATCGCGCTCATAGGCTTCCCGGCGGCGGATGATTTCAACCCGCTGGCGCGGATCAAGGGGCGTTTGCACATCCACGGATAGTCCAAAGCGATCCATCAATTGGGGACGAAGTTCACCCTCTTCGGGGTTGCCACTGCCCACCAGCACGAATCGTGCCGGATGGCGCAAGCTCAAACCCTCACGCTCGACCACATTCCAGCCGGAGGCCGCCACATCCAGCAGCACATCGACAATGTGGTCTTCCAGCAGATTCACTTCATCGATGTAGAGATAGCCACGATTGGCCGCCGCCAGCAGACCCGGTTCGAACCGCTTTTCCCCGTGAACAAGCGCCCGCTCAATATCCAGCGCGCCCAGCACTCGGTCCTCACTGGCCCCGAGCGGCAGGTCCACCACGGGCACAGGAACCTCATCGATAGCATAGTCATCCCGGTCAGTATCAGCACAGGCTTCACACGCCTCAGCCGGGTCTTCAGGATCGCAATTATAGGGACAGTCGCGCACCACCTGCATGGTGGGCAAGAGGCCAGCCATAGCCCGCACGGCGGTGGTTTTGCCGGTGCCCCGATCACCCAAGGCCAAAACACCGCCCAGCGCCGGGTCAACGGCGGTTAAAACAAGCGCATGGCGCAGCTGCTCCTGCCCCACAATGGCCGTGAAGGGATAGGGCTTTCTTGCCGTCTTTTTGCTTGCAACCACCCTGTCTTACTCCCTCAATTTGCGCACGGAGAACCATACGCCACCCACCACCAAGGGCACACAAAGACCCACAAGCACTTTCACGCTCAAGGCTGGCACAAAACCCACAAGAACTGCGGCCAAATAAGTGAGAATGCCCAGCGCGTAATAGCTGATAGCCACCACGGAGAGCCCCTCCACCGTTTTTTGCAAACGATACTGGGCCTCTGCCCGTGCATTCATGGATTTGAGCAATTCCTGGTTCTGCTTGCCGATGGCCACCTCAATGCGCCCCCGCAAAAGCTGCGTGGCGCGGCTGATCCTTTGAGCCGTCTCCTCCTGCCGCCGCAGGATGGCATTATACGTCCGCGCTGCAGGGTTCATGCGTCGACGCATGAAATTGGCGAGCCGCTGGCACCCCTCAATACGCTCCTCGCGCAACTCTTCCATCCGCCGAATGGCGATCTCATGATAAGCAAGCGAAGCGTTCAGCCGAAAATGGGAGCGCTCCGTCGTCGCCTCATGAAACGCGGAGAGATTGGCCAAGTCCTCCAGAATTTTTTCATCCGATTCGCCGTTTTGCTGGGCCAGCCGGGTAATTAATTCCCCCAGCCGACGCTCCGCCTGCCCCAGTAAAGGGCTCAACTCCTTGGCATCTTTCCACGCATAGAGGCACAGGGTGGAATAGGTCTCAATTTCGATGAGCCTTTGGAACAGGCGACCCAGCCGGGCAGGCTCTTTGGATGTGGTTTTCACCAGATAACGGGCGCTACCCGCTTCGTCCAAATCCAAGTCCGTTTCCACCACGGTGGTGCCGCTCATCACGGCACTGGCGCAAATGGGCTTGCTATCGCGCCACTTGAACCGTCCCGTGCCGGACCACACCGGAGATCGCTTGGGTTCCAGGGCAATCACCAAAGACAAAAGCAACGTGCCCGGCACACCGGTCCATCCCAAGTCCCGCTCACTCCACGGGCTAAAAAGCGCCCTGTCCTTCACGTCTTGGGCGATGAATGTGTAAGATACGAACTCCGTATGCCGCTCCCATTTCATCACCACACCATCACCCTCAGCGCTGATCTGGTCTGCCAATTCACTGGAGGGGATCAATTCAAGCTTTTCACAAATGGTCAGCGCCGCCCGCCGCTCATCGGCAATACTGCTGTCAGCAGCGGTGCGAAACACCATGTGCTGGGCAATACCCGGAGCCACAATGGGCACAGGCGGGCGAGCGTGGCGCTCCGCCTGGATCGTGTCACGCCGGGCATCAATGGACAGGCCGCTGTCGATCACAAGGCTAAATCCGGGCTAGCAATATCAGTCAAAAAGCCGGTCACGCGGCACTTCCCTCATATGAACGCCCTTCGCTTGCCATCGATGGACGCCAACTGTCATTGACGAATGACATTATCATATGACAATTTTACTTTACATTACCAGCCCCAAGGCCTGTCATTTCCATTGGACACCCCGCACACAGCAGCACAAAAAAAACCCCGCGGCGGCGCGACCACGCCGCCACCGCTGGCAGGGTTTCGAGATGCGCCTGCCCGGGGCCTTTGCACAGATTGCGGCGTGTCCCGCATGGCCGACCCATCCGCCTGCGGCCGTGCCTGCCAATTCATCGCGCCCAATTATGAGGCCGCTGAAAGGCGCGTTCACGGAATAAGCCGCGCGCAATGCAAAAAGCCAGACACGGTGCACTTCGGTCCCTACCAACGCATCGTGCGGGCGGCCATGAAAGAACCGCGCGATGGCGCGCAGTGGACGGGGATCACCACAACCCTGGCGCAAAGGCTGCTGGAAAAGGGCAAGGTGGATGCGGTGCTCACCATGGTGCCGGACGAAGAAGACCGTTGGAAACCCGTTCCCGCGCTTATCACGAAACCGGAAGACATGGCCCGCGCCCGTGGCATGCGCATGGGCTATGCGCCACTTTTGGCCTTGCTGGAACCGGCCATGGCGGCGGGCCATAAGCGTCTGGCAGTTATTGGCATTCCCTGCCAAATCCACGCCCTTCGGGCGCTGGAAAAAGAACTGGGGCTGGAACGGCTCTACGTCATCGGCACCCCCTGTTCCGACAACACGACCACGCAGAACTTTCACCAATTCCTCAGTCTGCTTTCTGAAGAACCTGACACGATCTCTTATCTCGAATTTCGCGCCGATTATCAGGTGGAACTGCGCTTCACGGATGGACGCGAGAAACTGATTCCCTTTTTGAAACTCCCCATTTCGGACCTTCCCTCAGACTTCTTCCCCCTCACCTGCCGTACCTGTGTGGACTACACAAACGCCTTGGCCGACATCACGGTGGGCTATATGGGGGGCATCCACAAAGGGGCGAACAACAGTCCAATCGGCCGCGTGGGCCAATG
Organism: Pseudomonadota bacterium; assembly: GCA_039198355.1. GTDB lineage: Bacteria > Pseudomonadota > Alphaproteobacteria > Rhizobiales > Rhizobiaceae > Pseudahrensia. The sequence continues at coordinate 121,169 of JBCCTO010000001.1, forward strand.
GCTGATTATTCGCAACCAACGTGGAGAAGAACTGCTGGAAGCGCTGGGCGATGATGTGCTCATCGACGAGCCAGGCTCCGGCGGCAAACGGCAGGGTCCCGTGGCGGGCTTTAAGGCCAATGTGGAGCGGGCGGCAGGCGGGCTGCCCCTGCGCTCCATGCCAGACTTTCTGCGCCCCGTCGTAGCATGGCTCATGCCCCGCACCGGCCCTTGGGGCATGGAATTTGCCCGCGCACGGGTGGAAATGAAAGCTGTGGAAACCGTGTTGCACCTGCGCCAAAGCCTGCCCAAGCGCATGAAACACATGATCCCACCTCACATTTGGAAACTGGTTGCGCCGTACGATGTCCAGCCGCAGGAAGACGAAGTGCCCAAAATGCCAGAGGCGGCAGAGTAATTACCGGACCAATTTCTGCGCAATGGCGTCACCGGCGGCCACGCCGCTGGCCCACGCCCATTGAAAATTGTAGCCGCCAAGCCATCCGGTCACATCTACCGCCTCGCCAATGATGTAAAGACCCGGCACTTTCTTCGCTTCCATGGTGCGCGATGAAAGCTCGGCGGTGCTAACGCCGCCCACCGTCACCTCCGCCTTGGCATAGCCTTCGGTACCATTGGGGTGGAAGGGCCAGTTTTGCAGTCGCTCTTGCAACTTGAGCAAAGCCATATCTCGCAAATCACCCAAGCGTTTGGACGGCTCCAGAGCACAAAACTCCAGTAGGGTTTGCATAAGCCGTTCAGGTAACAAATCCCCCAAAACCGCCCCAAGGCTTTGAGCCGGTTTCGCCTGCTTGGCGCTCACCAACCAATCGGCTGCCAAAGCAGGGGCAAAGTTCACAGACACTGCATCGCCATGCCTCCAATAGGAGGAGATTTGAAGCATGGCCGGGCCAGAAAGCCCCTTGTGCGTAAAAAGCGAAGCCTCATCAAAGCTCTGGTTGCCGCAAGACACGCGCGTGGGTGCTGCAACGCCAGACAGTTCCGTAAACAGCCGTTCCTCCTTCGCCAGCGTGAAGGGCACAAGCGCTGGCCGGGGCTCAACAACCTTCAACCCAAACTGGCGTACCAGCTTGTAGGCAAAATCGGTTGCGCCCAGTTTCGGAATAGAGGGGCCACCGGTGGCGACCACGAGATGGGGGGCCGCAAACGCCTCTCCGCCAAGATCCACGAAAAACTGCCCATCACGGTGGCTCACCTCTTGCACCGGATCGCCAAGGCGAAAGGCAACACCACCCGCCTCGCATTCACTCATCAGCATCTGGACAATCTGTTTGGCTGACGCATCACAAAACAACTGACCCAACGTCTTCTCATGCCAAGCAATGGCATAACGATCCACAAGATCGATGAAATCCTGAGCGCTGTAACGGCTCAGTGCGGATTTAGCGAAATGGGGGTTGGCGGAGAGATACCGCTCCGGCACCGCATCAATATTGGTGAAATTGCAGCGACCTCCTCCAGAAATGAGGATTTTGCGGCCCACTTGCTTGTTGTGGTCCACCACCAAAACCTTGGCACCGCCCTGCCCGGCACGGGCCGCAGCCATGAGCCCGGCCCCGCCTGCGCCGAGTACAATTGCATCAAAAGAAGACTGCTTACTCATGGGCGGGGCGTAACGCTTTTTGCACGGCCTGAAAACCGCTTCGTGGCCGCACAATTAGACCCAAAAACGCAAAAAAGCGCCGCGCACTCTACGGAGTGCGCGGCGCTTACACTCATCCGATGACCGCTAGATCGCCAAGTATTCGTGGCGCAGAGCCTCATCATCCAGCACCTCTTTGGCGCTGCCCTGGAAGGCCACTTCGCCCGTGTCGAGGATGATGGCGCGGTCGGAAATCTGCAACGCGGCCACCGCATTCTGTTCCACGATAATCGTGGTGATGCCCGCAGCCCGCACTTCCATCAACGCTTTTTCAATATCGTGACGCACCACCGGCGCAAGACCTTCGTAAGGTTCATCCAGCAGGAGCAGTTTCAACTCTTTCGCCAGGGCGCGACCGATGGCCAGCATTTGCTGTTCACCGCCGGACAGGGTCACACCTTCCTGTTTGCGGCGCTCCTTCAAGCGGGGGAAAAGCTCATAAATGCGCTCATATTCCCAGCCACGATTGCCCGCGATAACGGCGAGATCGAGGTTTTCTTCCACCGTCAAGCCAGGGATAATCCGCCGATCCTCCGGCACCAGCGCGATACCGGCGTTCGAAGCATCGTGGGACCGCATGGAGTGCACATCTTCGCCCAGCAGCTTGATGGTGCCGGAGCGCAATTCCGGCTCATCCGCCCGGGCGATGGCGCGCAGGGTGGAGGTTTTACCAGCGCCATTACGGCCCAAGAGAGCAACAATCTCGCCCTCATTCACCTCAAACGAGACGTTTTGAACGATATAACTGTCGCCATAATAGGCGTTCAGATTTTCCACGTAGAAATAGTCTTTCGACGTGGCAGGCTTTGGCACCTCCGCCAGATGCGGGGTGGTGGCTGCGGGTGTATCCATTTGACCAGTCATGTTTTCGGCGGCGTTGCTCATACCTGCTCCTCCCCGAGATAGGCTTCTTTCACCCTCGGGTCATTTTTGATTTCCTCAGGCGTTCCCTGGGCAATAATGCGCCCGCCCGCCAGTACAGAAATACGGTCTGCCAGCGAGAACACAACGTGCATGTCGTGTTCGATAATCACCTTGGTCATGCCGCTTTCCTTAATTTTTTTGAGAAGATCAATCGTGGCATTGGTGTCGTGGCGGGCCATGCCGGCCGTGGGTTCATCCAGCAACAACAGACGGGGCTTTTGGATCAGGCCCATGGCCAATTCCAGCCGCCGTTTGTCACCACGAGACATGACAGACGCATTGTCCGTCAATTGCGCTTGAAGGCCGACACTGGCCAGCGTGTCTTCCGCCTCGCGCTGCACCGTGTTTTCCGAAAACAGGCTCTTGAAGGGGTTGAGCTTGAACTCACCATCGCGGCTTGAAAGGGCTGCCACCATCACATTTTCCAAGACCGTGAGGTCAGGGAAGACCTCGGGCGTTTGAAAAACGCGGGCCACGCCCAATTGGTTGATCTCATGGGGCGACTTACCCGTCAGCACATGGCCGTCAAAGATGACCGCCCCACGATCCGGCTTCAACCGGCCCACACACACGTTCAGCAGTGTGGATTTACCCGCCCCGTTGGGGCCGATGATCGCGTGGGTTTCCCCTTCGATCACCGTCAGGTCCACATCGGAAAGGGCGTGGAGGCCAGCGAAGCTTTTATGCACATCATCAATGTGAAGCACCGTGTTGGGTGTGCCCCGCTCAAAGCCGCGATAGTCGTTGTTAGCGGCAGTGGGTTGTTCACTTACAGACATCGTTCCCTCTCCCTATTCAGCGGGGCTGACAGCAGGAGACCCTGCGGCGCCAAGCCCACCATCTTTGGTTTTCTTGCGGCCAAACAGGCCGCCCAGCTTGCCGAGACCCTCCATGAGGCCACCTGGCAGGAAGATCACCACCAGCATGAACACCAAGCCCAGTGTCAGGTGCCAGCCTTTGCCCACGAAGGGGTAGATTACGGACACCAGGACATCCGACAGACCTTCGGGAGCCCAGGCGAACCAGCCTTCCAGAATGGTCGTGTTAATCTTGGAGATGATGTTTTCCATGTATTTAATCATGCCCGCGCCCAGCACCGGCCCGATCAACGTGCCCGCACCACCCAAAATGGTCATCAGCACCACTTCACCAGAAGCTGTCCAGAACATGCGCTCGGCACCAGCCTGGCTGTCCATGGCCACCATGAGACCGCCAGCGAGACCCGCATACATGCCGGAGATCACGAACGCTGCCAGATTGTAGGGGCGCACGCTCACACCAGTATAGCCGAGACGGTTCTGGTTGGATTTCACCGCCCGCAACATCAACCCAAAGGGCGAGCGGAAGATGCGGATAGCCACGTAGAAGCTCAGCAGCATCATGATGGCGGCGATGTAATAGCCCACGTTGAACGTGAACGCCCAACCGCCAACCGCAAGCTCATAGGAGCTACTCATTTCCAGGCCAAACAGGCTGGCTTTTGGTGTTTCACCGGCTGCCAGTGCGCTGTCCAAAATGCGCGGGTCACCTTGTTTTGGCTGCAGGCCGGTCTCACCGCCCGTGATGGGGGTCAGCACGGAATAGGCCAGCGAGTAAGACATTTGGGCGAAGGCCAGCGTCAGAATGGAGAAGTAAATCCCCGAACGACGCAGGGAGATGTACCCCACCGCCAAACTGAACAAACCAGCGATCACAATCGACAACACGATGGCCGGAATGATGTTCATGGTCAGCAGCTTCATCATCCAGATGGCGGCGTAAGAGCCGGTGCCCAGAAAGGCCGCGTGGCCGAAGGACAGGTAACCGGTCAGACCAAACAGAATGTTGAAGCCAATGGCGAAGATGCCAAAGATCACGAACCGTTGCATTAGGTCAGGGTAGCCCCCGTTGAACTGAGCCAGGCTTGAGTCCACCGGGAAGGGGTTGAGGATGATGGGCGCTGCCAGTGTCAGCAGCCCCACGAAGAGAAGAAGTTGAAAGTCACGTCCTTGCAAACCGAACATGGGTTTAGTCCTCCATCACGCCACGCCGGCCCATCAGGCCCCGTGGGAGGGTGAGCAGAATGATGATGGCCACAAGATAGAGCACCACCTGATTGATACCGGGCAACACGTTGAGCACTTCCCGCATGGAAGCAAAGCTCTCAAGGATACCCAGCAGGAAGCCTGCCAGCACGGCGCCACCCAGGCTGCCCATGCCACCCACAACAACCACCACGAAGGAGAGCACAAGAAAGTCCATGCCCATGTGATAGTTGGGAGAGTTGATGGGCGTGTACATGACCCCAGCAAGGCCCGCGACCACGGCGGCGAGACCAAACATAATCGTAAAGCGCCGGTCGATATTGATCCCCAGCAGACCCACGGTTTCCCGGTCCTGCATCCCGGCCCGCACAACCATGCCGAATGTGGTGAATTGCAGGAAGGCAAACACACCGAAGATACACAAGGCCGCAAAGGCGAAATAAACGAGACGCCAGTAGGGGTAGATAATCAGGTTTGGATCAAAGCCCAGCATTCCACCGAAGTCGAACGAACCGGCAAACGCCTGGGGCGCGGGGGTCGGAATGGGGTTGGCGCCATAGAAATACTTGATAATTTCCTGCAGCACGATGGCCAGACCGAATGTCACCAAAATCTGGTCAGCATGGGGGCGCTTGTAGAAGTGCTTGATAAGCCCGCGCTCCATGACAATGCCGATCAGCATCATGATGGGGATGGTGAACAATATGGATATGGGCACCGACCAATCGATAATCGTCGTTCCGATCGCCTCCCCAAAAATGTTGTTCACATAGGGCACTTCCACCTTGAGCGGATTGCCCAAAAAGTCGGTTCTGGTTTCGTCAATCACCGTCTGGGAAATGCCCAGCAGACGGCTGACGGTCACAGCGCAGAATGCGCCAATCATGAACAACGCGCCGTGGGCGAAATTCACCACACCCAGCGTGCCGAAGATCAACGTTAGACCCAAGGCGATGAGCGCATAGGCAGAGCCTTTGTCCAGGCCGTTGAGAATTTGAAGAACAATAGCTTCCATCATCGGTACCCGAACGGGCCCTCCCCCTTACGCCGTTTCAGGCGCGAAGTTGAATGTGGTTAAAAATGGCAGCTGGGGGCGACATTGAGTGCCGCCCCCGAGCGTTAGGCTTAAGCGCCAGCGTTACAGGTGCCTACAGGCACGGCGTTGCCATTGGCATCGCGCATTTGTGGGTGGTCAGGTGCATAGGTCACCTTGTCCACAGGTGTCACTTCCACAACTTCCAGAAGGTCAAATTCGGAAGTTGGGTTTTCTTTACCCTTCACAACCAACACGTCTTTGAAGCACTGGTGATCTTCGGCGCGGTAAAGCGTCTTACCATTGCCCAGACCGTCAAACTCAAAGCCTTCCAGCGCTTCCACGATACCGCAGGGGTTAAACGTACCTGCGCGCTCGGCAGCGTCTGCATACAGCATGGTCTGCACGTAGCAGGTGTGGGCAGCCTGGGATGGCGGGAAGCCATATTTGGTGCCGAAGGATTTCACGAAGGCTTTGGAGCCCTCATCCGTCAGCGACCAGTGCCAGTTGGTGGAACCGAAAATGCCCTTCACGTTTGCACCAGCACCCTTCGCCATCAGGCGGGAGTACAGCGGCACAACGATTTGGAAGTCTTTCCCGTTCACCTGCTTGTCGCGCAGGCCAAACTGCACGGCGTTGGTGAGGGAATTCACCATGTTACCGCCATAGTGGTTCAGAACCAGCGTATCGGCACCAGACTGAAGCACGGGCGCGATGTAGGACGAGAAGTCCGTCTGCGTCAGCGGCGTTTTCACAGCAGCCACAGTTTCCCAACCCAACGCTTCCGTTGATTCTTTCACGGCCTGCTCGGTGGTGTAACCCCAGTTATAGTCCGCCGTCAGGTGATAGGCCTTACGGTCAGCGCCGTAGTTTTTGGCCAGCACCGGCGCCAGCGCAGCACCGGACATGTAAGAGTTGAAGAAGTGACGGAAACCGTTGGCCTTCTTGTCCTTACCGGTGGTGTCGTTGGAGTGGGTCAGACCGGCCATGAAGATGATGCCAACTTCTTGGCACAGCGCCTGCACGGCCACAGCCACACCGGAGGAGGAACCGCCGGTAATCATCACAGCGCCGTCTTTTTCAATCATCGAACGGGCGGAGGCGCGGGCGGCGTCAGACTTGGTCTGCGTATCACCGGTCACGTAAGCGACCTTTTTACCCAAAATACCGTTCCCTTTGAGCGCCTTGGATGAGAACGTGCCCATCATGCCGCCATCACCACCACCATTCAGGTGCTCAACAGCAAGTTCATAAGCGCGCAGCTCGTCGGCACCTTCGTCAGCGTAAGGGCCGGACTGGGGCACGTTGAAGCCCAACGTCACCGTATCGCCGGTGGGAGCGTTGAGATAACCGGCATGGTTACCAGCGCTGGCGCGGCTGAAGAAATAGGGCGTTGCAGCAGCGGCAGCAGCGGCGGCGGTGCCGCTTTTGATGACGCGGCGGCGGGTGAGGTCTTTTTCAAAGCTCATGTGGATCCTCCCAGAAAAGAGCGTAAATGTCGCGGCGTAGACTCCTCCAGCCGCTCCGGCGCCAAGTTAGGGTGCCACGACACGATGCCGCAATTAGCCCTTGGGATAACACCTGTCGGCGCAACCCACCGCCCACAATTTCATGTCCCGCAAAATATGCTCAAAGCTACCGCATTGCGTGGAAAATTGAGGCATGCGGCAGAACTGCCGAAACCCGGCTTTAGATCATTTTAACCTTAACAATCGGCGATGCCCTATGCCTGGGCGCTTCGTTTGGATAGTTTGCACCATGGCTTCTGTGCACACCCTTTCGGTCCTTCTGTTTGCCCTTGCCCTGCTCACCGGTTGCGCGCGCAATGAGGTGCGTTTGGCCCTGGCGGCACCGGACACCAGCGTGGCAGACATCGCCACCATCAATGTGGCCACATCCCGCGCCTTTGTGGGCAAAGGAACCACCGTCTATTCCGGTGACCGGTCCTCAGACGTAAATTTTGCAGAAATTCAGGTCTCTATCCCCAAAAACAGGGAACCGGGCACGGTCGTCTACCCGCGCACAGACCCTTTCGTGGACCGCCAATTTGCCGCTGTGGGCTATACCGCTAATAAAAGCGCCGAAGCCTTTGTGGCGGACATTAATCGCCAGCTTGCTGCCCGCCCGGCGGCAGACCGGTCCATTTTTCTGTTTGTTCACGGCTACAACACCAATTTCGCGGCTGGCGTTTACCGGCAGGCCCAGATGTTCAAAGACTTTGGCTTTAATGGCGTGGCGGTGAACTTCTCCTGGGCGTCGGCAGGCAAAACGCCCCTCTATCTCTACGATCGAGATAGTGCCCATCTGGCCCGCAATGCCCTGCGGCGCACCATCAAATTGCTCGGCCAAACCAAGGCCCGGGGTATTGTGCTGGTGGGTCACTCCATGGGCGGGTTTGTGACCATGGAAACCCTGCGCGATATGGGCATACGGGGCGAAAAGCAGGCGTTGCAGCGAATCGAAACGTTGATTCTCGCCTCACCGGACATCGACCGCACGGTCTTCCTGGACCAATTGGCCGAGGTGGACCCGAGGCCCAGTCCATTTGTCATTTTTGTTTCTCGAAAAGACCGGGCCCTTCAGGCCTCGCAAACGTTGAGCGGCGGTCAGGCCCGCGTGGGTGAGGGCCAAGAAATTGACGTGCTACGCGAACAAGGCATCACCGTCATAGACCTGACCAATCTCACCGACGGGCAGGACGCGGCCAACCACACCACTTTTGCCACGTCCAAAACCCTTTTTGCCATGGCCAAAAACGGCCAGTTCAGCCGCGAAACCCTGCTGGGCAAAAGCAAGGCTCCCGACCCAATCGCTCAAGGGATTGGACGAACCGTGGGCAGCGTGACGGATCTGGCGGCTGCTATCGTTTATCTACCGGCCAAAATCGCCGGCGTACGCTAGCAAGGCCACATCCTCCACGATTGCCTCAAAACAGGCCTTGGCTTTCGCAGACATGTACCGCGCCCGCAAATGGCCATGGATGAGCCCAGCCCAATTGTGGATTTTCACATCGCCACCCGCCACCGCCATCTTGCGGGCATAGTCTAGTCCGTCATCTTTCAGCGGGTCACAATCGGCTGTATGGATGCGCGTGGGCGAGAGGTTGGAGAAATCATCGTCAATCAGCGGGCAGCATTTGGCCGACTGGAGCAGCGTTTCATCCCGCCCCACCCGCATGGCCTTGTAGAAGCGCGTGTCCGCCTGCGTGATGCCCGGCGCGTGGGCGTGGTCCACAAAACTGCCATGCTCCACATCATTGCCAAGACCCGGATAGATCAACACCTGCCCAACGGGCTGACGGTGCTTGCCCCTTTTGGCGTGGGCAATGGCAGCGCAGAGATTGCCGCCCGCGCTGTCGCCCACAAGAATGATGGGGAGATCGGTCTGCGCAGCTAAATGGTCAAAGGCAGCAAGAGAATCATTGGTATCGGCCGGGTGCGTGTGTTCCGGTGCCAGCCCATAATCCACCGCTGTCATGGGCAGGCCGGTAGCAGCCACCATGTCGGCACAAATGGAATCATGGCTTTGCAAACCGCCCACAACAAACCCGCCCCCATGGATGAACAGAACATGGGCTTTGGGTAGATCACTGTGGGTGTTTTGATAGTGGCGGAGCTCAACCCTGCGCCCCTCGCACTCGATCGCCGCATCTTCGCTGACAACGGAGGCAGGCCTCGGCGGTGAAAACGCCGCGCAAAGCTTATCATATTTCGCCCGCTGCATATGGATGGACCATTCCACCGAATCATCGGCATAAAAGTGGGCGGTTTGGTTGATGAAGGCCCACATCTCTTCATCTAACAGCGTGGCGTATTTTTCGGGATAGCTACCCCGCGTGTCTTTGAACTCACTCACCCTTCAGTCTTTCTTCCAGCGCCGCGCGCACCAGTTTCTTCGTCACCTTGCCATAGCCGCTCACGGGTAAAGCATCGAATAATTCCACCCGTCGCGGACGTTTATAGCTGGCAATTTTTTGTTCCATCCAAGCGTGAAATTCCGCTTCATCGAAGTCTGGCGTGACCACCAAAGCCGCCACACCCACTTCGCCCCATTTATCATCCGGCATGCCCACAACGGCACAGTCGGAAACGGCGGGATGCTCCAGCAGCTTTTCCTCAATCTCGCGGGGATAGATGTTGGAACCGCCAGAAATATACATGTCGCTTTCGCGCCCTGTTATGTAGACGAACCCCGCTTCGTCCATGTGCCCCCGGTCCCCGGTGCGAAACCAACCGTTGCGAAAGGCCTTCGCATTAGCTTCATCATTGTTGTAATAGCCCGCAAAGACAGCCGGGCCGATTACGCAAATTTCGCCTGTTTCCCCTGCGGGCAGCTCCACCCCATCATCGTCCTGAATTTGCACCTGCATCCCTGCCCGTGCCGTCCCGCAAGAACCGATGCGACCCTGCTGCTCGTCGTCCACATGATGGCGGTGGGCTGGAAATACGGTGATATTACCCGTCACTTCCCCAAGCCCAAAATATTGCACGATGCATGGCCCCAGTTTTTCCAACGCCCGCCTTTGATCCACTCGAAACATGGGCGCGCCCGCATAGATGAGATGGCGCAGGCTGGAATGGTCGAACCGATCCACCGCCTCATGCTCCACCAGTGTTTTGAGGATGGTTGGCACGGTAAAAGCATTGGTGATCTTGTGCTCTTCGATCAAAGCAAACACTTCGGCCGGATCAAACCGCTGCCCTTGGGGAAAGACGGAAACCACGCCCCGCGCCACTTGCGCAATCTGGTGAATGCCAGCGCCATGGGAAAGGGGCGCGACCACGAGCGAGGCATCCCGATCAGCATCGAGACCGGGGAACAGGTCGGCCAGATAATTGGTGACCACAAAATTCATCTGACCATGGGTCAGAACCGCAGCTTTCGGATGACCGGTCGTGCCGGATGTGAAGAAAAACCAGCATGGATCATCCCGGTCCACGGCACAGGAGGGGAAGCGATCATCGCTGGCCGAAGCGACCACGGCATCCCAGTCTTCCACGCCCTCAACGGGTGACAGTGCAATGGTAAGATTAAGCACCACCGCTTTATCAATGGCCGCCCGGTGGTCCTCAAATAGGGGTTCGTAAAGCAGAACCGATGCGCCGCAATTGCCTGCAATATAGGCCACATCATCCGGCGTCAGGCGAAAGTTCACCGGGACCAAAACAGCCCCCAGTTTCCACACAGCAAACATGGCCTCGAACATGGCAAACGAATTGCGGGACTGCACCAAAACCCGGTCACCCTTCTGCACCCCACGCGCCGTTAGAGCATGACACGCCGCATCCACACGCTTGCCCAGCGCTTCAAAGGTGACTTTCTTCTCGCCGCGAATGAGCACATCGTGTTGGGGGTAAAGCGCAGCCGCCTGGGTCAAAAACTGCCCCAAATTCATGGTGCGGGTGGAGTAAGGCTGGCCGGTCAGAGTCATAGGTAAAAGGTCGAGTTTCGCACTGGCCCAAACCAAAGGCAACGGCGCAAAAGAGGCAAGACCCTACGCCACCCACTCTTTCAGGTTAGCGCTGGGGTCCGCAGCCACATGGGGGGGGATGGACCTCCCCGCTTCCAGAACCTTACGTGCCATCATGAAACTGGGAGCATCATTCATGGCATCAACGGCGAGCAAGGCATCACCCTTATAATACCATATGGATTGCGCCCCCTCCCTGCGGCCAGGCCGGGTTACGATGCTCTCATAACCCGTGTTCAAACCGGCAATCTGCAGTTTCACATCATATTGGTCGGACCAGAACCAGGGATGGGCCTGATAGTGTGTTGGTGTGCCCAGCATATTGGCCGCTGCCGCTTCCCCCTGGCCGATGGCATGGGGCACTGATTCCAAACGCAGGCGCATGCCGTTATGGGGAAAGCTGGCGCAATCGCCCGCAGCAAAAATATGGGGATCGCTGGTTCGGCACTGCTCATCCACCGCAATGCCGTTTTCAACGTCTAACCCGGCTGCTTCTGCCAAATCGGATCCGGGCAGAACGCCGATGCCGACCAGCACCGAATCGGCGGGCAAACGGGTCCCATCAGTCAGTTCAGCCTCCCGTACAGCGCCGTCACCGTGCAAGCGCGCCAAACCCACGCCTTCCAGGAGCCTCACGCCATTGCCTTCATGCAGGTTTCGATAAAAGGACGATGTTTCGGGTGCGGCGACCCGTTGCAGAATGCGATTCTCAACCTCCACAAGAGTGACATCAAGCCCCGCCTTGCGGGCCACCGCTGCCACTTCCAGCCCAATATAGCCACCGCCAACGATAACCAATCGCCCCCCGCCTTCCAAAGCCGGCCGCAGGGTATCCGCGTCAGCTATGGAACGCAGCGCGAAGACGTTTTCAAGCGCACCCCCCATCTCCTCAGGCAAAAGCCGCGGCGTGGAACCGGTGGTCAGGAGCAATTTGGCATAGGGCAACGCTTCCCCACAATTAAGCGCCACTTTTTTTAAGGCCGGGTCCACATGCTCCACCCGCTGCCCCAGTTTCAAGGTCACACCATTATCGTCAAACCACTCTTTAGGACGGAAAATGAGCCGCTCCCGCGGCATGGACCCCGACAAATAGGCCTTGGATAAAGGAGGCCGCTGATAGGGCAGTGCGATTTCATCACCAATTAAGGTGATCCGCACGTTCTGATCCATTTCTCGCATTTTGGCGATGGCGGAGGCGGCTGCCTGCCCGCCACCAACAACGATAATCGGGTCGGTCGAAACATCTGTCATGGGAAAACACTAAGGCCTTAAGGGACTGAAAGAAACGCGGCGAAACCGACGCAGGATGCGTGGGCTTTACGCTTCATCCGCCATGGCTTGAAGGCTGACAAGCAGGCCTTCGTCCACTTCAACGCCGTCTCGCACCATGGCCTCCCGCAATTGAGCGCGCCGATGGCCAGGAACGCGGGCACCCTGCTGGTTCGATATTTTTTCCGCCAGAGCGGTGAAATGGGACAGAACCGCTTCCCCGCCCAATTTGGCAGGGTCGATGACGATCAAGGTCTGCCCCACACCGGGGGGCGGGCCATCGGCTTCAAAGAATGAAGAGGCCTCATCCCCCGTATTAGCCCCGTTCAAGCTCGCAGCGAGCAGTTCCACCATAAGCGCCAGAGCCATCCCCTTGGCATCGCCCAGCGGCACCATCGTGCCTTGCAAAGCGTCATCAGGATTCGTTGTAGATTCCCCATGTGGCCCCAGCGCCCAGCCTTCAGGAATTGCTTCTCCCGCCTGGGATGCCGCCATAATCTTACCCCGCGCCACTTTCGAAAGCGACACATCCACGACGATGGGAAAACCGCCTTTCACGGGCGCTGCAAACGCGATGGGGTTTGTGCCAAATAGCCCTTTTGAGCCACCCCACGGGGCCATAGCGGCGGGCGTATTGGCAAACAGGAGAGCCACCAAACCCTCCTCAGCATAGCGCTCCACCACAACACCGGCAACGCCACAATGGTGGGACCGCGTAATGCCGCCAATCGCGATGCCAAACTCGCGCGCCATGGCGGGCAGATGCTTAAAGGCGAGATCAAGGGCCGGATAGGCAAAGCCATGGGCCGCATCCACCCGCAACGCTGCGGCGGCAGTTTTCCCCGCTTGGGGTGTGGCATAGCCATCCACCTTGCCGCTCTTAGCCTGGGCCACGTAACTGGCAACCCGGCGCAAGCCGTGCCCGTTTTGGCCAGCCAATTCAGCTGCAACGAGAGCCTCTGCAACGCTGGCAGCATTATGAGGCGCGGTCTTTGAATTTTCAAAAACTCGCTGGAGCATGGCGCGTAAATCTTCGCCACTTAAAACCGCTTTGCTCAATGACACTTCCCCACGAAATACACGCCCCGTGGGTAAGTGAGATGCGCGCGATCAGCAAGCCACCTGAAGGATCTGGCTTTCGATAAGGAACCAAATTGTTCCGTTAGGCGTGTTGAAGAACGGGCAGCGTGCTGTTCAAAAGGTCCCGGTTCTCAATCCATATCAAGTGCGCAAAGGTCACGCATTATCGGGCCCGCACGCGCTTCCCAAACCCGCCTGTATTTCGGGGCACCCTTTGGCTTGGCTGAACACTCACTCTTTGTGGCGCTGTGTTTTGATGCTGCAACTCCATGGCGCGTCGCCGCAAATCCCTCTCGATCAAATTATCCAGTCCACAGGACGTTTCTGACGAAGGCGCGCCTTTCAGGCCTTTGTAGACCACGCTCATAAACTCGTCGTCGGCCTTGTTGCCCGGTCCTTGCCCTCGGCCCAAGCCAACTGCGACCTTAGCCATGTGTTTAACGGTTTCCGTCTGCCCGATACCCTCGGCCCGCGACCGCTTCAACATCAACATAAACCGAGTCCATAAACCCGTGATGCCCACCAAAACGCAAAACCAGGTCTCGATGGTCCAGGACAAAGGATTGAGATAGTCGGCCCCTCTTGACGGATAAGAGGCTGCGTCTACGGCGATGGAAGTAGTGGTTAAACCACCGCTTTTATACACCACAAAAATGAGGAAAAGGAACACGACCACATAAAGGCGTTTGGCTGCGCTATCGGCTTCTTGAGCGGTAATAATTCCATACGGGCTGAATAATACTTTGAGCGTGTGCATGCTGTTCTCCTTGAACAGATATGCTGCATGTTAAAGATGACCAAGATCTTGGATTGTTTCCTTAACAGAACAAAAAAAGCTCCGCACAGATGTGCGAAGCCTTCTTGATCTGGTTCAGGCTGGCGCTACGCCGAACGATACAGCTTTGTCATGGAAAACTCCCGGTGACCCAGCGCTTCCGCTGCCGTATTACGGCCATTGGCGGTGCGGCGGATCATGTCGATAAGGTCGTCACCGGCCTCGTCGATGGTTTTCTCGCGGGTGAGAATGCCTGTCACGTCCACATCCACATGCTCGCCCATAGTGCGCACGGTGCGTGGGTTAGCGGTGATTTTAATGACCGGCACGATGGGGTTGCCCACCACATTGCCCTGCCCCGTGGGGAAGGTGTGGATGACGGCCCCTCCGGCGGCCATGAGCGTAACGCACTCGGCAGCAGCAGAAGACGAATCCATGAAGTAGAGCCCCTTGCCGGAAGACGGCATTTCAGCTGGTTCCAGAATGTCGATGTATTTCGATGTGCGGCCAATCTTTTCCAGATTACCCAGCGCCTTCTCTTCAATGGTGGTCAAACCGCCTTCGATATTACCCTTGGTGGGCTGCGAATCGGACAGATCATCCGTCTGGTGGGCGAAGATCACTTCGTTCTGGTAAGCCTTCCACATGGCATACCAGCGCTCGCCCACCTCTTCGTTGACCGCTTTTTCTTTGCAGATGTGCTCAGCGCCCGTGATTTCTGAGGTCTCGCCAAAGAAACCGGTGATGCCCGTGGGCAGCAACTTGTCATACATATTGCCAACGGTGGGGCAGGAACCGAGGCCGGTTGTCGTGTCCGACTCACCGCATTTGGTGGAAATCCAAAGCTCCGACATATCGCATTCTTCACGCTGCAATTCGGACGCCCAATGGACATACTCCTTGGCCTTCCAGGAAGCCTGACGGATGGTCTCCAAATCCCCCTTCTGCTCAATGGAAATGCCCCAGACGGGTTTGCCCGTTTCCGCGATGCCTTGAACGATCCTGTCCGTCCAACCGGGCTCAATGCCGATCACCACAACAGCCGCCACATTGGGGTTAGCCCCGGTGCCGATCATGGTGCGGAAATGCGTTTCAAGATCCTCGCCAAACTGCAACCGCCCATAAGCATGGGGCAGCGCCATGGTGCCTTTGATATTGTTGGCCACAGCCTCACAGGCCGCGTTGGAGATATCGTCCACCGGCAGGATGATAACGTGGTTGCGGACCCCAACCCGGCCATTCTCGCGCCGGTAAGCCATAATTTTGTCTGACATATCCTCGTCTCCCTACCAGCGCTTCGTTTTCAGATTGTGGGTGTGGACCCAGCAGCCTTTTTTGACGGAGCCAACGAATTTCCCGATGTCTTCGCCATATTTGATGGCCGTATCGCCCTCAGAAATATCCTTCAGCGCGATTTTGTGGCCGATGGCCACATCATCATTGGCGGTCATTTTGAAGGAGGAATTATCGTGGGTGACCACGCACAGCATTTCTGTGCCAGCGGTCAGCCCTTCCACCACCACCACGCCCACATTGTCCTCGTGGTCATGCACCAACAGTTGCGGGATATTGCTCATGGCTTGTCCTTTGCCCGGTTGAGTCTTATATAAGACATAAGATAGAACAATCCGACCTGTCAATTAACCCCATGACGAAACCCCAAAGATGGAAATGAAATTGGAAGCGCAGCCCCTTTACGCCCGCGTCCGGGCTGCACTTGTGGGCCGGTTGATCGCGCGCAAATGGAAGCCCGGTCAGGGAATTCCGTCGGAGAACGCGTTGGCTGCGGAATTGGGGGTGAGCCAGGGCACGGTTCGAAAAGCCCTGGATGAGATGACGACAAGCGGCCTGTTGGTGCGCCGTCAGGGCAAAGGCACTTTTGTGGCAGAGGCGGAGGATCAAGCCATCCTCTTTCGTTTTTACCGCGTCACCGCTGACGATGCCGCAAAAGGCGAAACGTCCTTCCCCCGCTCAACTTACCTCTCCAAAGCAGCTGGAAATGCGCAGGAGGACGAGGCACTCTTTCTTGCAATCGCCCCGTCTTCTCCCGTGCTGCGCTACGAGCGCCTGCGCTGGCAGGGAAATATGCCTCTGCTTTGGGAAAGGCTAGTTCTCCCACAACAGCAATTCGAAGGCCTCACGGAAACCGATGACCTGCCCAATAACGTCTATCAATTCTACGGCAGCCAATTCGGCATCATCGTGGCCCGGGTTGAGGAAAAACTCAAAGCCGTTTTGGCCGACAATAGAATTGCCAATCATCTGCAAATTGCGCCCGGCACCCCCCTTTTGCGCATTGACCGGCAGGCCATAGCACTGGATGAAACGGTGGTAGAATGGCGCCGCTCTTTAGTGCGATGCGATACCCACCACTATCGCAATGTGCTCACCTGAACACAGTGCCGCCCATAAGCCCGCACATGATTTGCAAGCTCCCGCCTTTACGTTTAGGGAAGCGGCCAAACACCGCGCCGTAGCGCCCACAGAATTCCAACGAGGTTATGCCCGTGTCCACCTTCGACAAAGTTGCCGACATCATCGCTGACACCAGCGAAATCCCCCGCGAAGACATCACGCCCGAAAGCCACACCATTGACGATCTAGGGATCGATTCCCTTGACTTCCTCGACATCGTCTTCGCCATCGACAAAGAATTCGGCATTAAAATCCCGCTGGAAGCCTGGACCGAGAAAGTGAATGACGGTTCCGCTAACACGGAAGACTATTTCGTGATGAAAAACCTCTGCACCCGCATCGATGAGCTGGTGGCGGCCAAGGCTTAATAAAAATTCGATCCCCACCTCCCCCTCGAGGGGAGGTCCAAGAGCGCAAGCGATTGGGGCGGGGGGCTGGATGCGCGTGAGGTCCCCCCACCCGCATCAGCTTCGCTTCTGCGACCTCCCCTCCAGGGGGAGGTGAAGTTCGGACTAGACGGACAATCCTAATGCTCCTCGAATATTTCCAGATGATCGACCACGTGACCGACGTGGACGTGGATGCAGGCAGGCTTCTCGCCATGTCCAAGGTCCCATCCAAAAGCACAGTGTTCGAAGGCCACTTTCCCGGCCTGCCTTTGGTTCCCGGCGTGCTTCTGATCGAAACCATGGCGCAGGCTTCGGGCTTCCTCATCATGGCCCGGTCTGGCTTTCAGGCCATGCCATTTTTGGCAGGTGTCAAACAGGGGAAGCTGCGCACCTTTGTGGAGCCGGAAACCGCGCTGGATATCGAAGCCGTGCTGGAACATGACGGTTCCGGCTTTGCCGTCACCAAAGCGGCTATCAAATCGGCGGGCAAAAAAATTTGCGATGCCCAGCTAACCTTCAAAACCATGCCGTTTCCCGATGAAAAATTCGCCGGCATGATCGCCGCCCGCGCCGCTGAAATCGGGCTTCCAGCGCAACTTCTCCCCACCGGTTAAACAAGGCGGCCAAAAACACTGGCGACGCCCGCCATTCCCTCTATAGCACTGCGCATTCACCCTGCATCAAGAATTGCTGCCTCTCAAACAGCAGTATGCTGTTTTCGAACGCATTTTTTGATGAATCACTGTTCGTATTGAATGCGAGATGCCCTAATAAAGGGCAACGCTGCGCTTGAGGGTTCGCCATGTCCGCATCATCAAACCCGGTTTGGATTACCGGCATCGGCCTTCTCTCTTGCTTGGGCGAGGGAGTTGAGGCCCATTGGCAGGGGTTGAACGACGGCGCCGTCCACGTGGACACCGAGCGCTTTGCCCCCTACCCCGTCCATGCTTTGGGCGAGGTGGATTGGGCCAGCCAGATTTCCCGCCGCGACATGCGGCAGATGGAGGGCTGGCAGCGCATCGGCACCTATGCCGCTGGTCTTGCGCTGGACGATGCCGGGGCCAAAGGTGACGAAGACCTATGCGGCCGCATGGACATGATCGTCGCCGCCGGTGGCGGTGAGCGGGATGCCGAGGTGGACAGCACCATTATGGCCCAGGCCCGCGCCAGCGAAATGGAGAAGTCGCGGACAGCGAGCACAAACGACCATGATGCCTTGCTCAACGAGCGCCTTTCCAACGACCTCCGCCCCACCCTCTTTTTGGCCCAGCTGTCCAACCTGCTGGCGGGCAACATCTCCATCGTCCACAAGGTCACTGGCTCTTCCCGCACTTTCATGGGCGAAGAAGGGGCTGGGATCTCCGCCATCAAAACCGCCCATGCCCGCATCGCCTCAGGTCAGAGCGACATCGTGCTGGTAGGCGGCGGCTTCAACGGCGAGCGTGAAGACATGCTGCTGCTCTTCGAACTGGGTCATTTCTTAGCGCGCGGCGACCACGCCCCCGTCTGGTCCAGAAACGGCGAACAGGCCGGCTTTGCTCAGGGCTCCATCGGCGCCTTTCTCATTTTGGAATCGGCAGAACACGCCAAAGCGCGGGGGGCCAAACCCTATGCAGCACTTGCGGGCGTGGATGCTGACGCGGGGCACCGCGATGGCACCAAACTGCCCGAACGCCTGACGCTTATGAAAACTGCCTTGGGTGCCGATAAGCCCGATGCCATCTTCTCGGCAGCCACTGGGGTGGCAGAACCGACAATTGCGGAAAAAGACTGGCTCAACGCCACCTATCCACAAGCACCCATACGCGCTGTGGGAACCAAGATGGGCCATGGCGTTGAGGCCCAATTCCCCTTGGCCATCGCATTGGCAGCGTTATCCGTTGCAAAGGGCGAGGTGTTCAACGACGCGGAAGAGGCGGAAATTGCTGCCACCACCCCCATTCAATCCGCCCTTGCCACCAGCATTGGCCATTTGCGCGGGGAAGGCCTGGGCTTTGTCACCCGCGTCGAGACAGATGAAACGAGGTCGTCATGACTTATCTCGACCATCAAAACCGCCCCATCGTTGCCGTCACCGGCGTGGGCGTCATTTCCTCTCTCGGTAAAGGCCGTGAAGAAAACTGGAAACGTCTGACAGCGGGCGAATCTGGCATCCACCGCATCAACCGCTTTGAAACGGAGGGGTTGAAAACCTCCGTGGCGGGCACGGTGGATTTTATGGAGCTTGAAAACCATTCAGCGCCGGAACTCTCCTACGCCCTCGCCTCCGGCGCTGCCAATGAGGCGCTGGAACAGGCGGGGCTGCCGAAAGGCGCATTCCCCGGCCCGCTCTATCTGGCCGCCCCACCCGTGGAAATGGAATGGCAACACCGGTTTTCCCTGGACAAAACGCTGCCCGCTGATGACCGCGCGGGCTACACCCGCCTCTTAGAAGCCGCGCGTGAGGGCGATTATCACGACCTCTACCCCCTGCTCACCTTCAACGGCACGGCAGATCGCTTGTCCGATGAACTGGGCACAAAGGGCCTCCCCATCTCCCTCTCCACCGCCTGCGCCTCCGGGGCCACCGCCGTGCAACTGGGCGTGGAAGCCATCCGGCGGGGTGAAACGGATGCAGCCCTTTGCGTGGGCACAGATGGTTCTGTGACAACAGAAGCGCTCATTCGCTTCTCGCTCCTGTCTGCGCTCACCACGCAAAACGAACACCCAACAAAAGCCGCCAAACCGTTTTCTAAAGATCGCGATGGTTTTGTGATGGCCGAAGGCGCGGGCGCATTGGTGTTGGAATCGCTGGAAAGCGCCAAGGCTCGCGGCGCTACCATTCTGGCCACCATCGCCGGTTGCGGCGAGAAGGCAGACCATTTTCACCGGACTCGTTCGTCGCCCGATGGCTCTCCCGTCATTGCTGCCGTCAGCCGCGCGCTGGAAGATGCCAACGCATCCACCGAGGACATTGACTATATCAACGCCCATGGCACCTCCACGCCAGAAAATGACCGCATGGAATATCAGTCTCTCAAAGCGGTGTTTGGAGAGGGAATCCACACCACGCCCATCTCCTCCAACAAATCCATGATCGGCCACACACTCACCGCCGCCGGCGCCATTGAAGCGGTGTTTTCCGTGATGACGCTTCTGCATGGCCGCATCCCACCCACCATCAATTACGACACACCCGACCCAGACATCCCGCTGGATGTTGTGCCCCACGAAGCGCGGAACGCTGACGTGCGCATGGTCCTATCCAATTCCTTTGGCTTTGGTGGGCAAAATGCGTGTTTGGTGTTGAGCAATCAGCACAGCTAACCAACCGCCCATCGCAGTGCTTCCAAAAGCGTTTGGCTTTGCATAAAAGCGGCCAAAGATTTCAACCAGTCAGGCCCTTCCATGCGCGCGCTGCAACTTGTTTCCGACCGCGAGGTCAAATCCGTTGAGCTTCCCGAGCCGGATGCCCCGGCCCCCGGCGAAGTGCAACTGCGCATTCGCGTGGTGGCACTGAACCATCTGGACGTTTGGGGCTGGCGGGGGATGGCCTTTGCCAAGCGCGAAATGCCGCTCACCATCGGGGCAGAAGCCAGCGCAGAAGTGGTGGCGCTGGGAGAAGGCGTGAGTGGCCTGAAACCCGGGCAACTGGTATCCATTTTCGGGGCTCGCACCTGTGGCACCTGCCACCATTGCCGCGCGGGCCGCGATAACTTGTGTGAGCACGTTGAAGGGGTTCATGGATTCCATCTAGGGGGCTTTGCCCGCGAACTGGTCAACATCCCCGCCCGCCAATGCGTCCCTGCCCCGCCTGGATGCGACGACATCGGAGCAGCGCTGGCCCCCATCACCTTCGGCACCTGTGAGCACATGCTGTTCGACAATGCACTGTTGAAACCGTCCGAAACCATCCTTATCCAATCCGGCGGTTCCGGCATTGGGACAGCCGCCATCCAATTGGCCAAAGCCATCGGCTGCACCGTCATCACGACCGTAGGCGGTGACGACAAAATTGAACCGGCCAAAGCGCTGGGTGCCGATCACGTCATCAATTACCGCGAAGACCGGTTTGAAGGCCGGGTGCGCAAGATCACCAAAAAACAGGGCGTGGACGTGGTGTTTGAACATGTGGGCAAAGACACATGGGCCGGGTCCATGCTTTCATTGAAACGGGGCGGACGGCTGGTCACCTGCGGCTCCACCTCCGGCGTGTCCGCTGAAACCAATCTCATGATGCTTTTCCAGCGCCAACTCCGCCTCATCGGCTCCTTTGGCTGCCGCATGGATAATATGGTCTCCTCCATGGACAAAATGGCCCGGGGCTATGTGAAACCTGTCGTGGACACGGAAATCGAATTCGGCGACATGGCCACCGCGTTGGAGCGTATGGAAAGCCGCAAGGTATTCGGCAAGATCATCATGCGGATGTCATAAATCGCATCATGAAACGCCTGATCCGCATTCCCGCCGTCGAGCGCACCCTGCTAACGCTCAAGACTGCTTGGGAATTCATCGTCGCCAGACTGATTCTATGGCTGCTAAGCGCCCTCAAGCGCCTGCCGCCGGAGCGCAGTACGGACATGGCGGAACGGTTAGGGCGCAAGCTGGCCCCCATTCTGCCGCGCTATAAACTCGTCAAACGCAACATCGCCAACGCTTTCCCCGAATGGAGCGCATCTAAGGTGGAAACAACCACCCGTGCCGCCATGGGTAGCGTGGCCCGCACTTTTGCGGAATACGTGTTTCTGGATGACCTTTTCGATTTCGATCCGGAAAAACCGGGCGAGGGCCGTGTGGAAGTCGTCGGTGTGGATAATTTCCTTGCCCTGCGCGAACGGAAAGGCCCGGTCATTATTTTCACGGGCCATACGGGCAATTGGGAAATTTTGCCCGTGGCAGCGTCCACCTATGGGCTAGAGGTCACCGCCCTGTTCCGCCCCCCCAATAACCGCTTTCTGGCCAAACGTCTGCTCAAGGCACGGCGTACGGACAAGGGCCAATTGGTGCCCGCCCGCGCCGGGGCTGCGTGGTCGCTGCTCCATGTTTTGGAGGAAGATGGCACCATTGGTCTGCTGGTGGATCAGGCTTTCACCAAAGGTCCCCACATTCAATTCATGGGCAATACGGCCACCGCCAACCCTATGGCGGCCAAACTGGCCCGGCAATTTGACTGCCCCATCCACCCAGCCCGCTGCGTGCGCCTTCCCGGCGGACGTTTTCGACTGGAACTCCATGATGCCCTGCCACGCCTCACAGACGACCGGGGCGCCTTAGACGTCTTGGCTACAACAGAACAAATCAACGCGCTGGTGGAGAGTTGGGTTCGGGAACATCCCGAACAGTGGTATTGGGTTCACGATCGCTGGAAAATCAAAGGCGTCGAAGCTGCGAAGTGGCAGCGCCAACGCAAAGCCAGCGATTAGTTGTATATTTTATAAATACAACTTTTGATAAGCATTTGCAGCTATCGTGTTTTGCAAGAAAAACACGAGAGCGCCTGCCCCATGCTGTCTCAACCTTTGCCGCCCGCGCTTTGCCCTGTCGTCCTCACCGGGGATACAGACCTCGCCCATTGGCCCCTTTCCCGCATTCGCATGCCCTTGGCGTTCCAAAAGGAGCGGGGTCTAAGCCCCTTTGAACAAACGCTGGATGGGCTGAACCTATTGCACCATTCCCTGCCGCCGGTGCTCACACTGCCCTCCTCGGTGCTGTCTCAAGCCCAAACCCAAATCGCGGGCCGTCGATCCCGCTGCATCGTGGAACCGGTGGACCGGGGCAGTCTTGCAGGGGCGCTCGCCGCTGCGATCACCGTTGCCCAGACAGACCGCAACGCCCGGCTGCTGTTCATCAATGGTAGCGAACCCCCCACAGACTGGCTTGCCCTGCACCGTTTTTGCCAGTCTACGATGACTTCCCCTTTGCAAGAGGCGGCGACAATTGTGTCCGGACAACCGGTTGGCAGAAACAGCACAGGTTCGAAAATTGCCCGCGTGGCCAATACCATCGACCCGAATCTTGTGACCTGCCGCCCAGCGCAAAACCATGAAGTGGCGCGCGTTTACAAAGCGGGCCCTGTTTTCATGGCCACAGCACGCCTCTTTCTACAGCGCTGCCAGGCCCTGTGGCCTACCCTTTTTGCCACCCTGAGCCGCGCCATGGCCCAGAGCAAAACCATCAAAGGCGATATTTGGCCAGACCTGAACCACTGGGCGCACCTGAGCACCACAGACCTGTTCGCCGCCTTTGTGGAAAAAGACCCGGACCTGCTGCTGCGCCCGGCTGATCTCGCCACTTCTGGTTCTCAACCCGCCGGAAAATTGACGCAAACGCAGAGTTTTCAAATGGCCTGCGAGAATTGTGAGATCACCAGTCATGACCATGTGGTGGCAGCCTATGGAGTGAACAATCTGCGCATTACCAGCACAGCCGATGCCACGCTCATCACCCCCGCCAACAGCGATGTCGACATAACACCCATGGTGGAACAGCTGAAGCGGCATGAATGTCCAGAAGTCTACGACTTTCCCGTTCATCATTACGCCTGGGGCAATATCCGGGAGCTTTCCACCACTGGAAACCACGCCATCATGCGGCTCACTCTACGCCCCGGCCAAAACATTCCCCCCCATGTGCATCACCAGCGGGAGGAAATGTGGCACATCTTACAGGGCAAGGGAGAAGGCCAGGTGGATGGCAATAGCGTGGCGCTAAAGCCAGGTACAACGATCGACCTGCCCGCCGGACGCAAACATGGGCTGCAAAATACCGGGCAAGAACCGCTCGTCCTGGTGGAAATACGGCGGGGAACCGTGCTGTCCGAGCGGGACACGCACAAATCGCCCACAGCACCTCCCATGGCGCTGGAGGACGATAGCCCCGTATCGGCGTAGCCTACTCAGCCGGCATCAAGGCTTCGTCACCACCATAGTAAAGGCCCACGGCGTGACGAGCGGTGGCGAAAAACAGCCAGCGCTCCACAAACAGTCCGGCCATCAAAGAAACGGGCGCTAGCCATAAAAAGAAAGCGCCTGATGTGCCGAAGAACCAGCCGATCACAAGCAGCGCAACCGTCGCCAAAAATCCAAGACCGATGGCGATGGACCATAATTTGTCCGCGTGTTTGCGCCCGATGCGAAATGCCATTTCGTCGGTGAGGTAGTTGCCCATGGCATGGGGCCGCTCCAGCAACCGCACTTTGCCGATGTCACCGAGGCCCGTGGCCGTCTCCATGGTGGATTGCCCGTAGCCGACGCACCTGGCCCGCCGCACCCACATGAGCTTTGCACCCCACGTGAGCAGCAAAAAGATTATGCACAAGACAATCCAGATGGTTTTGCTGTCGCTGCCCACAGGCCGCCCAAAATAGGCGGTATAGATCACTGTGCCTGTGGTCAAGGCAAACAAAAGATAGACGATAGGGGTCCAGTTGGTGTGCCATTGGGGAATGGTGCGCAGAGAGGCGTAGATCATGGCCGTGCAATAGACGGTGATGACCGAACAGATCGCGCCCACATAGCCCAATGTTAGATCAAACGTGTTTCCCAAAATGCTCATGCCCGCCAGGATGGTCAGCGGCACGAAAGTGATGATGGCCATCACCCCTTCGCGGGAAAGCCAACTGGACCGCCATTGGGAGAAGGCCCGCCACGCCCGCTGCGGATTGCCCAAATGAAGGGTGGAGGACAAAAGGCCCGCCCCGATCATGGCGAGGCACAAAATCCAAGCGATCTTCGTGGACAAAGCCGCCGGATTGCCATGCCCGGTACCCAGCACGATGGCCAGTCCATAACCAGCGCCGGAGAGCGTCGTAAAAGCGATTACGGAAAGCGCCGGATGCATCAGTTTACCTCTTTTGTCGGTGCAGCGTCGGAGAACCCGCTTTTAAGCTTTCCAGACAGCGCACGATCAATCCATCCCAAGAGCCCGGAAGCCCCTTCTGTACACTCCTCCATGGCGACCGGCGCAAGCCCGGCGCCCAAATCCGTGCGGGGACGGGGAGGCAGATATTTGTTCACCGGTCTATTGCCTTGTTCGGGCATGAGGTCGAAGCCACCACGCTCTATTACCAGCATTGAAACGTCAGAATTGGGGTCGCCCAGATCGCCAAAATGCCGCGCTCCGGCAGGGCAGGTGCGCACGCAGGCGGGTTGGCGATCAATCTCTTCCAACTCTTCGTTGTAGATGCGGTCCACACAAAGGGTGCATTTTTTCATCACACCGGCAGCCGCATCCATTTCCCGCGCACCATAGGCGCACGACCAGGCGCAGAGGCCGCAGCCAATGCACTTTTCTTCATCCACGAGCACGATGCCGTCTTCCGCCCGCTTGTAGGAGGCACCGGTTGGGCAGACCGTAACGCACGGCGCGTCTTCGCAATGCAAACAGGATTTGGGGAAGTGGACCACGCGGGCTTCTCCAGCCGTGCCGATCACCTGCCCTTCCCCCTGCCCCTTAGGCTTTGTGGGAGTAACTTCAAATGTGTGAATACGGTTCAGCCATGCCCCTGTCGGGTTGGCCCCATAGGGATCTTGGTCGGAAAGCGCCGTGCCATAACCGGACGTGTTCCACTCTTTGCAATTGATGACACAGGCATGGCACCCCACGCAGGTGTCCAAGTCGATAACAAGACCCAGCTTCTTGCCGCTGGGATTTTGAGGAAGCATGGTCATGTGTTCGCTCCGATTTTCGAGCAAGCCACCCTCTCCCCGTCGGGGAGAGGGATAGGGAGACTGGCCGAGACGCAGTGAGGCCTAGTCGATCTTGGGTGAGGGGCAACGATGGTTGGACAGAAACCCCTCATCCAACTGCGGCAATGCTGCGCTTTGCGCAGCAAGTCCTCGTATCCTTCTCCCCAACGGGGAGAAGGATAGACAACGCCCCCGCTCATTTCGTCCACTCCAGCCCGTAGCGAATTTGCTCTTTGGTCTGTTTCACTTTTTTCTGGTCCCCCAGAACTGGCAGCGAAACTTCGTCGCCCTCTTCGGCCTTTTCGATATTCACACGCAGGTCATACCAGGCCGCCTGCCCCGTGATGGGGTCAGAATTGGACCAGCGGTAGCCGTCTCCCTTGGGCGGCAAGAGTTCGTTGATGAGGTGGTTGAGCAGGAAGCCCTTGGTGGCCTCCGGCGCATCCTTGTCCAGCTCCCATGCCCCGCGCCGTTTGCCGATGGCGTTCCACGTCCACATGGTGTGGTCGTTCACCGCCTCCATGCGGGCAATCTGCACTTTGATCTTGCCGTGCCAGGACGTGACCCAGGCCCAGTCGCCATCTTTCAAGCCCTTGGCGTCGCAAATGGAACCCGGGACGTAGAGCGGGTTCTTGGTGTGGATCTGCCGCAACCAGGCGTTTTGCGAACCCCAGGAGTGATACATGGCCGCCGGACGCTGGGTGAGCGCGTGGAAGGGAAATTTTTCGTCCACCTCCTCGCCCAGCAACTCGCCTTCAAAAGGCGCATACCAGATGGGCAGCGGGTTGAACGTCATCTCGATGCGCTCGCGCAACCGCTCCGGCGGTTGCTGCTCCCCATGGCCTTGGGCCGCCAGCCGGAATTTCTGCAACACCTCGCTATAGAGGTTGAAGATGGACGGCTGCGGGCTGTCGTAGAAGCCCATGTCCACGGCAAAATCCTGATAAGCCTTGTTGGCGTGCTTGAAGAATAGCGCCTCTTCCGGCAGGTGCGTCAGGCAGAAAGACCCCGCTTCCTTATAGCGCTTGATCTGGTCCGGATTCGGCTCGCCCCGCCCGGTCTTGGAACCGTCTTTGCCCCGGAACCCGTAAAGCGGGCCGATGCCGGGCTTGCGCTCATGGTTCACGATGTAATCGGCATAATCTTCGTATTTCGCCGACCCGTCTTCATTCACCATGCCCGGCAGGCCCAGTTTAGCGCCAAGCTGGATCAGCGCGGACTGGAAGCCCCGCACATCACGGTTCGGCTCCACCACGGGCCAGCGGATGGAATCCACCACCGCTTCCGGCTCCGAACAGGGCCGGTCCAGCAGGGAGATACAATCGTGCCGCTCCAGATAGGTGGTGTCGGGGAGGATCAGGTCCGCATAGGCAACCATTTCGGAGCGATAGGCATCGGAATATATGATGTTGGGAATAACGTAATTCCCGTCTTCATCCTTATCCGTCAGCATGTCGATGACGCCACGGGTGTTCATGGACGAGTTCCACGCCATGTTGGCCATGTACATGAACAGCGTGTCGATCTTGTAAGGGTCCCCCGCATGGGCGTTGGCGATGACCATGTGCATCATGCCGTGGGCGGAAAGTGGCGCATCCCATGTATAAGCCTTATCGATGCGCAGGGCGTTACCATCTGCATCCAGCGCCAAGTCTTCCGGGCCGTGGGGATAGCCCAAATGCGGCCCGGCCAGCGGCCCGGTGGTGCCTTCTTTGTTGGTGGCATGGGGCTTGGGGTGAGCCGTGAAGGGCTTGGGGTAGGACGGTTTGCAGCGGAACCCGCCGGGGCAATCCACCGACCCAATCAGCACCTGCAGCACATGGATGGCCCGGCAGGTCTGGAACCCGTTGGAATGGGCGGAAATCCCCCGCATGGCGTGCATGGAGACCGGACGACCGATGAAGCGGTCATGCTTCTCGCCCTTCATGTCCACCCATTCCTGCTCAATGGTGATTTCTTCTTCAAAGGCAACGCGAGCAATTTCCGCCGCCAGCCCTTTGATGGTTTCAGCCGCCACGCCCGTCTGTGCAGCCACCGCATCAGGCGCATATTCCGCTTTGGAATACTCTTCCGCCAAGTGCATGAAGACCGGCCTGGCATTCACCGTCTTACCGTTTTGCTTGACAGACACCCGGCTCGTCAGATTGGGAACGATGCCCTTTGTGGTGTGGGGGACGGCTTTGCCTTTAATGCTGTCCCAAACCAGTTCCACGCCGTCCTTATTCCGCGCGATCAACCCATCATTGGCTTTACCGGGTGCGTCGATCACGAGAAACGGCGCGTTGGAATAGCGAATGAGATAATCGAGATCGATTTTGCGCGTGCGGAACAGTTCGTGGATGACCGCCAGCACCAACAGCCCATCTGTGCCGGGCCGAATGCCGATCCAGTTATCGGCCACCGCGGAATAACCGGTGCGCACGGGATTGACGGAGACGAAACGCCCGCCTTTTCCCTTCATCTTGCCAATGCCCATTTTCAGCGGGTTGGAATCATGATCTTCCGCCACGCCAAACATGATGAACAGCTTGGTGCGTTCCCAGTCCGGCGACCCAAACTCCCAGAACGCCCCGCCAATGGTGTAAATGCCAGCCGCGGCCATGTTCACCGAACAGAAACCCCCATGGGCCGCATAATTGGGCGTGCCAAACTGTTGTGCCCACCAGGACGTCAGCGATTGGGACTGGTCACGCCCCGTAAAGAAGGCCAACTTTTTGGGTTCTTTCTTCAGCGGCTCCAGTGTCTTTACCGCGATATCAAAAGCCTCATCCCAGGAAATCTCTTCAAATTCGCCAGACCCACGCGGACCCACCCGCTTCATGGGCGCATTGAGCCGTGCCGGCGAGTAGTGCTGCATAATCCCCGCCGAACCCTTGGCACACAGCACGCCTTTGTTCACGGGGTGGTCGCGATTACCCTCAATATAGCGGACAGACTTCTCGCCGTTCTCCCCGGGCTTGAGATAAACGTTAATCCCGCAACGGCAGGCGCACATATAGCAAACGGTTGAGTGTTTCTCCCCCAGCGGTGTGTTCAGTTCTAGAACTGGATCAGACATGGTTTCCTCCCAAAAACCTGTTCCTCAGCCTGTTAGCGCCATGCGCAGCAAACCTGCTGCCGCCAGCGCCAAAAGCAGGCAAAGGCAAAAGGGTCTGTAATATTTTTCCAGCGAAGGCCGGAACAAGCGGGTTCCCAGCGCCACACCGGCGAGGCAAAGGGGCACGGCAAATGCCCCGCGCACCAATGCTGTTGTATCTAACATGCCGTAAAGCATGAGAAAAATAAAACCGGTCACCGAGCCGATGACCAAGTACATCACCAAAGAGCCGCGCATAAGCGCTGCCGGAGCCTCTGTGGCTAAAACGTAAAGCGCCACCACCATGCCGCCGACACTGGCAATGCCTGTGGCGACGCCCGCCATAAAGCCGGAGGCAACAGTGCCCAGATCGGTTGCCAAAAACCGTGCCCGCACTTTCAGCAATTGCAACAGGGCCAGCACCGAAATCAGCATGAGGGCTAAAATCTTGGACTGCTGCGCGGGCAGATAGTTGGTGAGGTACAACCCCACGGGCCAACCGGCAAAAGACCCGCCCGCAATGCGCAGCACCATGGGCTTGTCCCATTCGCGCAAACCGCCGCGCACCATCAATAAGCCTGCGGAAAGCTCCAGCATCCAGCACACGGCGATCAGTTCTATGGGTGGGATGAACACCACCAGTGACGACATCACCAGCGCGGACAGAGCAAAGCCGGAAAACCCACGCACAACCCCCGCCACAAACACCACGACGGCTCCAAGCAAAAGCTCGAAGCCGGTAAGTTGAGTGAGTGTTGCGAGGGTGTTCATGAATGTTCACGCTGTGAGGCTAACCTTTCGAAATTTTCCAATTCCGTGTTCCGACGATGCGGAGGCCGAACCCCGATGCTAAATCCTCAAGTTCCTCATTGGCGGACTTGTTCCGGCAATCCATTCCAACAATCGGGGCTATTGCGCGCTTGGTGGAATGGATACCCGGGATGGCAGCAAGACCAGTGGCTTGCTTACCCCCGGGTATGAGGGAGACCATGGGGATAGAGTAGCGGCTAAAACAAACCGCCCCTAAAAGAGCAGCGAAACTTCTATGCACCTACCTGTGGACGCATGTCAGCCTTATTGATGCCAGCCACGGAAACAGGCTTTTTCATGGCATCGCGGCGGAACGGCTCACCCAGCTCTTGGTTAAGCACCACTTCGATAAACGTGGTTTCATTCCGTTCCATCTGCCCTTCAATGGCACTGTCCAGCGCATCGCGAAGCTGGTCCATGGAGCGCACCTGAATGCCCTTCAGGCCGCAGGCTTCGGCCACCTTGGCGTATTCCACGCCCAGGTTCAGTTCCGTACCCACGAAATTGTCTTCAAACCACAGGGTGGTGTTCCGCTTCTCAGCACCCCACTGGTAGTTGCGGAAGATAATCATCGTGATGGGCGGCCAGTCATTACGGCCCACCGCCGTCATCTCGTTCATGGAAATACCGAAGGCACCGTCACCCGCAAAGCCCACCACGGGCACATCGGGCTTACCGATTTTCGCACCCACAATGGAGGGCAAGCCGTAGCCGCAAGGGCCAAACAGGCCGGGAGCCAGATATTTGCGGCCCTGCTCAAAGGTTGGATAGGCGTTACCGATGGCACAGTTATTGCCGATGTCAGAGGAAATAATCGCTTCCTTGGGCAGAGCAGACTGAATAGCGCGCCACGCCATGCGGGGGCTCATGCGGTCCGGCTCACGGTCACGGGCCCGCTCGTTCCAGTTCGTGCCTGGATCGTCGTCCTCGTGGTCCATGGAAGACAATTGCTGAAGCCAAGCGGATTTCGTCTTGGCGATATGGTCCTCGCGCTCTTTGTTTTTGGAAGCACGGTCGCCGATGGCTTCCAGAAGCGCCTCGGCCACATATTTAGCGTCACCCTGAATGGCCACATCCACCTTCTTGGTCAGGCCAATGCGGTCGGAATTGATGTCCACCTGGATGATTTTTGCATTCTGAGGCCAGTAGTCGATGCCATAGCCTGGCAGCGTGGAGAATGGGTTCAAGCGGGTGCCCAGCGCCAACACCACGTCCGCCTCGGCAATCAATTCCATGGCAGCCTTGGAGCCGTTATAGCCCAGCGGGCCCACGGAAAGCGGATGCGAACCGGGGAATGCGTCATTGTGCTGATAGCCGCAGCATACGGGTGCGGAAAGCGCTTCTGCCAAGCGGGCGGAGGCGGGAATAGCATTGCCAAGCACCACGCCAGCACCGTTGAGGATCACGGGTGTCTTGGCATTGGCCAGAAGATCAGCGGCCTGCGCAATAGCCTCAGCACCACCGCGCGGCAGTTCCAAACGCACAATCTGAGGCAGTTCGATGTCGATGACCTGGGTCCAGAAATCCCGAGGCACGTTGATTTGCGCCGGGGCGGAACCACGGAAAGCTTTTTCGATCACGCGGTTCAGAACTTCAGCAATGCGGGAGGGATCGCGCACTTCCTCCTGGTAGCACACCATGTCTTCGAACAGTTTCATCTGCTCGATTTCCTGGAAACCGCCCTGCCCGATCGTCTTATTGGCGGCCTGTGGCGTTACCAACAGCAGTGGCGTGTGGTTCCAGTAGGCGGTCTTCACCGGCGTGACGAAATTGGTGATGCCGGGGCCGTTCTGGGCCACCATCATGGACATTTTGCCCGTGGCGCGGGTGAAACCATCGGCCATCATGCCGCCAGACGTTTCATGGGCACAATCCCAAAACTTAATACCCGCTTCGGGAAAAAGGTCGGAAATGGGCATCATGGCGGAGCCGATGATCCCGAAAGCGTGCTCGATGCCGTGCATCTGTAGCACTTTCACGAAAGCTTCCTCGGTTGTCATTTTTGTCATGGTGGTCTCCCCCTGTCTTGAAGCGGATTGTCCAAAAAATGAGACAAGAAGTCTCAATTTTTGCCGTGTTACTCTATTATAGGGCTTTGACGCCCCTGTCTTGGGTCCAAACGAAATTTGTGCGTGGGTCCACAGCTTCCGCCGCTCTCACGCCCATCACCAGTGGTTGAAAACCCGCGACCAAATCGTGGTCAGCGCAACCATCCGGGCGGCGCATTGTTGTTTATCCATGACGTTATCGAGCGGCCTAGAAAAGGATAATCGCCATGCCCCGAATTTTGCTTTCCTCCGCCCTTGCGCTTGCCGCAATGGCTGCCATACCACTCATCGCACCAACAGCGGCGGAAGCACGGCCCAGCACCAAGAGTTTCACGTGTCAGGGCGTGCGCCAGTTCATTCGCCAGCGAGGGGCGGTGGTCATGAACCACAAAGGCCCGAGGCTCTATCAACGTTTCGTGGACAATAGAGGTCAGTGCTATAACCGCTCTGACCAGTTGGAGCGTTTCTTCGTCCCCACCCGGTCAGGCCAATGCGCCTTGCGCATCTGCTCCCAGCGCTTCAAGCCGTTTGATTGAAAGAGAAAAGGCCCCCTCCTCTAAAGGCGGCGGGGGCGATCCAATAAATAAGTAAACCTTACCGGTCGCCGGGTAAGCCACTATTGCCGGTCAAGGAGACCATGGCGGCGGCTAAATCGTAAGAGCTTTGCTGTTCTGGAAGGGTAAACCTTGCCAAGATACGCTGTCTACCCATGGCAGCGATCACGTCATCAGGGCTGCGCACCTCTACAACCTTAGAGCGCTGAGATAGCTGCACAGTCTTTACGTCTTTGGGCTGCCCCAAAGAAGCGATTTGGTTTTTGACGCTATCCTTCTCGCGTGCCAGCGGCGCATAGGCAAAAGCCACCCGCTTTATCTCCACCGCCTCTGAAAAAGATCCTTTGGGTGACTTTGCGTGGCGCTTTAGCGTTGCGTCTGGTCGGAAACGGGGTGCCACGATGGTCACCTGTTTTGGCTTTTCCACAATATCAATTGGCAGCGAAAAGCGGGGCATAGGTTCAACGCTTGCCTTTATGATGGCTGCCGTCGTGGCCCTGTCCGTCTTCTTCTCAACGCCGTTTGCTTGCGCAACAGGCAAACGGGATGGCGGTACGTCGACGGCCCGCAGCTCGGCGAAAGGCCATTGGCGGCGCATTTCAGCGGGCGACATGGCCACCACATTCACATCAATCCAATCATCCGCCCCATTTATGCGCCGCAGGCAGGATTTCTTGTTACAATTCACCATGGAAGAGAACTGCCAGATTGTGTAGCTGTCCCAATTCCCCATGGGAAACACACCCGGCACGGCGGGCTTGTAACGCGCGTACCAAAGATTGAGGCGTGATAGCAGCGGATATTTATCGCGATTGCGGGCGATGTATTGGGACGTGTGGTGGTTGGTATAAAGCAGCGGATAGCGCCCGATGCGCATCTTGATGTGTTTGGCAAAGACCTCCGCATCCGAAAGGCTCATCCACTTGGTAGGGTCATTGTGCTCAATGTCCAAAGCCAGCAAATCGTCTTTTTCGGGCCGCGTGAAACGCAAAAAGTGCTCTGCCTGTTTGATGGGGTTGCCGGGCCGCGCCAGGTGATAGGCACCCCATTTCAACCCCTGCGTTTTCGCCAGCACTTTGCGCGTTTTGTACAATTCTTGCGTCGCGCTGTAACGCCGCCACTTCAGGCGACATACCCGGTCGCCCTTACAACGATATTTAGGCGGCAAACCGTCCGAAGCTTTGCTGATAAAACCCGCCAACCGCTTATTATTGGGCAGTTTCGTCCAATCCAGCGGCGTATATTCATAGGCATCCAGCACAATGGCGGAATTGGCATATCGCCAAGGCTGGTTGAACTCGTTCGCCGTCGCCGCCGTGAGGCCCATTAACGTAGACGCAAACGCCAAAGCGCCCACCACCATTTTTTGCAATTTGCCTGTCATGCTAAATACCTGCGCTTAGACGAACTCTCCGGTCGCTCACGCCTTCAACAGTTAACAATTATGGTTATAGTTTGCTTAACGCCCTTGGGGTGCCAATCACTTAAGGAGTCATTGGCCGTAAGGATCGTGAGGCCCACCAGAATGATGCCGCTAACACATTGTTTTAATTGGCCTCAACCATTAATTGCGACAGATTGCGCAACCCCTCGTCAATCCGGCGGGAGTCGATAGACGAAAAGCCCAAACGGAAGCAATTTGTGTCCGCCGATCGATCGAAATAAACGCTGCCCGGCTCCACCAAAATACCCTGTTCTAAAGCCCGCAAAGCCATGACATCCGTGTCGATACCCATGTCGTCGGGAAGTCGGACCCAATAGGAGGAGCCGCCCATCCCACGTACGGAATCGGCAAAAGGCATGTGTTTGGCCAAGCCCTGCCCCATGGCCGTCCACCGCTCGCGATAGGCCCGGTGCAGGCGGCGCACAAAAACATCGTAATAGCCCAGCGACAGAAAGAATGCGGTGCTGCGCTGGTTATTGGTGGGGGGATGGCGCACCATCAACCGGCGCAAAGCCCGCATTTCAGCAATCAAATCCGGCGAGGCCACCACAAAGCCAAGCCTAAGCCCGGGAAACAGGGTTTTGGAAAACGACCCCACATAGATAACCCGCCCATCCCGATCCAGAGACTTCAGCGCAGGCAAGGGCTTGCCCATGTAATTGGACTCCAACTCGTAGTCGTCCTCAATGATGAGCATATCTTCATCATGGGCGCGGGCCAGCAATTGCCTGCGGCGCACGTCCGGCATGGTCACCGTCGTGGGCAATTGGTGACTGGGCGTGCAGTAGACCACATCGGCCCCGGTAAGCAGATCGTTAACGGGTAACCCATCCCGATCCACCCGGCTCGGCACCACATGATTTGAGCGCAATGCAAAAATATTGCGGGCATCGGGATAGCCCGGCTCTTCCACCACCACCCGTGTTTCCCGGTCAACTAGCAGGCTTGCCAGCGTGTAAAGCGCCTGTTGCGCCCCCAGCGTAACGAGAATTTGCTCCTCGCCCACCAAAATGCCCCGGCGGGGCAGGATGCGGGTGCGGATCTGGTCCACCAGCATCGCATCATCATTGTCCAGCGTGTCCTGGCTCCACTCATCCAGCCACTTTTTGCCCATGGCTTTGTAGACGCAATCACGCCAATCGGTGATGGGAAACAGGCTCCTGTCCGGCTGGCCGTAGATGAACGGGAAAGGCAATTTCTGCCAGTTCTTCGCTTTGGAGATATTGCGCTGGCGCGCGGGCTTTTTGAGGATACGCTCCTCCCAGTCCACCGCCCGCTCATCATCGCCCATGGGTGCCGTGATGACCCGGGCAGAATTATGCACGCCCATTTCCAAGACGGTTTCATTGACGAAATAACCGGAACGTTCCGACGTTCGCAGATACCCGTCATCCGTCAGCCCCTGATAGACCAGCACGGAGGTGTTGCGCGAAATGCCCAACTGGCGCGACAGATGGCGTGTGGACGGCAATTTATCGCCGGGCTTCAAGTGACCGGCCAAAATGGCCGAAACCAAAACTTCCCGCAATTGCGCTTGCAGGCTTTTATTGGACTCCCGGTCCAGGGAAATGAGAAAATCGCGCATGGCCAGCGGTTCAAATGAAAAGGGCTCCCGCCCCATAAATGCTGGACCAACGCGACGCTGTCAATTTGGCCCTACACTAAAGTTGCGGGCGCGGGGCTGGCACGGTCTTCGGGCGGGGATAATTGGCCATGCGCCAGCGCCGCAACTGATCGGGCCGCAAGACATAAAGCGAAGCCGACGGCGTTTGCATGGCAAAAATCCAGACCTGTGGGTCTACACCATGCTGCACCAGCAAGTTTTGTACTTCAGCAGAAACCGTCTGCGCATCGCTCATGCCCCGCTGCAACGTGCCGGAAGCAGGCGGCGGCGCGTAAATTTGGTGAACCCCCACCCAGGCCCGCTCCCCCGCGCTTCGATAAAGACCGCCAGACATCACGATGGGGCACGAGGAAGCGCAATAGCCATGGGCCGGAACCCGCGTGTTAATCCCCGCTGCGCGCACCGCTTTCGCCATGGCGAGACCATCCGACACCGACCCGCCGGGCGAGTGCAAATAAAGCGTATCAATCTGCTTGGGGTTTTCCGCTAGATAAGCCGCAAAACGTTTGGCCGTTCCCGGCGCGATGGTGCCGATGGCGGAGTAGTTTCCGTTAGGCCCCCGGTGGAAATCCATGGGAGCCGCCATCACTTGGGAATCCAGCGGCCCGAAATACCCGGGCAAAACCGGTGTGTCCCGGCTCGGTCCCAAAGGCATGGTGCGCGGCAGATAGGGGCGTGTCTGATCCCCCGGCCTGGGCAAGTCCATGGGGGCCGGTTCCATGCGTTGGAGACCCGGAACGGTAGAAACATCCCGCTCCACCATCTCCCGCAAATCCAGGCCGAGAACGGCCACCGTGCAGGCGAGCATGGCAAGAAACACAATCTTGAGAAAACGCCCATCCTGTATGGTGCCCAAAAACGCCGACAGGGGTCTGCGCGCAACGCTTGAAGCATCGTGCTGCGGCAGCGCGGTCGCACCCATGGGCTGGTCAGAGGGCGCGGTCACACTCATGGTTTCGGCTGCACCGTGCGCGTTGGCGAAAAACTGGTGACTTTCCCATCACTGTTAAACGGTGGCTCCGTTGGGGGTGGAACAACCCCCTCCTCTTCCAAGGTGCCAAGCTGCTTGTAGAGTTTCACAGCGCGGATCATTTCCGAAGCCGTCATCTCCTGCGCATCCGCATCCTGCCCCTCTTCCGACCGAATGGCTCCCTGGACGATGCACAGAATGAAGATCATCACCGCGGGCAGAAGGTCGATAGAAATGGCACCGGCCCAAGAGGGCAAAAAATCGCCCGCATAGCGCAACACCGCTTCCGGCGCGGAAAGCGCCGTGTAGCGCACGGGCAAAACGGCAGGCCGCTGCAAAATTTCATCCGCCGCCTCCGCCAATTGCTCGCTTTGGCCTTTGACAGATTTTTCCACCCGGCTGACTACATCGCTCTGCCGATTGGCCAGATCAGCGGAAGACCCATCCGCCACGGGCGCTATGAAAGTGCGGCTTAAATCCTCCGCCGCACGCTTCACCGCAGGGGCGATGGACGTCTGCTGCAGGGCAGAAATTGTGCCGGACAGGGCCACCGCCTCTTCTGCAAAAGCATTGGCGCGGGCATCCACGGGCCCGGGGGCGGAAACCAGTTTGCGCATGGCGGCCAGCCGTTTACCCCCTTCAGCAAACAGCTCTTTCACCGGCTCTCGGCTCTCCACAATTTCACGGGAAAGACCCTGCAATTGTCGCGACATTTGCGAAAGCAATTGCACCACCGTGCCACTGCCCGCCGTACCTGTGAGCGAACCAGTATTGGCCTCTTCCTGAGACAGGCGCGAGAACCTTTGGGAGGCCAATTCAATATCCGGCAACAGGCTTTGGGCCGCCAGCGCATTATCATGGGCCTGTTCCAATTTTTGCTGATACTGCTCCGTTGTATTGGCCAAATGCTGTTCCAGCGCTGCACCGCCGGCCAGTGCAGCAGCATTCAGCCAGGACGACATGGCCACAATCATGGCCGACCCGATGACCATGGCCAAATACAGTCCCCGCCGGGCGGAGGCCGTCTTCACATGGGGCATGTAGCGCATGAGGTAGGACCAAAAACCAAATATCCCCACCGACACGGCAACGGAATAAATGACCGCACCAAAAAAGATGACCGTGGCAGAACCATTGAGTAATTCTCGCACACCCAAATAGGTGTAGACACCGGAAGCCAGTGCCAGAATGGCCAGCGTTGCGCCCGTTACGGTTTCCAGCCCCGTCTGCGCCTTGCGTAAATCCCGCGACATGGCCGCACTCCCAACCTTTACTGCTGCTGCCGCTTTGGACGGCAATTAAGAGAAAATTAAGAACAGACCTATTCTGCACCAGCGAGACCTTCTGGTCACGCCCGAACAAAAAGCAGCCTTAACGGACCCAAGCCCACAAATTGTCTTTGAAAATGCCCCCCGATGCCCTTTCCAGACTTTTGACCAGCACGTAAGCTGCGGCCAAAAAACCCAGCGGAGGAGCAAGGTTATGGACATTCTCATCAGGGTCGTGCTGCCACTGGCGCTGGCTTTCATCATGTTCACCCTTGGCCTTGGCTTGACGGTGGCAGATTTCCGGCGCGTTCTGGAGCGTCCAGTGGCCTTCGGCATCGGCGCTTCATGTCAACTGATCCTGGTTCCGCTCATAGCATTCCTCATCGCCATGGTTCTGGGCATGACGGGGGCCTTGGCCGTGGGTTTGATGATCCTTGCTCTGTGCCCAGGCGGCGTCACCTCCAACCTTATGTCAAAATTGGCGAAGGGTGATGTGGCCCTATCCGTCTCCCTCACCGGCGTGGTTTCCATTCTCTCCATTTTCACCGTGCCCGTCGGCGTGGCCTGGTCGGTGAGCCATTTCATGGGGGAAGCGGGACCGGATGTTTCCATCACGGGCCTCGCCATCGCCATGTTTTTCATCACCACCCTTCCTGTGGCCTTGGGCGTTGGCCTGCGCCATTTCGCCAGCGACTTCGCGGACCGCTGGGAGCCGGGATTAGCGAAAACAGCTGTGGTGCTGTTCATCATTGTGGTCATCGCGGCGCTGACCGCTGGCTGGAATGACTTTTTGGAACAAATGCCTGTCATCGGCGCAGCGCTCATCGCCCTGAATTTCAGCCTCATCGTCATCAGCGCCATTCTCGCCACCCTGGCCGGACGCAGCCCCCGCGAAGTACGCACCATCGCCATTGAGGCAGGCGTACAAAACGGCACCGTAGGCATCGCCCTAGGCACCATCGTTGCCGCCGGTGCAGCAGGCTTTACCCCCTATTCCATGCCATCAGCCGTGTATGGTGTGACCATGTACATGGTCACCCTCCCCTTCGTCTTTTGGTTCCGGTCCCGCAATGCAGGAGAAACAGCATGAGCGATGCAGATGTCATTATCGTGGGCGGCGGTCTGGCGGGCCTCGCCGCTGCAGCAGAACTGGGGGACCGCAAGAAAAAGGTGATCCTGCTGGATCAAGAACCAGAGCAATTTCTGGGCGGCCAAGCCTTCTGGTCTCTCGGCGGGCTGATGATGATCGACACGCCCGAACAGCGCCGCATGGGCATTAAAGACAGCCGCGAACTGGCGTTCAACGACTGGATGGGGTCGGCCCAATTCGACCGCGAGGAAGACCACTGGCCCCGCAAATGGGCAGAAGCCTTCATCGACTTCTCCGCCGGCGAAATGCGCCCCTGGCTCCATGAGATGGGCCTACGCTGGTTCCCCGTTGTGGGCTGGGCAGAGCGCGGCGGCAGCCAAGCCAATGGCCACGGCAATTCCGTCCCCCGCTTCCACATCACCTGGGGCACCGGCCCCGGCTCCATCGAACACTTTGTGCGCCGCGTGCGCGAACATGAAGCGGCAGGATATATCACGCTGAAATTTCGCCACCGCGTGGGCAAGATCACCATGTCCAAGGGGGCTGTGACGGGCGTGACGGGCGATGTACTGGCCGACGATGGTGGCGAGCGCGGGGCCAAAACCAACCGCGACGTGGTCGGCGATTTCGAACTCAGCGCCCCCAGCGTCTTCGTCACCTCCGGCGGCATTGGCGGCAATTTTGAGATGGTGCGCAAGAACTGGCCCGTGGACCGCCTCGGCCCCGCCCCTAAAAATCTGGTCTCAGGCGTGCCCTTCCATGTGGACGGTAAGATGATTGACGTGGCCCAACAGGCTGGCGCAAACCTCATCAATTCCGACCGCATGTGGCACTACACGGAAGGCGTTCAGAATTGGGACCCCATCTGGCCGCACCACGGCATCCGCATTCTGCCCGGCCCCTCTTCCCTGTGGTTCGATGCGGAAGGCAACCGCTTCGACGCGCCCATCCTGCCCGGTTTCGACACCATGTCGTCTCTAAAAGCAATTATGGACACCGGCTTTGACTACACTTGGTTCGTGCTCACCCAAAAAATCATCGAAAAAGAGTTCGCCCTCTCCGGCTCCGAACAAAATCCAGACCTGACGTCCAAGAAGTGGAAGTCCGTCCTTAGAGAACGCCTGGGCCAAGGGGCCACCGGCGCGGTGGAAGCATTCAAGGAAAAGGGCGAGGATTTCGTCGTAGCCAACACGCTGGAAGATCTCGTCAACGGCATGAACCAGCGGGCGGGCGGTAATCTCATTATACTTGAAAAACTGCGCAGCCAGATCGAGGCCCGCGATTTGCAGATGGACAATGCGTTCTCCAAAGACGCTCAAATCGCCGCCATCCACGCCGCCCGCAACTATCGCGGCGACAAACTCATCCGCGTCGCCAAACCCCACAAGATTTTAGACCCCGCGAACGGCCCCCTCATTGCCGTGAAGTTGCACATCCTGACCCGCAAAACGCTGGGCGGCCTACAGACCAATTTGGACAGCCAGGTGTTTGGGAAAGACGGGAAGCTCATTCCCGGCCTATTCGCGGCAGGCGAAGCAGCGGGCTTCGGCGGCGGCGGCTACCACGGCTACAACTCGCTGGAGGGCACGTTTTTAGGCGGATGTATCTTTGGTGGGCGAAATGCTGGGCGGAGTTTGGAGATCGCGTAGTCAGTCTTTTTGGTGCGCAGATCGCACTTTAGCCACCGATAATTTTGATAACTTTGGGTTTAGTCCAAACCCAAATCTAACTCGCCTTGATCGCTATAGAGGCGGTCCACATTCCGCCAAAACTCGCTTTTGGACTTTGAAACTCGAAGCAATGTCATAATTGTAATGATCTGGCTCCTGAAATGGTCTAAACCTTGATTCTCGGTCAAATACTGGTGATGCTTCTTTTTTCGCCTATACTTTTCATCAGCCGGATTTTTTTCATCCAGTGCCGGTAGCACAGGTTTTGGCAGCTTTTCATAAACGAGTTGGCGAATTAGTTTGCCAGCATAACGTGGACCTTGATTATTTGAACTTCGCTTCCAACCATAAACGCGGTAGACCTCGTCCGTGAACTCTTTTGGCACGACTTGTAACCAAGGCCTATGCTCCGGTAAAATGTAAGCACTAAGAACTTTTTGGAGCTCGTCACTATCTCTCTCGTATTGGTAACCCGTGGCTTCATCTATAAGTGCTCGGAGACCAATCCGGGTCAGGCTGGAACATATGACGCGACATTGGTGGGCAATAATCACTTGTTGCTTTTGCAGCACACCAGCATCATCAGCCTTAATTACAGCCTCTGCTAATTCAATGAGAACATCCGACTCAAAGCCGTGCGCGGTATTGTTACCGAAACGAAAGCGCACTGGGTCAGCAATCCTCGCAAGAAGTTCATCTGTTACAAAAGGCTTCAGTCTATTCTGGGCCGCAAATAACTCGAGACGGTTCATGCCCCTGACCATTGCACCACCGCGTGCCATATGCAGCACGTCTAGTATACCATTGGTCGCTATAACTCGACGTTCGTCATCAAGCACATAGCAAGGCACCTCAATTTCAGCGATTCGGATCGGCTTGTCGGGCGATCCCGCTTTTACTTTCGCGTTTGCATCGCCCCATCTTTTTTTTGCTGCCTCACGAGCAATTCTAGAGCGTTCTTGTGCTGATAAAGAGCGGGAACGTGCTTTTCCACCTTTCGCTTGCGGAGATTGGTCTTTCACGATTGAACCCCTAATTTCTTACGACTCATCATATTTTTCTTTATTATATCAG
This sequence comes from Pseudomonadota bacterium, assembly GCA_039198355.1. Taxonomy (GTDB): domain Bacteria; phylum Pseudomonadota; class Alphaproteobacteria; order Rhizobiales; family Rhizobiaceae; genus Pseudahrensia. The sequence continues at coordinate 162,487 of JBCCTO010000001.1, forward strand.
CAAGCAGTAAGTCGAACAAGACAGCTTAGTGCTTGCAAATTTTTGCCCGCACATCGGAGCGGACAATCCCTTACCTCTGCGTTCAAATACGATTAGGAGAGGCATTGCACGGGTGGACAAATAGACAAAAAAAAGACCGCCACTGGGACGGTCCTTCATAAGAAGAAGCAACTTGTGCTGAAATCACAAACTCCCAGCCACCTTCCCAATCGCCTTGTCCATCGACTCAACGATCTCATCAATATCCGACTTAGTGGCAATCAGCGCCGGGCTCAAACATAGCGTATTATTGAGCCCGTTCAGCGAACGGTTCGTTGCCCCGATCACCACCGCATCTTCGCGGAAGCACTCTGCAACAATGGCTTGGGTGACGCTTTCGTGGACGGGCTCGCGGGTTTTGCGGTCTTTTACCAATTCGGCACCCAGGAACAGGCCCTTGCCGCGCACGTCGCCGATCATGGAGTGCTTCTCCTTCAACCCGTGCAGCTGTTCCAGGAAATAGTCACCCATAGCGACCGTGTTTTCCAGCAGCTTCTCATCTTCCAAAATACGCATGTTTTCCAAGGCGGCGGCGGGACCTGCCGTGCAGCCACCGAATGTGGAAATGTCCCGGAAATAGCTCATGGGATCGTCCGGGTCAGACTTGAACATCTGGAAGACTTCTTCCGTCGTCACCGTGCAGGAAATGGCGGCATAACCGGAAGCCACGCCCTTCGCCATGGTCACCATGTCGGGCTTAATGCCGTAATGCTGGTAGCCAAACCATTCACCCGTGCGGCCCATACCGCAAACCACTTCGTCAATAATCAGCAAAATTTCGTATTTCTTGCAGATTTCCTGCACCCGCTCCCAATAACCCTTGGGCGGGGTGATAACGCCGCCACCGGCAGTGATGGGCTCCAAAATCAGCGCACCGCATGTGTCCGGCCCCTCGCGCAGGATCACTTCTTCAATGGCATTGGCGGCATGCAGGCCATATTCCTCGCCCACATCGCCAAATTGATTGCGGTACTCAAGGCAGTGGGGCACTTCCACAAAACCGGGGGTGAAGGGGCCGTATTGACCCTTGCGCTCGTCCTGTCCGCCGGAGGACAGGGCTGTGATTGTGGTACCGTGGTAGTCGCGCGCACGGTAGAGAATTTTGTGTTTCTTGCCGCCGTATTTGTTGTGGGCGATCTGGCGGACGATTTTATAGGTCTTCTCGTTGGCCTCAGACCCGGAATTGGAATAATAGACCCGGCTCATGCCCGGCATTTTTTCAATTAACCGCTCGGCAAAAAGCGCGCCGGGAATGGTGCCCATGGCGCCTGCGAAGAAGTTCATCTTCACCAGCTGGTCGCGGACAGCATTGGCCATGCTTTCGCGGCCATAGCCCACATTCACGGTCCACACGCCGCCGGAAACAGCGTCAAGATGCTCCCGCCCTGCCTGGTTCCACACACGCAACCCCTTGCCCTCCACAATGATAAGCGGGTCGGTGGTGTCGAATTTCTTGTGCTGGGTCAGGTGATGCCAGATGTGCGCCTTATCGGCTTCAATCACATGGCTGATGTCGTTTTCACGCAGATGCACGTTCATGGCAGGGCTCCTGAATATGGCATGGGAAAGTCCTAATGACTTGACCACAGCCATGCCCTGTTTGAAAGCGACTTGTTGGAGCCAAACGCCGCGTTTGGATTGGTCCAGCAATGGCGAGCACAAAAATGCCCGACCAAATGGCCGGGTTCTTTTTCTCGCCTTGGTCGTCATGCGCCGACTTGATCGGCGCATCTCGAAAGCGTCAAGAGATAGGCCGATCAAGTCGGCCTATGACGTTGTTGGTTGGGTGGCGAAGAGCCACCCGGCAAGCGTTTGCCGCGTCCGCGCAGCGAAGGGGCGAAAGCCCCGACAGCGTGAGTGCTAATAAGTCACCTTCACAGTCCCGCCATGACGGCGCACCATGGCGAACAGTTTGGCGGCATGGCTGGGGTGCAAGCGCACGCAACCGTGGGAGGCGCGGCGACCCAGACGGCTGATGGCGTTGGTGCCGTGGATGGCAAAACCGCGATAGTAGAACATGGCGTAGGGCATCGGTGCGCCGTGATATTTCTTGGAGAAATAGCGCTTATGCATCCGGTGAACACGCCATGTGCCAGTGGGCGTGCCATACCCGGAGCGACCGGTGGAGACTTTCCATGTGTGCAACAGGCGTCCACCGCGATAAACGCGCATGCGCTGTGAAGACAGATCCACCCGCGCCACCACACGACCGCTGGAACTGCGGCGCTTTTTGGTGGAACGGCGCTTGGTGCCGCGCTTTTTCTTGGCAGCCTGCTTTTGGTGCCAGACGCGGGTCCAATAGGCTTTGTCTTTTTTGGGTGCGTAAGAACTGGTGGCTTTTTTCACCGAAACCTGGGCACCGGTGGTTGTGGATGAAGCCATGGCTGGGGCAGCAAAAAATGCCACAAGCAGTCCCACGGCCATAAATAGGCGTTTCACGATAGGTCCCTCCGTGCGTTGTAATTCCCCCACAACCCCCACGGGCATGGATGGCTTTTATTGTTTGACACCGCCGGGCAGCGGCCTCAGACGCACAGTAATGAACCCCCCTTTGCCACTGGTGAACAATGGACATTGCCGTGCATCGACTTCCAGTTTGCGTAAATTTTGCTTTAACTCTGTGTCAAAACACACAAAATAAACGCATTACTGTCCAAACAACCCATTGCCCCCATCTGGACACCTTCAGTCTAGCCCACGGTTTTTTGTAAACGCGAGTCATTGCGCCGCTCACAAACCCGTGACAGCGTGAACCGTCACCCATTTGCAACGGTTTGGCTGTGCTCAATCAACTCGATGCCCGCGTTGAAGACAAGAAGCAGGATTTGGTGGCGCTCACCCAAGCGTTGATCCGCATTCCCACCATCAATCCGCCGGGCGATGCCTATACGCTATGCGTTGAACTGGTTGGCGAGCGCCTGCGCAAGCGCGGGTTTCAAATCGAATACATCCGCGCCTTTGACACACCCGGCGACAGCGATGCCTTTCCCCGCATCAACATCATCGCCCGCCGGGAGGGATCACGGTCCGGCCCCACAGTCCATTTCAACTCCCACATTGATGTGGTGGATGTGGGCCACGGCTGGACGGTGGACCCTTTTGCAGGGACGGTACGTGATGGAAAAGTCTATGGGCGTGGGGCCTGCGATATGAAAGGTGGCCTTGCTGCCTCCATCATCGCGGCGGAAGCTTATATCGAAGCCCTGCCAAACCACCCGGGCGGCGTGGAAATTTCCGGCACGGTGGACGAAGAATCGGGCGGTTTCGGCGGTGTCGCCTACCTGGCATCCAAAGGTTTGTTTTCCAAACCCCGTGTGGACCACGTCATTATCCCCGAACCCCTCAACAAAGACCGCATTTGCCTCGGCCACCGGGGCGTGTGGTGGGCGGAAATCGAGACCCACGGGACACAAGCCCATGGCTCCATGCCTTTTTTGGGCGACAGCGCTATCCGCCACATGGGCGCAGCGCTCCATGCCTTTGAAACCGAACTCTACCCCGCACTGGCTCAAAAGCGCACAAACATGCCGGTGGTGCCGGACGGTGCGAAGCAATCGACGCTGAATTTCAATTCAATCCACGGGGGAGAAGCCGCCACAGGCGCTGGAGGCAAGCCCGATGACTATGACGGTTTGCCCAGCCCTAATGTGGCCGAAAGTTGTCGCCTCGTTCTCGACCGCCGGTTTTTGATTGAAGAAGACATCACAACGGTGAAACGAGAAGTGACGGACATTCTCGATGGCCTAAAAAGCGATCGCGAACAGTTCGACTACACCATCCGCGACCTCATGGAGGTGCTGCCCACCATGACGGACGAAAACGCGCCCGTGGTGCAGGCTGTTCGGGAAGGCATCGAAACCGTGCTGGGCAAGCCGCCGGAATACGTCATCTCACCAGGCACCTATGACCAAAAACACATTGCCCGCATTGGCCACCTGCACGATTGCATTGCCTACGGCCCGGGCATTCTCGATCTCGCGCACATGGCAGATGAATATGTGGGCATTGATGACATGGTTGAATCAGCCAAAGTCATGGCCCGCGCCATAGCAGCACTGCACGGGTACACAGGGTAAATGATGCAAGCCATGCATCTTTATCACAGTTGACGACATGTCTTGGCTGTCGAAGACTGGTCGGCAAACGATTGAGCGAGCCATGGCGGGAAGATGACGAGTATTTTTGGCAAAAATCTCCTACACAGCTTTTGGAGCCCCTTCAGCGCCATCACGGTCGCCACATTTTTGTTGGTCATGCCGGACATGGCGTCGGCGAAAGTGCATTTTTCTGAACGGACAAAATATTACATGGTCACGGGAACGAATGGTGCGAAAGTGGCCCGTTCCATGCTCCAGAAAGGCCCAAAGGCCGGAGCCACAGGCCATGCCATTGCCACCACCCTCACCCGAGTGCGCGTGCGCAACCTTAAGGCCGCTATTCAGGGCCGCCGCTGTGTTGTGAAAAGCGTCGATGTCTTTGTGGACCTCACCTACACCTTTCCCCGCTGGGTCAGCGCCAAGAAGGCCTCCCCTTCGGTGCGCCGGGCGTGGGAACAGTTTTACAAGCAGGTTGAGCGGCACGAATTTGTCCACGGGCGCATCAGCCGGGATTTTGGCCGCGATCTACACAAGAAACTGCTCCAGCTGAGCGGCCGCGTTTCCAACAAATGCGCGGACTTCGGCAAGCGGCAGGCCAAGCGCATCAATCAAATGCGCACCGAATACATAAAACGCCAATACCGCTTTGACCGGCGGGAGGCACGCGCTAGCGCCCGCGTGCGGCGCTTACAACGCGTTTTCCTCCGAAGTCAGTAAACCAAGCCAATAGGCTGTCCAAGGGGCTAGAATGAAAGCATAAAACGGCTGACACGCTGTCACCAAATTGGTTACACTGGGGGCAACACGAACGGGAGCCCCGCTACCATGCTGAAGAAACTTGCCCTCGCTACCGCCTTTTGCGTCACAACCCTGCCGCTGGCTCTCACACCGGCCCTAGCCGCCAAAACCAGCCTTACCATGGGCATGGTGCTCGAACCACCCCATCTGGACCCAACCGCCGGCGCGCCTGCCGCCATTGATGAAGTAGTCTACGCCAACCTGTTCGAAGGCCTTACCCGTATCGCCGAGAACGGGGCTGTAGAACCAGCCTTGGCGGAAAGCTGGACGATTTCCGACGATGGCAAGACATACACGTTCAAATTGCGCACGGGTGTGAAGTTTCACGACGGCACCGACTTCACCGCCGATGATGTGAAATTCTCCCTCGACCGCGCCCGCGCCGAAGGCTCAACCAATGCCCAGAAGGCACTGTTTTCAGCCATTGAGGTGGTTACCGTTGTGGACGCGGCCACAGTGGAGGTGAAACTCTCCGCCCCCACCGGTTCCTTCCTGTTCAACATGGGCTGGGGCGATGCGGTGATCGTGGCGCCGGAGAGTGCGCAGACCAATAAAAACAATCCCGTGGGCACCGGCCCGTTCAAATTTGGCAACTGGGCAAAGGGCGCAAACGTCACCCTCACCCGCAATGAAGACTATTGGGGGGATAAACCAGCATTGGAAAAAGCCACTTTCCGCTTTATTTCCGACCCTGCTGCCGCCCTTTCCGCCATGCTGTCCGGTGATCTCGATGCCTTCGCCAACTTCCCGGCTCCCGAGAGCATTCCCCAACTGAAAGCTGACCCGCGCTTTGCCGTGGTTGTTGGCTCCACGGAGGGTGAAACCATCCTCTCCACCAACAATGCCAAGCCGCCCTTTGACAATCCGAAAGTGCGTCAGGCCATTGCCCACGCCATCGACCGGCAGGCTATCATCAACGGTGCCATGTTCGGTCTCGGCACACCCATCGGCACCCACTTCGCCCCCCACCACCCGGCCTATAAGGACCTTACGGGCACCTATGCTTACGACCCGGAAAAGGCAAAAGCCCTGCTGGCAGAGGCTGGCTTTGGCGATGGCATCAAAGCCACATTGAAACTGCCGCCCCCCTCCTACGCTCGCCGGGGTGGAGAAATCATTGCCGCGCAACTGCGCAATGTGGGCATTGATCTGGAAATCATTCCCGTGGAATGGTCCGTTTGGGTGCCGGAGGTATTTCGCGGCAAAGACTATGATCTCACCATCGTCTCCCACACCGAACCAATGGATATCGGCATCTATGGCCGCGACGACTATTACTTCAATTATAAGAGCGATGCCTTGAAAGGCGTTCTGGACAAACTGAACGCCACTGCCGACGAAAAGGGTCGCTACGCGCTGATGGGCGAAGCCCAGGAAATCATCGCCAAGGACGCCGTCAACGGCTACCTCTTCCAATTGGCCAAAGCCGGTGTGTGGAACGCCAAAGTCAAAGGCCTGTGGGAAAACTCCCCCGTACAGGCCAATGATCTCACCGGCGTAAGCTGGGAAGACTGAGCCCAAACTGACGGTCAAGCCCATGCAAAAGCCGTCTATAGAATCAAGATCGCCCAACAGCCCAACCTCCCCCTGGAGGGGAGGTCGGAGAGCGCAGCGATCCGGGCGGGGGGCGCGGTCATCGTTTTGCACTGCGATCCAGCCCCCCACCCGAGACAACAAGTTGTTTCGACCTCCCCTCCCGGGGGAAATTAAGCGACGGCACCTTTGTGCTGACCAACTTAGCTTGGCTGCCTGAGCCATGCTTTCCTTTGTCCTGCGCAACTTCACTTGGGCTATGCTCACGTTCATCACGCGCAAATTAGCTTGGGCCATTGCCACGCTGCTCGTAGCTTCCCTCTTCATCTTCGCAGCGCTGGAAATCATACCCGGTGACCCTGCCGAGGTTATGCTCGGCATTAATGCTACGGATGAAGCGGTTGAAGCGCTGCGCAAAAACCTGGGCCTCGATCTGCCCGTCCATGAGCGGTATTGGGCGTGGATAAGCGGGCTTTTGGTGGGCGACCTGGGCACTTCCTACACTTACGCCGTGCCCGTATCGGAATTGGTTAGCGAACGCATCGTGGTGAGTTTGCCGCTCGCTTTTCTGGCCTTGCTTCTTTCCACCCTCGTTGCCCTGCCCGTGGGTCTGTACGCAGCGGCCAAGCGTGGTGGGGTCATGGATACCACCATCATGGCCCTCACCCAGTTTGGCATTGCCATCCCCAATTTCTGGTTTGCCCTGCTGCTGGTCTACGTATTTGCCATTTGGCTGCAACTCGTCCCATCGGGCGGCTTTCCTGGCTGGGGAGAAGGCCTTTGGCCCGCCCTGCGCGCACTGCTTCTTCCCGCCATTGCCCTCGCCCTGCCCCAAGCCGCCATTCTCTCCCGGGTCACCCGATCGGCCCTCTTGGAAACCATGGGGGAAGACTATATCCGCACCGCCCGCGCCAAGGGCCTGTCCCGCCGCGCCACGCTTTGGAAACATGCACTCCGCAATGCGCTCATACCCGTCATCACCATTATGGGCCTGCAATTTGCCTATCTGCTGGCGGGCACGATCATTATTGAAAACGTGTTTTACCTGCCCGGATTGGGGCGGCTGGTCTTTCAGGCCATTTCCGCGCGCGATCTCATTGTGGTGGAAAGCGTGGTGATCCTGCTGGTGGGCACCATCATCCTCATCAATCTGCTGGTGGACATTGCCTACACCTTGGTTGACCCCAGACTGCGGGCGAACCGGGCATGAGTTTCCTGCGCACCGCCCTGAAGAACCGCTCCTTCACCATCGGCTTTGCCATCACGGCATTGGTGGTGGCCATGGCCGCAATCTCCTTCGTATGGACCCCCTACGGCGTGGACGATCAGCGTGTGATGGAAGTGGGCCTGCAAAAGCCGAGCCTTACCTACTGGCTCGGCACCGATAATCTGGGCCGGGACCTGCTCTCACGCATTATGGTGGGCGCGCGCAATTCCATCGCCGTGGCACTGGTTGCTGTTATCATCGGTGTGGGGCTGGGCGTGCCACTTGGCTGCTGGGCCGCCAGCCGGGGCGGGTTGGTGGATGAAGCGCTGATGCGTGGCAATGATGTGGTGTTTGCCTTCCCCGCATTGCTCTCCGCCGTAATGATTACGGCCACATTCGGCCCCGGCGCCATCAACGCCATCATCGCCATTGGCATATTCAACATCCCCGTCTTCGCCCGCCTGTCGCGGGGGGCAGCGCTGGCCCTTTGGAAGCGAGAATTCATCATGGCCGCCCGGGCAGCGGGCAAATCCGCGCCGCGCATCACGGTGGAACACATCATCCCCAACATGAGTAATCTGCTTATCGTGCAAGCCACCATCGCCTTTGCCTTGGGCATTATTCAGGAGGCCGGTTTGGCCTATGTGGGATTGGGCACCCAGCCTCCCTTCCCGTCCTGGGGCAAGATGCTGAACGAGGCGCAAACCATGATGGCCTTCGCCCCCCATCTCGCCATCGTGCCCGGCCTTGCCATCGTCATCACCGTGCTTGGCCTGAACCTTTTGGGTGACGGTCTGCGCGATGTGCTGGACCCAAAACTGGCCAACCGCAGACCCGCTGAAGGTGATGCGTGAGCCTGTTGGATATTGAAAACCTGTCGCTTTCCATCGGCGACACACCCATCTTGCATGACGTGAGCCTGACAGTCGGCGCGGGCGAGATTGTCGGCATTGTGGGAGAAAGCGGCTCCGGCAAATCCATGACCGCTCTGGCCGCCATGCAGCTTTTGCCGGAAGGCAGCAGCACGACGGGATCAATAAGCTTCCAAAACCAGCAGGTTCAGGGTGCCGACGACGCGCTCATGCAGGACCTGCGCGGCGATGACATGGCCATGATCTTTCAAGAACCCATGACCGCCCTCAACCCGGTCCAAACCATCGGCGACCAAGTGGCCGAAGGCATGATTCTCCACGAGGGCCTATCAAAAGCAGACGCAGAAGCCCGCGCCAAAACCCTGCTGGAACGCGTGGGCCTGCCTTCAAACCGCTATCCCCTCTCCCGCTATCCCCATGAACTCTCCGGCGGCCAGCGCCAGCGGGTGATGATCGCCATGGCCTGTGCCCAGTCGCCAGACTTGCTCATTGCTGACGAACCCACCACCGCGCTGGATGTAACCCTGCAAGCCCAAATCCTGCGCCTGTTGCGCGACCTCGTAGCCGAGCAAGGCATGGGCCTCATCCTCATCAGCCATGATTTGGCCGTGGTGGCGGAAATGACGGACCAATTGGTGGTCATGCGCCATGGCAGGGTGGTGGAGGCCGGGCCGACAGGCAAAACGCTGAAAGCGCTGGCTCACCCTTATACAGCCCAACTGGCTGCCGCCTCCAGCCATATTCCAAAGCGGACCAAGCCACCGGTTTTGACCTCAGAACAAACGGTCAACCCTTTGGTTCAAGTGAAGAACGTTTCGCGCCATTACAGCCAACGCCGCCAGTCATTTTTCCACAAAAGCCCACCCGTCAAAGCCGTTAATGATGTGAGCTTCGATCTCTTCCCGGCCCAATCCATGGGTTTGGTGGGGGAATCCGGGTGTGGAAAATCCACCCTCGCACGTCTCGTTCTTGCGCTGGACGCGCCAACCGCTGGTGATATTCACCTTGATGGGGAAAGCCTCCTCACCACGCCGCCCGCGCAAATGCCCGCTCTGCGGCGCAAGATGCAAATCGTCTTTCAGGACCCCTTCGCCTCGTTCAACCCGCGCCACACGATGGAGCGGGCCGTGGCGGAACCGCTCTACCTGGAACCCAATCTTTCCAAAGCCGACCGCCGCGACCGCGTGGTTGCGGCACTCAAGGAAGTGGGGCTGACGGCCTCTGCCCTCACAAAATACCCGCACGAATTCTCCGGCGGACAGCGCCAGCGGCTGGCCATTGCCCGCGCGCTTATTACCCGACCCCAGTTGATCGTCGCGGACGAACCGGTCTCGGCGCTTGATGTCTCCATCCGCGCGCAGGTGATGGACCTGTTCACCCATCTGCGGGAGCGGCTTGGCCTCACCTATCTTTTCATTAGCCACGATTTGGGCGTGGTCCGTGCCATGTGCGATGAAGTGCTGGTAATGGATGGCGGCAAGATTGTTGAGCGTGGCCCGGTAGACGACATATTCGACAATCCCCAAAGCGAGGCCGCCCAGCGCCTTGTGGAGGCCACGCCGGACCTTGAGCGGGCCTTGGCCCTGCGCAATGATGCGGCATGAGGAACGCGCCATGATCGACTGCGCCAAAGAATACGATAATTCCGGCCGGGTGGAGAATTCTGCCGCGCTCATTGATGGCTATATCGCGGACGCCATCGCCTTTCGTGAAAAGGGCGATCACCACGCCTTTTACGATCTGGCTTATGGCCCGCAAGACCGTAACCGCTTGGACATGTTCTGGCCCAAAACGGCGGATGGCAAAGAGCAGCGCAGTCCCATCGTCATGTTCATTCATGGCGGCTATTGGCAGCGGCTGGACCGTACGGCCTTCAGCCACATGGCCCAGGGGCTGAATGAAAACGGCATTGCCGTCGCCATCCCTTCCTACACCCTGTGCCCGGACATCACCATTGGCGGCATTGTCATGGAAATGCGCCGGGCCTGTTTGATGGTTTATCAAACCTACAGGCGCCCCATCACCGTGATTGGCCATTCGGCAGGCGGGCATCTGGCGGCTTGCATAATGGCCACCGATTGGCATGGCGTTCATCCGGACCTGCCGCCGGATATGGTGCAATCGGGCATGGGCATTTCCGGCCTCTATGACCTGCTGCCCCTCATCAAAACCCCCATCAATGAAGCCTTGCGGCTGGATGAAACCCACGCCATCGAAAACAGCCCCGTCCGCTGGGTGCCGGAAGCCTTACAGCAATTCGATGCCTGGGTGGGGGGCGATGAATCGGACGAATATCACCGCCAGAGCCGTGATCTGGCCAACCGATGGACCATACTGGGCACCCCCACAGAGTTTGTGCCGGTTGAGGGTGAAAACCACTTCACCATCATCCACGCCCTGCAAGACAAAGACAGTGCCATGGTGAAGCGCATCTTAGATTTGGTGCGCAAACCCTCGGCAACCACCACCCTTGATGAGCCGGATGAAGAAGCCATGGCCGCCTCCCTGGTACAATGGGACACCGCGGAAGAGGTGGCGGAAAATGACGAAGAACTCTTCGAAAGTGAACCTTCAACAGAAGACACGGCTTCGCAAAATGTAGAAGCTCAGCCAAAACCCGTGCAGCTTGAAGACCAAGCAGCGGATCCAGACCTCGTAGAAGCCACTAAACCGGATGCACAGACCAACTTGGATGAACCGGAGGATTTAACCGATCTGCCCGAAACACCCGCCACCCCCTCCCCAGCGCTGGCCATGCCTGAAGGTTTGGACATAGACATGGCGTTTGATGAAAATTGGGAAGCAGCCCTAGCCGAACAACCCTCGGAAAGCGAAGAAATCGCCGCTGGCGAAGGCGACCATGACGACGAGCGCCAAGAGAACGAAACAACAGCGCCAGAAAAGGCTTAGGGCTGCTGCAAAGTCTATCTCACTGACTGTCTCTTTGCCCTGCGGATTAAGGTAGTCCGCTTCCACCAGATCATCCCCATACGCCCGCGGCCCACCAAGCCGGAGATTGAGCGCCACCGCAAAGCCGGTCTCGGGCCACCCGGCATTGGGGGAGCGGTGTGTGGCAGCCCCTTGAACAACGGTCTGCCAGTAGCGTTCGCCGCCGCCAAAATTGGCAACCCAAATGACCAGCGCCGACAGCCGCGCCGCGGGCCAGTTCATCCAATCATCCAGAAGGGCACCAGGCTTGCCAAACCATTCATGCCGCGGCGTGCGGTGGCCCACCATGGAGTCCACTGTGTTGACAGCCTTGAAAAACACAATGCCCGGCAGGCCCGCGATGAGATACCAGACGACCGGTGTCACGGTCCCATCGGCAAAATTTTCCGAAAGACTTTCGATAGCGGCCCGGCGCACACCACTCTCATCCAGTTTGGATACATCCCGCCCAACAATCATAGAGACCGCTCGACGCCCTCCTTCCAAACCGTCACTCTTCAAGGCGGCCCCCACCCGCGCCACATGGTCGGCCATGCTCTTTTGGGCCACCAAAATGGCAACGCTCACAAGCTCCACGATCCCCGCAAGAGGGCCGGGGAGAGAGCGGACGAGCAATCCATAGCCCAAAGATAACGCAGCCAAGACAAGCAAGAGCACAATGCCAGGCCGCAGGGCGGCGCGACCATTTTCGTCCGCCCCCACCGCCATGAACAGGGTACGCCGCCGATCAAACCAATCGATGATCTTGCCAAACAGGACCACGGGATGGGGCAACCTGCGCCACAGCCAATCCGGGTCCCCCACAAGCATATCCAAAATGAGCGCGAGAGAGATGAGCATAATCTAGCCGGCTTCAAACGCGGCCAATGCCTTGTCCAAACGGTTCAACCCCACTTTTCCGCCGGGCAAGCCAAAACGCAACCACTCGGCTTTGGCGGGAAATGGCCGAACCAAAATGTGATGCTGAGCCAAGTGCTGAGCTAACGCAGCCGCATCACCATGGGCAGCCAGCACAAACAAATCCGTGCCACCCAGCACGTCCAACCCATTATCTTTTAGCACGTCTTCCAATTGCGCCCGCCCCGCAGCCAGCCTTTTGCGGGTCCGCTGCTGCCATTTGCGATCAGCCAAAGCCAACGCAGCAGCATGGAGCGCAGGGCCAGACACAGCCCATGGCCCCAAACGCTCATCCAGCTTTTCACAAACCCCTTGCGGCCCCACAACCACACCAAATCGAGCACCGGCCAGCCCAAAGAACTTGCCCAGCGAACGCATGACCAACAGCCCGTCGCGCCCGCATGAGGGGATGAGAGAGGCATCCGGCACCACATCGCCAAAACTCTCATCCACCACCAGCAAACCACCCTTGGGGCCCAGCCGACGCGCTAAGGCCATCAATTCCGAGCTGTCACACAAACGACCGTCAGGATTGTTGGGGTTCACAACCACAATAACGCGCGCCGTCGCCTCAGCACTTTCCAGCCCATCCGTCACAAACACCGAATGCCCGGCCCGTGCCCAACACACGCCATGCTCTTGATAGGTGAAACCCACAAGGGCCACGTCCTGCGGTTTATAGAGAAACGGCAATTGCTGAATATGGGCCTGGGTGCCCGGGGCCAGTGAAACGAAAGCCTCTTCAGGCACACCATAGCAAGCCCGCGCCGCGTGCTCCGCCTTCAGCTCCGCTGCCCGGTCCGGCAAAGCCTGCCATTGGCCCGACGGCACATCACCCACAGGGTAGGCCGACGGGTTGATGCCCGTGGAAAGATCAAGCCATTTGCTCTTGATACCCCCAAAACGCTGCACAGCTTCATCCAGCCTGCCGCCGTGGAAGACCTGCGAAGATTTGGAAGAATCGCTCATAGGGGCTGCCTGGTGAAAAACTTGTGCCCGCCCCTTAAGAAGGGCGACGGTCAATCAAGTGGAGATAGGACCCTGCCACACGGCCACGCTGCAAGCCAAGCAAACCGAGAGCCTTCCCCCGCGCATCCACACAATCGAAGAGCGCGGAGCATCCGGCAGCATCGTGCTCCAGCAAGCTGGAATAGTGGAATTCATGGGCCGCAAACAACGAACCCACTTCACCCAGCACGCCCGAAGTCTGGAGCATAGCATTGCGATACCCCAAATGCAGCTTGCGCTTTGCAAAACTTGTGGCGTGGGGAAGCAACCCTGCCATGGCGTGGTTTTCACCATCTGCATCCAAAAGGCCCTGACCCAGCACCATAAACCCACCGCACTCGCCGTAAATCGCCACGCCCGCTTCAGCGAGCAGGGAAAGTCCACTCTTGAAGCGATGCGCCTCACTGATTTGCCCCCCATGTAGTTCCGGATAACCACCGGGCAAAAAGACAGCTTCACTATCGGAAGCAGGCGCTTCATCGGCCAAAGGTGAAAAGAAAGAGAGTTCGCATCCACTGTTATGCCAGTCCCGCAGCCAGTGGGGATAAATGAACGAGAAAGCCGCATCGCGCGCCACAGCAATACGCTGCCCCAAGACGGGGAGTCCCGCACTGGAATAGGTCGAGCGCTCGGTTCCAGAAGCCTTTAGTTCCGCGAGACCATCCAAATCAATCTGTGCTTCGGCGACGGCTGCGGCGTGGTCGAGGAAAGCCTCAAGCCCATCCCTCTCCTGCGCCTGCACCAGGCCCAGATGCCGCGATGGGGTGGCCAGTTTCTCATCTCTAAACACGCACCCCAGTATCGGCAGTTCCATGGGAGCGAGCGCATCCCGCAGCAGCGCTTCATGGCGCGCACTGCCAACCCGGTTGAGTATAACCCCACCAAAACGAAGTTGCGGACAGTGGTTCACAAAACCACTCACAAGGGCGGCAATGGAGTGGGATTGCTTTGCACAATCCACCACCAGCACAATGGGAAGACCTAGAGTTTCAGCCAGATCAGCAGCGGACCCGCTGCCATCGGCGGCCCCGTCAAACAGTCCCATCATGCCTTCCACCACCAACAATCCATCGTTGTCTGCCAAGTCCAACAGACGATCGCGGCCCATGGCCCAAGGATCGAGATTGAAGCAGGTCTCGCCACTGGCGGCGGTGTGAAACGCAGGATCAATAAAATCCGGCCCGGCTTTGGCGGGTTGCACCATCACCCCGCGCTTGTGAAGGGCGCGCAGAATAGCAAGGGTCAACACGGTCTTCCCGCTGCCGGAAGCGGGTGCGGCGATCAAAAAGCCTTTTCGCACCACAGAAATCAGGCGCTTTCAGCCTGTTGCCGAAAGCCCAGCGGATCGCGCTCCAAGACACGCCCCTCCAAGGCACCCATCCAGTCCAGCGCCGAGCGCAGCCGAACCACCTCGCCCACCACCACGATGGCAGGCGGGGCCAGGCCCAAGGCCTTCAGATCACCCAAATGGCCAAGACGGGTTTCATGAACGCGCATTTGATCCGTCGTCGCATTGCACACGAAAGCCATGGGTTCTTCAGGACAACGCCCTGCGGCCATCAATTTGTCGGCAATGGCATGGGCATGTTTCATGGCCATATACATGACGATCACCGGCGAGCCCTTCGCCACACTCTCCCAATCGATGGCATCGGGCACCACGCCACCGGCATCGTGGCCCGTCAAAAACGTGACATTGTGATTGGTGTCCCGGTGCGTGACGGGAATACCCGCATAGGCAAGACCGCCAATGCCAGCGGAAATGCCGGGCACCACGCGAAATGGGACTGCATTTTCCACCAGGGTCAGCGCCTCTTCTCCGCCCCGGCCGAATACAAATGGGTCTCCCCCCTTCAACCGGCAAACCCGCTTTCCCTGTTTGGCCAAATCCACCAGTTTCAGGGAAATATCCCGTTGCTTGGGCGAAGGCTTACCGCCCCGCTTGCCTGCAAATTCCAGTTGCGCATGGGGCGGCGCCCAGGAGAGCACGGCGTCATTCACCAAAGCATCATACACCACCACATCTGCCTGCCGCAGCGCATTGGCAGCGTGCAGGGTCAGCAGGCCGGGATCGCCTGGCCCGGCTCCCACCAGCCACACCCAGCCCGGCTCCAAGATTGGCAAATTATTGAACGCATTTTCCATGGACGCACTGTGCCTCGACTGCCCCGGCAAAACCAGCGCTTTTACGCCTTTCCCATGTCGCTTATAGAGACACCATGAGCGGCGATCCCCTTCCTGAACACAGCCCGGAACCGGCCACACCCCTGCGGCGGGGATGGACCACAGGTGCCTGCGCCACCGCCGCCACCAAGGCCGCTTTATTGCGCTTGGTCACGGGGGAGTTTCCCGATCCCGTCTCCATCACCCTGCCCAAGGGGGAAAGCCCATCCTTTCCCCTGTGTCACGAATCCTTCAACGATGGCGGTGCCATGGCGGGTATTGTGAAAGACGGGGGCGATGACCCCGATGCCACCCATGGGGCCACCATCATGGCCCATGTGAAACCACTACCCCAAGGCCAAGGCATCAAATTTGTGGCCGGTGAAGGGGTTGGCACGGTTACCAAAGCGGGTCTGCCCATCCCGCCCGGAGAAGCGGCCATCAACCCCGTCCCCCGCCAAATGATGCGCGATGTGGTGGCCGAAGTGTGCGGCGACCATCTCATGCCGCCGGATATTCAAATCACCATCGCCGTGCCCGATGGCGAAGCCATTGCGCAAAAGACGTGGAACCCAAGGCTTGGCATTTTGGGGGGTATTTCGATCCTCGGCACCACCGGCATCGTCCACCCGTTTTCGTGCAGCGCCTGGATCCACTCCATCCATCGCGGCGTGGATGTGGCCCGCGCGGCCCAATTTAACCGCGTCATCGCCGCCACCGGCTCCACCTCAGAAGCCACCGCCCAGAGCATCTACAACCTGCCCGAAACAGCCCTTATCGACATGGGCGATTTTGCGGGAGGATTGCTGAAATATCTGCGCACACACCCTTTGCCCCATGTCACCATTGCCGGTGGCTTTGCCAAACTGGTCAAGCTGGCCCAAGGCGCACTCGATCTCCACTCCGCCCGCAGTCAAGTGGACTTCCAGTGGTTGGCAGACCAAACAGAACGCCTCAACCAGTCCCTCTCCCCCAACGCTTTGAACCCAAATGTGAAGCAGCAGATTCTATCCGCAAACACCGCCGCAGAAGTCCTCCAAATCACAAAGAATATGGGCCTGGACCTGCCTTGTGTCGTGGCCCAAAAAGCAGCCGAGACCGCCCGCAAGACACTGCGCGATGCGCCCGTGAACGTGGAAATCATCTGCGTGGATCGGGCCGGCAATCTTCTCAACCGGCACCAAAACAATGCCTGAGCGCATCCTCATTTTGGGCGGCACACGGGAAGCTGCAGAACTGGCCCGCCAATGGGTGAGCGAGGGGCACCAGGTCACCACTTCATTGGCCGGTCGCACCAAAGAGCCCAAACCGCTTACGGGCGAAGTGCGCGTGGGCGGATTTGGCGGGGTCGATGGTCTCGCCCACTATCTCATTGAAAACTGTATAGACCGGCTCATCGACGCCACCCACCCTTTTGCCAAACAAATCAGCGCCAACGCCGTGGCAGCAGCCAAGCAGGCAGGCGTTGTGTTGGACATCAGACAACGCGCGCCATGGCAGAAGGTGAGCGGCGATGACTGGATTGAAGTTCCAAGCCTAAAAGAAGCCGCCAATGCCATCCCCGCTCACGCCCGTGTTTTGCTGGCGCTGGGGTCCCAACACCTTGCCCCCTTTCACCACCGGGATGATGTGTTCTTCCTAATCCGCATGGTGGATGCCCCCACGACACCCCTTCCTTTCAAAAACCACAGCCTCCTCTTGGGCCGTCCCCAAATGACACCCCAATCCGAGCAAGAAATTCTGAAAGCCCACGCCATCACACACATCGTCTGCCGCAACTCCGGCGGCAGTGGTGCCTATGCCAAAATTGAAGCGGCGCGGCTTTTAGCTCTCCCGGTGATTATTGTGACGCGGTAACTGCTTTCTTCTTACCGCCATTGCGCAGCACATGGCTGAAGTCTTTGTTGTAGAGGTCACTGTCGCGGAAGGACACTTCGCCGAGCACCGGCCCCACCAAAATTAGGGCTGTGCGGGTAATTTTTGCCTCCCGCACGGCCTCTTTCATGCCCGCCAGCGTCGTGCGGATATACAGTTCGTCGGGCCATGTGGCGCGGTAGGCGATGACGACAGGGCAATCGTCGCCATAATAGGGGGCCAAGGCTTCCCGGACATAGACAAGATTACGGATGGAAAGGTGAATGGCCAGCGTCGCGCCAGACTGGCCCAACACCTCCAATTGTTCCCCTTTCGGCATGGAGGAAGCCTTCATGCCGGTGCGGGTGATGATCACGGTTTGGGCAATTTCTGGCAGGGTCAGTTCGGTTTTCAACTTGGCCGCAGCTGCGGCGAAAGCGGGCACACCGGGCACCACTTCATAGGGAATATCCAAGGCATCCAGCCGCCGCATCTGCTCAGCCGTCGCGCCATAGATAGCTGGGTCACCCGAATGGACACGAGCCACATTGTGCCCCGCCTCATGAGCCCTTTGGATTTCCTCAATAATGACATCCAAATGCATGGAAACCGTATCCTTCACCAGCGCCCCTTCAGGCGCGGCATCGACGATTTCTTGCGGCACCAGCGAACCGGCGTAGAGGCACACAGGGCACGCCTCGATAAGCCGCAGGCCCCGCACTGTAATCAAATCCGGCGCGCCAGGCCCCGCTCCAATGAAATAAACGGTCATGCCCTGCTCCCGATTTGTGTTCCATCCTTGGCCGCATAGCCGCGCGGTGTGTAGACCCAGGTGCGACCCTCACCGCTTTCCACCGTGCGGGTGTCGGATGAGCCGACAATGACTACGGTCAGCATATCCACATCATCTATGTTCAACTCAGCCAGGGGCACTACCCGCACCAACTCGCCCTCGCGGCCCAGATTGGTGGCCAGAATAACGGGCGTATCGGCGGGGCGATGTTCCAGCAACACATCGCGAGCGTAAGCCAATTGCGTGCGGCGGCGGCGGGAGACTGGGTTGTAGAAGGCGATCACAAAATCCCCTTCCGCTGCCGCTTTTACCCGCCGCTGAATATCCGGCCACGGGGTCAGCAGGTCCGACAGGGATATGGTGCAAAAATCATGCCCCAGAGGCGCTCCCGCCCGCGCAGCAGCAGCTTGGAGCGCCGAAATTCCGGGGGACACATGGATAGCGATGCGTTTGGCTGCGTCCGACAATCCGCCCTCCGCCAGCAATTCAAACACCAGCGTTGCCATGGCGTAAATGCCCGCATCACCGGAACAGACCAGCGCCACATCGCGCCCCTGCCCCGCCAATTCCATGGCGTGGCGCACCCGGTCTTCCTCTTTGCCCAGGTCAAAATCGTGGCGGGTTTTCCCGTCGGCCAAACCTTCCAACAAATCGAGATAGAGAGAATAGCCCACCAGATCGGTGGAGCGGCCCACCAGTTTGGAAACCTCCGGCGAACGCCAGTCGGCCGTACCCGGGCCAATGCCCACCACGGCAAGGGAGCCTCGCTGACGGCCCAGCAAATTAACAAGAGGACCAGCTTGCGTGGAGGCAACGGCCATCGTAGCGCGGGCAGATTTGCGCTTATCAACAAGCAGCTTTCCGCTCGCACCAACGCTGGCCAGCGCAGCGCCCTCGCTCACGCCGTGGCACCCAACCTCCGCAAAGACAATCTCGGAAGGGTTGGCCAATCGGGGCGTTTCCAACTCCAATTGTTGCGCTGTAAAGAAACGCAGAGGCGCACCGAAATGCTTGGCCACCTCATGCAGCGCCCCCTCGTCTGCCTTCAAATCGATGGAAGCAAATGCGCCAATGGCTTTGGTTGAAAGACCGGCTTCGGCAAAGCCTTCCTCCACCAGGGCAATAATTTGCGCCGCATCGCAATGGCGCTCGCAGCCCAGCCCCACCCCGAGATCGCGGGGCAGAATGTGGAGCCGGTTATCATAGGGATCGCTCACCAAATGGCTTACACGAATGGAAAGGGGCGCATCGTCGTCAAAGGGCAGGCTGCTTTCATAGAGCCAGCGGGCATGGGCGGCCCCAATGCCTTCAAGGCGGATCTCTTCACCCGCCAACAGCCGCGCCATGATGGACTTTGCCTTTTCCGGTTCGGCCAAAACCCATCCGGCCGGTGGCTCATCCAGCGCCAGTCCAAAGCGCAAATCACCCGCCGTTGTGATAGCCGCATGACTGCCCAAGTGATTGGCCAGCAACCGCGCCAGCATATTACCCCGATGGTGCCCCCCCAAAATGGGCACGATGGAAGAGGCATCCTCCGCCACCGCCAAAACCGGCGGTTCCGTCTGTTTGTCGTCCAACACTGGGGCAAGGCACCTCAGCAAAGCCCCACTGGCCATCACCGCGATGATGGGGCGTTTGGCAGCGAACAAAGATCGCAGGTGAACAGCCGCCTTATCGAATAGCACATCCACATCCTCCACGCGGCTGGAGAGACCGTGAATTTCACCTTCCAGCAATCCAGCCATCTCCCGCGCCACGGGAAGAGCGGATGGGCCCAGAACGACAATGGCGGGGTTCAGCGTTTCACCGCTCATCTCAAGCCCTCCTGGTGGGCAATTTTCAATGCGGCCACCCAGTCTTCCGCCCCGCGATAGACCAGCACCATGGAAAAATAGGGCGCAGCTTCCTCGGCGACGGAAGCCAGCGGCATGACTTTTTGGTTAGCCAATGTGGCCCGCTCCACATAAGCGGCGCGGTCCATAAGCCCGGCTTGATACAGCAATCCACGGAGGCGCGGCAGATGTCGCCCGACTTTAATGAAGGCAACAGCATCGGCGGAGGACAAATGCGCTATGATCGCTTCATCGTCCAGCGGGGCAGGGACGACGGTGAGCACATCATTGCGCGCGGCCAGGGGCCTGCCCACCATGGCACCGGAGGCCATGAGCGAAGAAATGCCGGGAACGACCTCGCATGTGAAGCGACCGGCAAGCCGCTCGAATAAATACATGAACGAACCGTAGAAAAACGGGTCGCCTTCACACAACACAACCACATCCTGACCATCCTGCAACCGCGTTGCGATGGTTTTCGCCGCTTCATCATACACTTCTTGCGCCGGAAAGCGGGCCACCCGCATGGGCACGATGATGGGAATTTCCTCCTGACCACCGGGCAGATGGTGCGCCACGATGGCGCGGGCAAAGCTCTCGCCGGAATCGGGCGCGGGATAGGCCACCACCGGTGCCGCTTGCAACAGCCGGTGCGCCTTTAGCGTCAGCAAGTCCGGATCACCCGGGCCAACACCAATGCCGTAAAGCGTGCCCCAGTCAGCCATGGGGCTTGTCCACCCACCATTGCATCACCGGCATGGCGGCGCGCCAACCGCGATAGGGACCCACGGGTTGCGCATGTTGCACGCCAAGGCGGGTAAGGCTGCCCCCATGCTCCGCGTGCAAGGCGATCAAGCGGGCCTCACTTTCCAAGGTCACCGTATTGGCCACTAGCCGCCCGCCCGGACGCAAGGCGCTCCATGCGGTTTCAAACACCCCTTCGTTCGTAAGCCCACCACCAATAAAGATTGCATCGGGTATCGGCAGGCCCGTAAGGGCGTCCGGGGCAGAACCGCTCACGATCTCCAATTTCTCAACGCCCAGCGCCACCCGATTGGCGGCAATCATGCCACGACGGCTCTCCTTGGGTTCAATGGCAATGGCATGGGCGTTGCGCACCGCTCGCATCCATTCCACGCTAATGGATCCGCACCCCGCACCAATGTCCCACAACACGGCATCGGGATAAGGGGCCAGTTTGGCAAGGGTTATCGCCCGCACATCCTGCTTGGTCATCTGCCCGTCTGACACAAAAGCATCATCCGGCAAGCCGCCCGTGCGCGGATACCATCGCGCCCCTGGCCCCGCCACACAGTCCACCGCCAGCGTGTGAAACGCAGGAACGGTCTGCGTCCAGCTTTCCGCCACACCATCAAAACGCTGTTCATCCTCCCCGCCCATGGCAGCAAGCACCGTCAGGGCACTTTGGCCAAAGCCTCGGTCGGCCAAAATTTTGGCAACGGCTGCTGGGCTGTTTTCATCCTGCGTCAACACCAAAAGCCGGGCGCCCGGGGCTAGATAGGGGATGATCTGACTGTCCGCACGGCCATGGATGGTGAGCGTGTCCACATCCGCCAGGCTCCACCCCATCCGCACGGCAGCCCACTGAAAGGCGGAGAGTTGGGGGTGAAAGCGGATCGCCTGCGCCCCCAAAGCCCGCATGAGGCGCGCGCCGACGGAGTACCACAGCGGATCACCCGTCACGAGGATGGCAAGCCTGCGCCCGCGATAGCCCTCGATCGTATCGATCATGGCATCAAAAGGGGACGGCCATTTAACACGCTCAGCGGTGATCGCATCACTGAGTTTATGGTGCCGGTCCCCCCCGATGATGATTTCGGCGCTTTCCAGCACATCAAGCGCGGCGCGGGATAGGCCTGCAAGCCCGTCCTCGCCAATGCCGATCACATCAACCCAAGCCTCACTCACAGCACCCACCAAAAGATGACGAACGCAATGAGCAGTCCCACATTGGCCCCCGTGGCAAAGGGCGGGTACCACCGCTGCACCACAGCCCCCGAACCGTAGAACCAATGAGCAACGGACCACGCAATTTGCAGACCCATGGCCACCAGAATGAATTCAGGGATAATCTGCATGGTCATGGCGATCAGCGTGAAAGTCACGCCAGCCACCGCCACCTCCCCCCAAAACCCGCGGCCATTGGACGGGACGAGCAGTGGGCCAAGCCACAAAGCTGCCATGACGGAAATGGTGATGGCGTAGGCGGGCAAGAAGGTCGTTATGGCGGGTGCGCGCATGAGCGCCCCCACCAGCAGACCAAATCCCAACCCTTGCACCACCATTATCATGCCAAGCCCCCCGCAAGCGCGTTTACCACAGCGCTCGCCATGGCCGAACCACCCCGGCGGCCATGGACTGTTATATAGTGCAGTCCAAGATCATTTGCGGCCAAAACCTGTTTGCTTTCCACCGCCCCCACAAAGCCCACCGGAATGCCAATCACAAGTGCAGGTTTTTCACCGGTAGCGGCCACAACATCCATCAGGTGGAACAGGGCCGTTGGCGCATTGCCGATCACCACCACACTCCCCTGCAACTGCCCACGCCACAATTCCACACCGGCGGCGGAACGCGTGTTCTCCATGGCCTCGGCAAGGCTTCGCGTGCGCGGATCATTGAGAGTGCAAATGACATCGTTTTGGGCGGGGAGAAGCCTTTCAATAATACCCGCCTTCACCATTTCCACATCGCACAGGACGGGCGCGGCGTTCTTCAAAGCGTCCATGCCGGCCTGCGCAGCGCCTGTGGAGAAAGCGAGATCATCCAGCACATCCACCATGCCGCAGGAGTGGATAAGGCGAAGGGCAATTTTTTCCATGGCTGGGGGTAAATCCCCCAGCGCTGCTTCCCGCCGCACCGTGTCAAAGGACCCCGCATAAATTTCAGCCGGGTCGCGGATATAATCCGTACGGGGCATCACAGGCTGCATCAATTTCCCGGCTTGTTCATGGAATTGGGGCCGTGGGGATGGTCCGCATGGGGATAGGGATGGTGGTGATGGTCGTGGGAATGGTTGTGACCATGCTCATGCTCATGCTCATGCTCATGACTATGGTCGTGATTATGCCCATGATGAGCATGATCGTGGGACTCCAGTGATGCCGGGGAGGCATGGCTGTGAACGGGCGTGTAAGGCAGCCCATATTCCAGACAGAAGGCTTCGTTTCGGCAGGAAGCATCGCAGTCGCCCTGACACGGACAGTTTTCCAAACCGCCGCCAATACCCTCCACATGATGGTGATGGCTTTCCTGCGCCAAGCCCACCTGATCTTCGAAGCCCAGCACCTGCTCGCGATATTTGCACATTTGGCAATTCATCACGTTCTGGCCCGTGATGCATTCAAACACCCGATCTTCAAAGGTGGACAGCACCAGATCGTGGTCGTTGAGATAACCCGCCTTCAAAAATTCAATGTCGGGGAACTGCGCCGCCACATCATCCGTGAAGGAATAAATGCGTTTGATAAGCACACCTGTGAACAGGAAATAAGGAAAGACGATAACGCGCTTATAGCCCAGTCGCGCAGCGTGTTGCAGGCCCGGCTCCACCAGCGGGAAAGTGACGCCGGAATAACACACCTCACCCCAGCCAAAGCCGAACCCTTCCCACAACATCCGCATGATTTTATTGATATTGGAGTTGGCATCCGGGTCCGATGAACCCCGCCCCACCACCATCAGCAGCGTGTCGTGGGGATCGCACGGACCCGCCGCATCAATGACTTCTTGAATGCGGGCGGCAGCAGCCCGGATCATCTTCAAATCAACGCCTAACTCCCGCCCGTAGACAATTTCCATTTCCGGATGGCGGGCCTGATAGGTGTTCAGCACGGAGGGAATATCGTTTTTCGCGTGGCCAGCAGCAAACAACATGCCGGGAACGGCCAGCACTTTCGTGCACCCCTGCTCCCGCAACCGGTCCAACCCATGGGAGATGACGGGATTGGCAAATTCCAGATAGCCATATTCCACCGGCGCATCGCCAAAGCGCCCTTTCAACCCTTCCGACAGTTTGGAAAATTCCTTCATGGCGTTTTGATTGCGGCTGCCATGGCCGCAAATCATCACGCCGGTTTTCGGCCCCAGCGCGGTCATGCGGATTGACCCTCCGGTTTTCGCATAAGCTTAGCGTGTTGGAAGAAGCGGCGCGAATTTCGCATGTATCACCTCGATGCTCGAATTTCAGATCGTGGTGAAGCCCACGGATAGCCAATACCACCCGTGTGATCCTGCGACGGTCTCCACCTCGGCCCCCGGTTTGGGTCAGCCCCATGAAGATCGTTTTCAGCCCCTTCAGCACAGCCTTAGGGCACCATCGACTTTGCGAGTTTTAGGCAGGCTTGGCGTGAAGCGCAAACGCTTTACCGCCCTCTCACCCCCAAAATACGACAGGGTCGCACGTTAACTCAGCTTCAAGAGCGTGCGCACATGGTGGAGCAGGTCCCGCTCCACATCCGCCACATGATCATCCGCCATGGCAAGAGCCTGCAACTGGCTGTAGACGCTATGACGCTCCAAATCATCCAATTGGCGATTGAGTATGATGGTGTAGGGAAAAATGCCTGCCGTGCTTTCGTCCATGGCCTTGGCCGCTTCCTTGAGCCGCTCAAACTGGCTTTCTGACAGGCTGTAACGATCGGTGAGCAATGTGCGCAGACGCTCCCTTTCTGCGTTGCTCACTTCGCCGTCTATGGCGACCATGTGATAAAACAGGGCAGCCACGGCCAACCGTGTTTCATCATCGTCAAAATCCTGGGCTAGTTCCGTATCGTCGTCTTCAAGCCATTGCATCACGCGCTCAAACATGGGCAAGCGCTGCCTTCACCTGTTCATCGGTAAAGCCCAAGACGCGGCCCACCCGCGTTAGTAAATCCGCTTCCTTTGCGTGAATGCGCTTATCAATACGCGCCATGGTGATGAGCTGAACCATAAGCTGGCGCCGCTCTTCAGCGGGCATGGACTGAAAATCCAAAGCGGCCTGCTCGCCGGTTGTCGCATATCCATAATCCCGCAAGTACTCGATAACATCCGGCACATCGGCTTCGGGAATATTGAAGACGGTTCTACAAAGCCCCTTGAACAGCGCCAGTTCTTCCCCCGCCAGCGTGCCATCGGCAAACATGACCCGCACAAGCAGCATAATGCGCGCTGCCATCACGGGATCATCGGCCACCATTTGAACCGATGAACGCGCCGTGAGCATGTCACGAATGCCGTCCAAAACCCGCATGTTTTCTTCCCGTCCGCGCCTTTCCTGCTTGGCGCTTGTCACCATTGGCGCAAATTTTGGGGGCTCGTGTCAAGGGGCGGCTAATTTCGGGGCCGGAATCTTAAAATTCAACGCCCACCTGGGCCTTCACACCATCGCGGAACGGGTGTTTGACCATGGTCATATCCGTCACCAAATCAGCCAAGTCCATCAACTCATCCTTGGCGTTACGCCCGGTGATGATGACATGCTTCATCTCCGGTTTATTGCGCAGGGTTTCGAGAATTTCTTCCAAAGGCAGATAATCGTAGCGCAGCACGATATTGAGTTCATCGCACAACACCATGTCGTGCTCGTCATCCATTATCATCACCTTGGCCCGCTCCCATGCCGCGCGGGCGGCATCAATATCCCGCTGCCGGTCCTGGGTTTCCCAGGTAAAACCATCACCCATGGCCGTCATGGTGACCTGATCGCCCAACTTGTCCAAAATGACCCGCTCGCCCGTTTGCCATTTGCCCTTCACAAACTGCACCACACCCACTTTCATGCTATTGCCAAGGGCGCGAAACACCATGCCAAAGGCGGCGGTGGATTTGCCTTTGCCCTTGCCCGTGTGAACCATCACCAATCCCTTCTCCCGGGTTTTGGTGGCAATAATTTTATCCCGCGCCGCCTTTTTCTTTTTCATTTTTTCGGCATGACGGGCGTTGAGTTCCTCTTCGCTCAATTGCGCCAGCTTTTCGGATTTTTGGGCCATGGGGTGCCTCCCTATGCGGCCTGACGCTGCGCCAGCCGTTCCAGTTCAAATTTTGCCGAGTTTGACCGGGCCGTCCACAGGCCCCGTTCCTGCGCTTCAAGCAGACGGTCCGCCATTTCTCGCAAGGCGTTGGGGTTCTTATCCGCCATGAATTGGAGGACAGTCTCGTCGGTGACGAAAGCATCATGGACCGCATCGAAATGATGGTCCCCCACCGCGCCGGTGGTGGCTGCGAAAGCGAAGAGATAATCCACCGTGGCGGCAATTTCGAAAGCACCCTTATAGCCGTGGCGCATGACCCCGGCGATCCATTTGGGGTTGACCACGCGGGCTCGCACCACCCGTCCGATCTCTTCTTCCAGTGTGCGCACCACAGGCCGTTCAGGCCGGGAATGGTCGTTGTGGTAAACGGTGGGCCGTTTGCCCGACAGGTGTTCCACCGCCGCCGTCATGCCGCCCTCAAATTGGTAATAGTCATCGCTGTCTAGAAGATCGTGCTCGCGATTGTCTTGATTGTGAACCACCGCATCCACTCCGGCCAGTCGCGTGCGCAGGCCTTCAGCCTCGGCCACGCCCTCTTGCCCTGCCCCATAGGCATAGCTGCCCCAAGCGAGATAGGCGCGGGCAAGGTCGGCCTGTTCATGCCAGCCTTTTTCATCGATCAACGCTTGCAGCCCCGCCCCATAGGCCCCCGGTTTTGACCCGTAAACGCGGAAGGCCGCCCGGCGACGCGCCGTTTTAGCCTCAATACCTTGCGCCTCCAGCTTGCGGCTTTCTTCCCCCACGCGGTGGGCAATGGGGTTATCCCGCGCATCTTCATCCAGTGCGGCAATAGCCATAACTGCTTTGTCAAAGAGATCAATTTGCGCGGGAAAGGCGTCGCGGAAGAAGCCGGAAATGCGCAGGGTGACGTCCACCCGGGGGCGGCCCAGTTCGGCCAGCGTTATGATTTCAAAACCCGTCACCCGCCGTGAGGCGTGGTCCCAAACAGGCTTAGCACCAATCAGCGCCAACGCCTGGGCAATATCATCACCGCCCGTGCGCATGTTGGACGTACCCCAAGCCGACAGCCCCAAGGAGGTGGGCCACTCCCCATGGTCCTGCCGGTGGCGCTTGATGAGAAGTTCCGCCGACTTTTGCCCCAAATGCCAAGCCGCCGGTGTTGGTACGGCACGGCTGTCCACCGAGAAGAAATTGCGCCCCGTGGGCAAAACATCCAAGCGCCCCCGCGTGGGTGCGCCAGAGGAACCTGGCTCCACGAAGCGACCCGACAGCGCCGTCAACAACCCATGCATCTCGCGCGGCCCGCAAGCATCCAGCGATGGCAAAATCGTGGCCTGCACCGTTTCCATGACTGCCCTAGTTTGGCTCCATTCCGACGGGCAAATACGCTCGCCAACCAACTCAGCGGCGAGCAACTCCAACCGCTCAACTGTATCGCCCTGCGTCCGCCAAGGGTCATCGCTCACTTGGCGGAGCACCTCAGGCCGTTGCCCCATCCATTCAGCACCCATGTCACAATCCAGCGGGTCGAAATCACCCCCAATCAGGTCCGCAGCAAGCGCCCGCTGCAAACTGTTGTCACCCCTTTCCCCCGTGCCCCGTGGTACCCGGGCCAGCGCCACGGCGAGATCCGTGCGCAGTCTTTCTTGTGGCGAGGTGCCGAAAATGTGCAGCCCGTCTCTAATCTGCATTTCTTTCAATTCACACAGATAGGCATCCAGTTTTTGCAGCGCATCGTCGCTGTCATCGCCCGCAACACCGGCATCCTTATCGAGCCCCGTATGGGCCATGAGTGCCAAAATCTCGCCGCGCAGATAATCAAGCCGTCGCGGGTCCACCCCCGACGCCTCGTAATACTCGTCCACCAGCGCTTCCAGCTCTTTGAGCGGCCCATAGCTTTCCGCCCGTGTGAGCGGCGGGGTGAGGTGGTCAATGATAACCGCACTGGAACGCCGCTTGGCCTGCGTCCCCTCCCCCGGATCATTCACAATGAAGGGATAAATGTGCGGCGTGGGGCCAAAGACCACTTCGGGAAAACAGCTTTCCGAGAGCGCCAGCGCCTTGCCCGGAAGCCACTCCATATTCCCATGCTTGCCCATGTGAACCACTACATGGGCACCATAGGCATGGCGTAGGTAGAAATAGAACGCCAGATAGCCGTGGGGCGGCACCAGATCAGGGTCGTGATAGGTCTCAGCCGGGTCGATATTGTAACCCCGCGCCGGTTGTATCCCCACCAGTGTCTCGCCAAACGCGGTGAGCGGCAGGTGGAATGCGTCTCCCTCCACAAATGGGTCAGAGGATGGTTCACCCCATCGGGCATGGATCTTTTCCCGAACGATTTGTGGCAGAGTGTTGAAGTGGCTCAAATATTCAGAAACGGAATAGGCGATGCCCCTTATATCATCACTTGAAAGGCGCGGCGCATTGGTTGGCCCTTCCAACAGCCGGTCCAACAGCGCATCACCGTCCGCGGGAATATCCGCCACGTTATACCCCGCATCGACCAATGCGTTGAGCACGTTGACCGTGGCCGCCGGTGTATCCAGCCCAACGCCATTGCCGATACGCCCGTCCCGGTTGGGATAGTTGGCCAGCACGAGAACCACTTTACGTTCTGCCTCTGCCGTTTGGCGCAACCGCCCCCAATTGGCGGCAAGATCGGCGACGAACTTCACCCGATCATCCCGCCCCACATGGCGCACGATATTGGCTTGTGTCGCCCCATCCCAAGCCTCGCCATTTTTGAAGGCGATGGCCCGCGTCAGCACCCGCCCATCCACCTCCGGCAAAGCCACATTCATGGCCAGATCGCGGGAGGACAGGCCTTGGACAGAGCCTTCCCAAACGGCTTCTCCGGCACCAGACAGGATGGCTTGCAGCACCACAGCGCCCCCCTCTTCCAGCACGGTGGGAACCCGCTCCCCCTCCACTGCGGAGACAGCAAAGCCCGTCAAATTAACCACCACATCGGGCGAGGCCTGCTGGAAGAGATGGCGAATAGTGGCTTGTGAAACGCCATCTTTCAGCGAGGCGATGAACACGGGTAGTGGGTTACACCCGGCTTGTTCGAAGGCCTCGCAAAGGGCCTCCACGGGCTGCGTATTCCCCGCCTGCACCAGGGCGCGATAGAAGGATATGGCCACCACCGGGCGGCCAGCCTGCCACCGGCTCTGCCAATCCGAAAGGGCTGGTTGGGCCAGTTGAGGGTGCCATAGTGCAGCCTTGAGAAGCGGTGCCGGTGGCGGCACATCTGCGCCCGCATCATCCAAGAGACCACGGGCATAGCACAGGAAGTTTTGCGCGTTTTGCCCACCGCCTTCCACCAGATAAGACCACAGCGCCAGGCGCGCTTCTTCGTCCACAGTATTATAGCGATCCAGCGATGGGTCCGGCTTGTCATCCCCCGGCAGGGCAGCCAGCAGTATGCCGTTATCGCGGCAGGTCTCCAGCAGCTTTTCCAACCCATAGGCCCAATAGCTTTCGCCCCCCAAGACCCGCACCACAACCATGCGGGAACGGGCAATGGTATTTTGAACATAAACATCAATAGAGAGCGGGTGGGACAGGGCCATCATGCTGGCGAGCCGCAAATCTGGCGCGGCCCCGCCCAACGCAGCCCGCGCCGCGCTCAGGCTGGCCAGTTCCGTATCGGCGGCGGAGATGAACACCACATCGGCGGGGCTTTGGCCCAGATCAATGGCCTCATCCTCCTCCGCCAACGCCCCCTTTTGTGCCACCAGCAGGTGCATGCTCTACCCCAGTGCAGTGGAAAGATCGTTGCGAACGCCAGCCTCATCCAGATCATGAAGACCGATGACCACAAGACGCGACACCCGCTCCTCATCCGCGCCCCAGTCCCGATCGAAATAGGTATCAATGCGTTTGCCCACCGCCTGCACCACCAAGCGCATGGGCTTGTCCTTGACGGCCACAAAGCCCTTAAGACGCAGAATATCGTGATGCTCAATGGTGGCTTTGAGCACGTTCTCCATCTCCTTAACGTCCTTGATGGCCCCGCCATCCACCACGAAGCTCGCAAATTCATCGTGGTCATGGTCGTGATGATGGTGATGGTGGTCCTCATGGTCATGATGATGATCGTCTTCATCATGGTGGTGATGGTGATGTATTTCATGGTGGCTTTTGCGGTTCTCAATATCCGCTTCGCTGCCCACACCCAGCCCCAGGAGCACATCGGCAGCCGGCGCATTATCCTTGCCTGCCCGGATCAGCTTCACCCGCCTTTCGGTAGCCTTGCGCACGTCCTCCTCCACATGGGAAATGCCATCGGCCGTCAGCAAATCCGTCTTGTTCAGCACGATCATGTCGGCACAGGTGATTTGGTCCTCGAACAGCTCCTCCAGCGGGCTTTCGTGGTCCACGCTCTCATCCTGCTCCCGCTGATGCTGAACCGCATCATGGTCATGGGCAAAACGCCCCTCCCCCACGGCAGCAGCATCCACCACGGTCACCACACCATCCACCGTCACCTGCTCTCGGATGGAGGGCCAGTTGAAAGCGTTGACCAGCGGTTGTGGCAGGGCGAGTCCAGAAGTCTCAATAACGATATGGTCAGGTCGCCGCTCGCTCTCCATGAGCTTGGTGATGGTGGGGATGAAATCATCTGCCACCGTGCAGCAAATGCAGCCATTGGTGAGTTCCACAATATCGTCCTCGGTGCAGGTTTCATCCCCGCACCCCGCCAGCACATCCCCGTCCACGCCCAAATCACCAAATTCATTGATGATGAGTGCGATGCGTTTGCCATTGGCTGTGGCCAGGAGATTGCGAATGAGGGTGGTTTTACCGGCACCAAGAAAGCCGGTAATGACGGTGGCAGGCACTTTTGAAGCGTCCATGATCTTTCTTTCTTCTCTTTAAGGCGAAAGCCTATTTCAATTGTTGCGGCAGACCGGCGGTGACGAACCAAACATTGCTGGCCATGGCCGCGATCGCTTGATGAAGCCGCCCGGCATGATCGCGAAAATCCCGGGCCATCTTGTCCATGGGCACAATGCCGAGACCGACCTCATTGGAAACAAACAATACCTGGGCTTCCTCTGGGAGTTCCGCGAGGCAGGCGACCATGGCATCGGCCTCCCCATCCACGTCTCGCTCTTCCATCATCAAATTGGTGAGCCAGAGGGTAAGACAATCCACCAGCACGCAGGTCTTGGGCGTTGCATGGGCGGCAAGGGCATCGGAAAGCGCCAGCGGTTCCTCCACCACCTGCCACTCTGGCCCACGCCGCTGCTGATGCTTCGTTACCCGCACATCCATCTCCTCATCCCAAATGCGAGACGTGGCGAGATAGACGGGCTGACGACCACTGGCCAGCACAAGCTGTTCCGCAAAAGCAGACTTGCCCGACCGCGCGCCCCCCAGGACGAGCGACACACCCAATGCGAGTTCCATCACACGTTTGAATTGCGAGGGGTCTGTGAGGCGAAGTGAGAGGGCCAGCCCGGAGGCGGCTGGAGAAACTGGCGATAAGGCATAACAACTCCCGTGTTCAGCCGTGGCGGCAGGGCGCGGGTGGTTGTGCGATCACCACCACAGGACAGCCCCGGTCCGCAGGATTGAAGCTGGCCTTATGGACAGCCATGGGCACAGGGCAGGTCTCCTGGCTGCGGATCGCTGGCCACCACCCGCCTTCCCATCCGCCAAGCGGACAGTGGCTTTTTGGGCGGGGCCTCACCGCTACAGTCGCGGGGTCGGCTGTGTTTAAGGCCCCCGGTTTGGGTCAGCCCCTCACATTCCCTTTTGCTCTTCACCACCACCATTGGCAGCGGTGAAAACCTCATGCAGGTGCGACTAAACAGACCAGATGAAGGCGAGTCAATCGCATTTGCGACACGCCATGAAGTTCCGCTGATAGAGGCTAACAGCAGCGTTAGAGTTCCAGAATCGCCGGGTCCACCACCCGTTCCAGATGATCTCCCAAAGCATCTAGCGCCTGCTCCACCCCGGCACGATAGTCGCTCACCTGCGATGTTACCCCAAGGCTTGCCAGATATCGCCGCCGCCACCCATCCGTGGCGAACAGGCCGTGCAGGTAGCAGCCCTGCACTCTTCCCGTTTCATCCATGGCCCCGTCGGCCACCCCGTCCAAATGGACCAGGGGTCGAACTGTATCAGGCCCCGTGGTGCGCCCCATGTGTATTTCATAACCCTCCAGCGGCTCGCCGTGGCGTGCATCTTCGGCCACGCGGTTCATCACGGTCTTTTGGGGCACCAGCACCGTCTCCACATCCAGCAGACCGAGGCCCCGCGCTTCCCGTTGATCGCCCTCAATCCCATCGGGGTCTCGCACAACGCGGCCCAGCATTTGATAGCCCCCGCATATGCCCATCACATGCCCACCCTCGGACACATGACTTTGAAGACTATCCTCCCAACCCAGCGCCCGAAATTGCTCAAGATCAGCAATGGTGGATTTTGAGCCGGGCAGCACCACCAATTTTGCCTGTTTGGGCCATTCATCGCCGGGGCGCAGAAATTGCACCCGCAGCCCCGGCTCCATTTTAAGCGGGTCCAGATCATCGAAATTCGCAATGCGGGAGAGCACGGGCACCACCACAAGCGTGTCGGCATTTGAGTTTTCCGCAAAGGCGGCTTCCAACGCCACACTGTCTTCGGCAGGCAATTTTGCTGTCTCGGGCAGCCAAGGCACGACGCCGAAACTGGGCCATCCGGTGAACTGTGTAATCTGCTCCAGCCCCGCATCGAACAGGCTCACATCACCGCGAAATTTATTGATGAGATAACCCCGGATCATGGTCCGATCATCGGCAGGCAAAATCGTGTGGGTGCCCACAATGGAGGCAATCACGCCACCCCGGTCTATATCCCCCACCAACACCACAGGCACATTAGCGGCGGTGGCAAAGCCCATATTAGCAATGTCGCCAGCGCGTAGATTGATCTCCGCAGGGGACCCCGCGCCTTCCACAATCACCAGGTCTGCTTCCGCCTTCAGCCGTTCGAAACTTTCGAGCACGGCCCCCAGCAATTGCGGTTTGATACGCTGATAATCACGCCCCTTGGCAGCGCCCCAGACCTTGCCATGCACCACGATCTGACTGCCCACCTCTGACTGGGGTTTCAGCAGAACCGGGTTCATATCCACACTGGAAGGCACGCCACAGGCCAGCGCTTGCAACCATTGCGCACGACCAATTTCACCGCCCGTCCCATCTGGCAGAGGGCGCTCAGCAACGGCGGCATTGTTAGACATGTTCTGCGGTTTGAACGGGCGCACTTTAAGCCCCCGCCGTCTGGCCAAGCGGCACAGGCCCGCCACCAGCACCGTCTTGCCCACATCAGAGCCTGTGCCTTGCAGCATGATTGCGCGTGCTGATTTTTGGTCCGTCATGAAGACGGCTTAGAACACCCGAGCTTTCGTGAAAAGCGTGCTATATTTTAGTCGTCACAACCTCAAGAAATGCGCGACCCGGCTCTCCCCAAACCATGAAACCGATACATCCCATAAGGGTCAAACAGATCAACAGATTAAGTTCGTGTTGGCTCGTAAACACTGCATTTCCCCAACCCCCGTTGGACTTTCTGGACCACTTCCTCGCTTTAGGCTACGGCGAGATGTCGCACAATGCAACCCTTGGTTGATATTACGGCAAAATGCATGAACCGCGATGCTTCGCATGTAACCCATGCAAACCACCGCGGCTCAAACTTCAAACGCTATACTGGGCCGAAAGATACGCATCGGCAGTACTTTTCCCCGGTACGCAAAACCTGATCCGGAGAGCGGGGAGTTGATCTTGCTCCCGTGTTTTTCAACCTAGGCGGGCTTTCCTAACAGGCGGCTAATGAGGTCTTAAGCAAAGGCGAATTGGGTCGGCAAATTTTGCCCAATTGGTTTCCATCAATCCTGATAAATTAAGATTTGAGGCCGGTTTCTTACGCTCTTTTCGTTTCAAATGGCGTAGGCTTTAACCATGCCGCCCGACGGAAAAAATTTCACTTTTTAGCGTTTTCCATCATTTTGATGATGCCGGAAAAATCCACATCACCATGGCCATCGGCACAGAACTGATCATAGAGCGCCAGCGCCTGCGCACCAAGTGGCGTATAAGCCTCTGTTTTTGAAGCAGCTTCTTGGGAAAGCCCAAGATCCTTTAACATGAGTGCCGCTGCAAAGCCGGGCTTATAGTCGTTATTGGCTGGTGAGGTGGGCACCGGTCCGGGGACGGGGCAATAGGTGGTCGTGGACCAGCTTTGGCCCGATGCGGTGGAAACCACATCAAACAGCGCCTGATCTTCTAGGCCCAGCCGCCGACCCATCTCAAAAGCCTCGGCGGTGCCAATCATTGTGACAGCAAGGATCATATTGTTACACACCTTGGCCGCCTGCCCAGCCGTTGGCCCGCCGCAGCGCACGATGCGCCCGGCCATGGGTTCCAACACCGGCTCCGCCGCATCCAAAGCCCTGTCTTTGCCGCCCACCATGAAAGCCAGCGTCCCATTCACCGCGCCCATCACACCGCCGGAAACAGGCGCATCCACACTGCGCAACCCTGCCGCCTCTGCCATGGCGTGGGCCTTTTCTGCGGAGGCAATATCGATGGTGGAACTGTCAATCAAAAGCGAATCAGCCGACGCCAGCGAGCAAATTTCCTCATAAACCGCCAAGACATGTTTACCCGCTGGCAGCATGGTGAGGATAACTTCCGCCCCATCCACGCATTCCTTGGCCGACGTGGAAGGCAAAATGCCATGGTTGCTGGCCGCATCAAGGGCCTCTTTTGAGAAGTCAAACCCGGTAACCGTGTGGCCCGCCTTCACCAGATTGGTCGCCATGGGCCCGCCCATATTGCCCAGGCCGATAAATGCAATTTTGCTCATGCAGATTTTTCCAGCGAGCGGGCGATAATCACCCGCATAATTTCATTCGTGCCTTCCAAAATCTGGTGGACCCGCAAATCACGCACGATTTTTTCCACGCCATAGTCAGCCAGATAACCGTAACCGCCGTGAATTTGCAGCGCTTCATTGGCCACGTTGAAACACGTATCGGTCACAAACCGCTTAGCCATGGCGCACCGCTTGGAAGCATCATAGGCCTTGGCATCCAGCGCGGACGCAGCGCTGTAGAGCATCAAGCGCGCAGCTTCCAAATCCGTCGCCATATCAGCCAGCTTGAACTGAATGGCCTGGAACCGGCCGATCTCCTGACCAAACGCCTTACGTTCCATGCTATAGGCCTGCGCCCGCTCAAACGCAGCCTGCGCGCCGCCCAAAGAACAGGCAGCAATGTTCAACCGCCCCCCATCCAGCCCGGCCATGGCCATTTTGAAGCCCATGCCTTCCCCATTAATGCGGTTTTCAAGGGGCACGAAACAATCATCCAGGATCACTTGCGCCGTGGGCTGCACATGCCACCCCATTTTGGCTTCCTGCGCCCCAAAGGAGAGCCCCCCACTGCCCTTGTCCACGATAAAGGCGGACACGCCTTTATCATTGCCGTCGGCATCTTCGGTGCGCGCCATGACCACATAAAGATCGTTTGACCCCGCGCCGGAAATGAACTGCTTGACGCCGTTGAGCACATAGCCATTGCCGGAGGGTCTCGCCGTCGTCTTCATGGCGGCTGCATCGGAACCGCTGCCGGGTTCTGTGAGACAATAGCTTGCGATTTTCTCCATGGACATGAGCGACGGCAAGACCCGCGCCCGCTGCTCATCATCACCAAACGTATCAATCATCCAAGCCACCATATTGTGGATGGAAATGAAGGCAGACGTGGCGGGGCAGCCCGTGGCCATGGCCTCAAAAATCACAGCCGCATCAAGCCGGGTGAGGCCAGACCCGCCATGCTCTTCCCGGCAATAAATACCGCCCATGCCAAGCTCAGCAGTTTGCCGGATCACGTCCAACGGAAAGTGTTTCGCCTGATCCCACTCCACCGCCTTAGGCGCAATGTTGGCATCAGAAAAAGCCCGAACCATATCCACCATGGCCGTCTGGTCGGTGGTGAGGCCGTATGTATCTGTAGGGTTGTTGAGAGCGTCCATTATGAGTTCACCGTGAATCCAGCTTCATCGCCATCTAAAGCGCCCCGAGCCGGGAGCGTTAACGGCTCTGGCGGTTCGAAACGGCCTGCTTTGCCATCGGCAATACCTTTTTCGTAAGCCTCTTCACGCAGCCTTTGAACAATCGTTTCAGCTGCCATTTGAAAAGCCACCTCGTCCCGCTCGCCTTCGCTTAAGGCAGCGTACTCTTCAAATGAAATATCTTTTGCCGATTTTCGATCAGACACCGAAACCTCCTCTAAAAGCAGCCAGCCATTTCAAAGCGCGCAGGGCAGCCTTTCTTCTACTGTCCGTTTTTTGATGCATTATCCGCACTATATCGATATGCAATCTGCCCGATTGCCGGGTGGGACGAAACACAACATACCAGCCCGCAACTTTGCGCCCAAGGTATGGTCCTAACGGCTCGTCGCCGTCCAAATATGGAAGTTTCAGAAGGCTTTTGCAAATCTCCTCCAGGTCTTTGTCCGGGATGCTGAAAAGCCGGACATCGAAAGCGGCGCTTTTTTCCAGCTCAACATTCTCAGGTAGTTCCATATCAAGTCAGCTTCGTCAAAGCCCCGTCCAAAGCCACTTTCACAATCCTTGCCGCTTCATCAATCGTCTCCCGTGTCCACGTAAGTGGGGGTGACACGATCATCGTATCGCCCACCGCGCGCATCATCATGCCAGCTTCGATAGAATGGTCGCGCACCACCATGGCCGCGTGGCCTGCGGGTTCGAAACGAGCCTTGGTTTCCCGATCAGCGACAATTTCAATGGCGGCAAGCAGCCCTTGGCCTCGCACCTGGCCCACAAGTGGATGGCCCCCAACGACCTCTTGCAGGCGTTTTGTGAGATAGGGGCCGGTTTCCTCCCGCACCCGCTCCACCAGACCTTCGCGCTCGATAATGTCAATATTGGCCAGCGCTACGGCGCAGGCCACAGGGTGACCGGAATAGGTGTAGCCATGGTAATACTCCCCCCGGCTTTCCAGCACTTTGGCAATCCGATCGCCCACAAGCACGGCGGAGAGGGGCTGATAACCGGAGGTGATGGCTTTGGCGACGGTAACCGTATCCGGCTTAATGCCCATGGACTGGCAGGCAAACCACTCTCCGGTGCGGCCAAAGCCGGTGATGACTTCATCCAGCATCAGCAGCACATCATACTTTTCGCAGATGCGCTGAATCTCAGCCCAATAGCTTACGGGCGGAATTTTCACGCCCCCTGCCCCTTGGATAGGCTCCCCCACAAAGGCTGCGACGTTCTCCGGCCCGCAGGCCAGAATTTCATCTTCCACAGCCTTTGCGGCGCGCAATCCGAAATCGTGGTCGCTTTCACCCTCATGGGCATTTTCGAATGCATAAGGAGCCATCACATGGCGAAAGCCTGGCAGATGCGGCCCCAGCTGGCTGTGCATGGCCCCCATGCCGCCCATGGACGAGGCAGCAATGGTGGAGCCGTGATAGGCATCGAGGCGAGAAATGATGATCTGCTTTTCCGGCTTTCCTTCAAGCGCCCAATAATGGCGCACGGTGCGGATGGCCGTATCATTGCTCTCGGACCCAGATGCGCCGAAAAACACCTGATTGATGTGGGCCGGGGCCAAATCCGCCACCCGCTTGGCCAGCAGTGCCACGGGCGGATGGGTCGTTTTGAAGAACGTGTTGTAATAGGGCAGCTCCACCATCTGCTCATAGGCGGCGCGCGCGAGCTCTTCCCGCCCATAGCCCACATTCACGCACCAAAGCCCCGCCATGGCGTCCAAAATGCGCTTCCCTTCACTGTCGGCAATATAATGCCCCTCCGCCCCGGTGATGACCCGCACGCCCCCGGCGCGCATTTCATCATGGTCGGTGAAGGGATGGAGATGGTGTTGATTGTCCAACGCGCGCAACTGGTCGGTGGAGAAATTTTTGTAAGCCATGGATCGGTCTTTCGCAGGAATTGAGAATGATGGATTTCTCAATTCCCGTGGGGCGAGTAGCCAATGCGCGCGCATTGCTGCAGCAGGATGGTAAACCGGCAGATGATGGATTCACGCGCGATAGTCATAGCCGAAATCTACGCCAAACTGCTTGGCAACGAAACCTCAAACCGGATGCACCACGCTTTGCATCGTCGCATCCCGCTGGCTGTAGAGCGTCTCCAACAGCATCCACAATTCCGACTTCAAATCGAAGGGAAAATGCTCGTAGCGCCCGGCGATGAATGTATCGAAGTGAAAATCCGGATGCCCGGCCATGGCCAATGCGTCTCCAGACAATTCCGGCAGGGCAATCTCCCGCTCCATGGCCAATCGGGCATACGCCGCCGCCAGGTCCGGATTGCCCAACGCGTCCCCGAAAGCGGCATTGCGCACGGGCACAAAGCGGGTGCTGGACAGACGTCGCGCGAGGTCGAGGAGTGTCACCAGAGATTTCTCACCACGATCCAGAATATAGAACACGGAAACCGAAAGCTCCGCCTCCGCTGCCCCTGCCTCAAAATCCACTTGCTCATAGATTTCGAAGAACCGGCGCAAATGCCGAGCGGAGAGATCGATGACGTAATCCCCCCGCCCGCTCAGCAGACTGTCAAACAAGCGCACATGGTCTGGCGTGAAGGCGGGGTCGACAATGCCGCTGGCAGGCAAACTGGTTTCCTCATGACGCGATGCCAACGCTTCTGCACCACCATAATGATGCACCAGCCCCCCATCAGGGGCGTCCGTGTCGAAAATGACGGGCCCAAGGCCTTGCCGTAGCGTGAGCAGATCGCAGACCAGTTTGGCAAACAGCGTTTTGCCGTTGCGGGTTTGATCCGAGCAGATGATGGTGGCGGAGGAGGTCAAACTTGTTCTCCGCAAATCGCCTCATACTCGATGCCTTCACCTCCCCCTGGAGGGGAGGTCGGAGAGCCGAAGGCGATCCGGGCGGGGGGATCTTGGCGGAAAAAACTACGACCGTACCCCCCACCCGAAACGGCAAGCCGTTTCGACCTCCCCTCAAGGGGGAGGTGAGGAGCAAACATAATTAACCTCGAGACCTACTTATCCCCCTTCGTGCCCCGCTTGGCGGCCAGCACGTTCTGGATCAGTTCCAGCTCATTAAACTGCGCATCAATGTCTGCCATCCATTTGCGCACATAGCCCCGCAGCACGAAAGAGAAATTGGCGTCGGAGCCATCGGGCTTTTTATTGGCCACGAAATCCGAGAAGGTGACACCGGCCAGGTCCACCTGTTCATAAGCCATCTCATTGAGTTTCGGCACTTCGATCTCGCGGGCATTGGGCAGGCGGGCGAAATACTTTTTGTATGTATCCGCATCCCACTCGAAGAAATTGGTCTCATTGATGAAATTGCGAGCCACCACATAGCCCAGACCATTGGTGTATTTGGCCACTTCATTCATCTCATCCAACGAAGCGATGGATGGCCCCACCACATGCACCAGCGCCAAGTCAAACATGCCATCACGGGCGGCCTGCAACACCCCGATCTTGTCAAAAATATCCATGGCAGCGGAAAGATTGCCTGCCTTCAAATCCACCACGGAAACCTGTTCCGCGGCCCCGTCCATGGTGTCCAGAATGGCCATCTGATCGGCCACATTAGCCAGATCGATAATGTTGGCCTTGTTGGGATAAAAACGGTGCAGGGTCCCGCGCGGATTTTCCGTATCATAGGCCCGTGCAAGCACATTATTGCGGTCCAGAAAATCCAGCAACGCCCGCGATACGGTGGTCTTGCCCACACCGCCCTTGTCCGCGCCCACGAGAATGACGGAATGTTTCATGCTATTTCTCCACCGCATGGTGGCGCGTTACTGCGCGCCCTTTCGCGCAAACCCTAACAATATTCCCATGACAGAACAACGCGCTTTCAAAGACAGATGAAAGCTCAATCACCCTTTCTTCAGCCTGTGTTCATGTGCGACCAAACAGGCTCACGGTGACCATGAATGCATCTTTGACAGGCGGGGCACAAATGGCTTGTCTGTCTCTATTGAAGGAGGAACCACCCATGCCCCGAATCGTCACTGAAAACACGCGCATCCCCATGGCTGCTGCGGTTGCCCTCACGCTTGGCACGTTCATGGCAACGGACGTCCTTAAGAATGCCGCCCATGCCCAAAGCGCAACCATCGGTAATACGGATGAAGTTGTCGCCAACGTATTGGCCCGCAATGGCTATACCGATGCCCGTGTAACACGCCGTGGTCTCACCATTATACGCACAGAAGCCTGCCGCGAGGGTAAGAAATATCAGGTGAAGGTTTCCATTCTGGGCCGCATCACCAGCACTCAGGAAATTGGCCAATGCGCCGTGGTGCAGCAAGTCCAGCAAAACCGCCCGGCCTTCAACGCGCGCCGCGCCATAAGGCGGCTGGAAAATCGCGGCTTTACCGATGTGACGGCCACCAATGTGCCAAACGGTGTGGTGGCGCGGGGCTGCAATAATGGGCGCTATGTGGAGTTTAATTTCGACCCCGCAGGCCAGCCCACCAGCCGCCGTCAGACCGGGCAGTGTGACAATGGCCGCGCAGTCACCCAACAACAGCAACCACAGCAGCCCGCCCCAAGGCAGCAAGCGGTCCTTTCGGAAAATG
This sequence comes from Pseudomonadota bacterium, assembly GCA_039198355.1. Classification (GTDB taxonomy): domain Bacteria; phylum Pseudomonadota; class Alphaproteobacteria; order Rhizobiales; family Rhizobiaceae; genus Pseudahrensia. The sequence continues at coordinate 203,152 of JBCCTO010000001.1, forward strand.
AGCTGCGCCAGGCCCTGCGCCGCCAGGGCTATACCCGCATCCAAATTACAGACGCAGAACTGCCCGGCCTCACCGCCGAAGCGTGCAGCAACAACGAACGCCTGCGCCTGACCATGAACCGGCGGGGCAATGTGCGCCGCGAGCGGGTGATCGGCGAATGCCGCAAACCGGTCAATGTGGCCGACATCCCTGCCAAGTTGCAGCAAGCGGGCTATGACCGCATCCGCCTGCTGCGAGACAACCGCGCGCCCTATTTGGCGGAAGCCTGCAAGGGCCGCGATCTGATGGAACTCACCATCAACCGCTTCGGTGAAACACGCAAGGAAGAGCGCGTAGGACGCTGCGCTGTGGCCGTCACCAAACAGCAGGTCATCGATAAGCTGAAAACGGGCAATTATACCAACATCAGCGTTGAAAAAAATGACCGTGGTTGGGCCGGCACATTCTGCAAAGGCACACAGAAATTCGTGCGCCAGGTCGACCCCTATAACGAACTCATCAGTGATCGAGTGGTGGGCCAGTGTAAGGTTTTCACCGTGTTGGAAGTCTTGCAAACGCTGGAGCAACGCGGCGCCACCAAGACCAGCATCGCCGTGACAGGCTGCTTCCAGAACAACGAATACCGCTGGAGCTTCGACCGTCTGGGCAACCGCACGGGCCGCGAACGCACGAGCCGCAGCTGTCAGTAAGACACGAACAAGTCTAATTAGACCGGGGCGGGCCTTGTGCCCGCCCCGTTTTCATCTCACATGCGATTGACCACTCCAGCAGCCTTCTTCCCATGACCGACCCTCACACCGTCAAAATCTGCCCCATCGTGCTGCGCGATGATGGGGATGGCCCCACCCTTTTGGCCTATTTCCACCCCCATTTGGGCAATCAATTGTTGCGTGCAGCATTGACCACGGACCAGCAGGCTCGCGCACTCGTATTGTCCTTGGTGCAAGAGCAAGCCGGTTTGAAACCTTCTGGGGCGCCAGTGGATTGGGGCCAATCCAAGGGCATTATCCGGGGCGAGGCATGGCATTTTTTCGCACTGCCCGTGGCGGGCGCAGCGAACAGTTGGGACGGCGAAGCTGAAGACGGCGAGCCCATCACCTTCTTCTTTCAGAAATTGGATGAATATCTCGACGAGGAAGACTGGCCCCCCGCCTACATCAAAGCCATCGCCCATGTTCGAAACCGAGTTTCACGGTTGGATCAGTCCAGTCGAGACCGGCTCATGCCTCCCGCTGACACAGTGCTGGCGGAAACCATTCTTACCATGGCCACCGAGCGCGGCTTGGAAAAATCCCTGTGCCCTTCTGAAGTGGCGCGTGCCATGGCCGGGTCCGACGAGAAGGAATGGCGCAAATTGATGAAACCCATACGCGCCGAAGCGGTGCGGCTGGCAAGCAACGGCCAGATCACCATCACGCGCAAGGGTAAGCCTGTGGACCCTGGCGATTTCAAAGGCATTTACCGCATCACCCTGCCCAAACCATAGACCTCGACGCCACCAAAACAGGCAAGCAAATAGAGGCCAGCAGAGACAGGCCGAGAAAACCGATGACCACGCCTATTCAGTTTATCACACCCGTGGCGCTGTTGGATGTGGTCGAGCGCCTTGGGCCGGCTTTTGAGCGGGAAACCGGATACACGCTCGACCTCGCGGTTATGCTCAACCCGCAAGTGCCCTCTTTCATCAAAGGTGGTGCATCATGGTCGCTGGCCGCGTCCAACCCTGAACATTTGGAGGAGCTGGACACTGCCGTGCGCGGTCCCGTCGTTTCCATCGGTCGATCCCCGCTGGCCTTTGGCGCATTGGGCCATGGCGTTCATCCGGCCCACGACGACGCTGCCATCTCCGCCGTTCTGCGCAGTGGCAACCGCATTGGATACACAGGCGCAGGTACCAGTGGTGGTACGTTCAAACGCCTGATCGATCACCTCGGGCTGACTCAGGATTTACAGGACAAGCTCATCCCCCTCGCGGGAGGCGAGCCCATGCGCCAATTGCTGGCGGGCACCGTCGATCTTGCAGCCCTCCCGTTGACCAACATCGCCCCCATTGAGGGTGTTCAACCACTGGCCTTCTGCCCGTGGTCGATGGATGTCCATATCGACTTGGCAATGTGCCTTCACCCAAACGCCTGTGCCGGCGCTCACGCGTTTGCCGCTTGGCTTATGTCAGCAGAACGTGACGACGCGCTGGCCCAACTGGGGCTAATGCGCCTCTGATAATGGCGCAATTACTCCGCCGCTTCCCGCATGACAGCCGGGCTAATTTTGGCTGCGCAGAATTTGAACTCAGGGATCTTGCCATAAGGGTCCAGCATGGGGTTGGTGAGCACGTTGGCCGGGGCTTCGTTGAAGCAGAAGGGAATGAAGATCATCCCGTCCGCCACTTCCCGGTCCACTCTCAGCAGGGCCGTGATCGTGCCACGGCGGGTGGCCACTTCCACCATCTGCCCCGGTTGCATACCCTGGCGCTCGATCTCGCGCGGGTTCATGGCGGCAAAGCCCTCCGGCTCCAGATCATCCAACACGTCGGCCCGGCGGGTCATGGAGCCGGTATGCCAGTGTTCCAGCACCCGACCTGTGGTGAGCACCATGGGGAAATCCTCATCCGGCACTTCATCCGGTGCGCGTAGATCGGCGGGCACAATGCGACCGCGCCCATCTTCGGTGGAAAAGCCGTTGTCGAACAGAACCCAATTTTCCGTGCCATCTTCGGCGGAGGGATAGGTCACGCTGTCGTTCGCTTCCAACAGGTCCCACGGAATATAGTTGAGCGATTTCATCACCTGCCGCATCTCTTCATAGACATCCGGCACGCCTCCATAAGACCAATTCTGCCCGCACCGATTGGCGAGATCGACGATGATTTCCCAGTCCAGCCGCGCATCGCCGGGCAGGTCTTTCACCGGACGGCCAATCTGCACCTGACGGTTTGTGTTGGAAAATGTGCCCAGTTTTTCGGCATGGGCGGAGGCGGGCAGCACAACATCAGCGTGCCAAGCGGTTTCGGTAAGGAAAATATCCTGCACCACCAGATGGTCCAGCTTCGCGAGCGCCGCACGGGCGTGGAGCTGATCCGGGTCGGACATGGCCGGGTTTTCACCCATTATATACATGCCGGTAATCTGGTCCTCATGGATGGCATCGATAATTTCCACCACGGTGAGACCCTTCACCGGGTCCAGCGTGCGGCCCCAAAAATCCTCCATCTCACCGCGGATATCGCCGTTTTCAACGGAGCGGTAGTCGGGGAAGAACATGGGGATGAGGCCCGCGTCAGACGCCCCTTGCACATTGTTTTGCCCCCGCAGCGGATGCAGCCCCGTGCCGGGGCGGCCCACATGGCCAGTAATCAGTGCCAGCGCGATAAGGCAGCGGGAATTATCCGTACCATGGGTGTGCTGGGAAACGCCCATGCCCCAAAAGATCATGGAGCGCTCGGCGGTCGCATAATCCCGCGCCACGGCCCGCAAGGTTGCTGCGGGAATGCCACACACTTCTGCCATGGCCTCGGAGGAAAATTCCTTCACCTTTTCGCACAGCGCATCGAACCCCGTGGCATTGGCCTGCACATATTGCTCATCATAGAGCTCTTCTTCGATGATCGTGTGAATAATAGCGTTGAGCATGGCCACATCCGTGCCGGGCTTGAAGCGCAGGGAATGTTCCGCATGGCGCATCAAGTCCTGGCCGCGCGGGTCCATAATGATGAGCTTGGTGCCTTTCTTGGCTGCCTGTTTGAAATAGGTGGCCGCGACAGGATGATTCGTGGCTGGCCGCGCGCCGATAACGATAACGCAGTCCGCTTTCATGGCATCTGTAAACGGCGCGGAAACGGCCCCGGAGCCAACCCCTTCCAACAGGGCCGACACAGATGAGGCGTGGCAGAGGCGTGTGCAGTGGTCCACATTATTGGTGCCAAAAGCCTGCCGCACCAGTTTTTGAAACAGATAGGCTTCTTCGTTGGACCCTTTGGCTGAACCAAACCCTGCCAGCGCGCCGCCGCCTTTGCTATCGCGGATGCTCACCATCCCTTCGGCAGCCTTGGCCATGGCCTCTTCCCATGTGGCCTCGCGGAACACATCAGAGACCGCCATGAACCGCATATCCGCATCGGCCCGCTTGGGCGCATCCTCGCGGCGGATGAGCGGCTTGGTGAGCCGCTCTTTGGACATGGCATAGTCAAACCCGAACCGCCCTTTCACACAGAGGCGGTTATTGTTAGCCGGCCCGTCCTTGCCGTCCACCAGCACAATCTCATTGTCCTTGGTGTAAACGGTAGTCTGGCACCCCACGCCGCAAAACGGACAGACGGAATCCGTCTTCTTGTCGAAATCCATCACCGTGCGGGTCTTGGCCTCGCTGTCCATGAGCGATTTTTCGTAGAGCGCCCCTGTGGGGCAGGCCTGCACGCATTCCCCGCAGGTGACGCAAGTGGACAGCCCCATGGGGTCGTGAATATCGAACACCGGCACCGCATGGTGGCCCCGCTCGCCCATGCCTAACACATCATTGACCTGCACTTCACGGCAAGCCCGAACGCACAGATTACAGGCGATACAAGCATCGAGATTTACAGCGATGGCAGGGTTGGAAACATCGTGAATGCCGGGCGTGTTGCCATTATCATTCTCGGCCACCCCATCAAATTTGGACGGCAGACGCTTTTCGCCACCAATGCCGAAATCGCTAGCCCATTCCCAGAATTTCGCCTTTTCATCCGGGCTTTCCTCCGGCGCGCGCATGTCCGCCGCCAGCAGCTCAAACACCATCTTGCGGGATTTCTCCGCCCGCTCCGTGGCGGTTTTCACCACCATGCCTTCGCTACACTTGCGCTGGCAGGAAGCGGCCAGAACCCGCTCCCCCTCGATCTCCACCATGCAAGCCCGACAGTTACCGTCTGCGCGATAACCGGGCTCGTCCAGATAGCAAAGGTGGGGAATGCGCGTGCCTTCCCGCTTTGCGATTTGCCAGATGGTTTCATCCGGTGCGGCAGAGACGGTTTTGCCATCAAGCTCAAACGTAATTTGATCGGTCATGTAAAACTCCGAAACAACCCTCCCCCGCTCAGGGGGAGGGACAGGCGCGCAGCGCCAGGGAGGGGGTAAGTAAAGCTCATCGCCCGCATTGCTGCAAAATCCGGGCTAGTACTTGTGGCAACTCGGTCAGAACCTGCTTATTGCCGAACCGAAGAACAGTATAACCCTGCTCTTCCAGCCAAGCAGTGCGCTGGGCATCATGTTCAGCCTGCTCTTCATGAACCGGTCCATCCAATTCCACGATCAACCTGTGGTCTGGGCAGAAAAAATCGACGATGTAATTGCCCATGGGTACCTGACGGCGAAACTTCAGACCGTCGAGCCGCTTGGCGCTAGCCTCTTGCCAGAGGCGCTCCTCGGCAGGCGTTTGGTCGCTGCGCATGTCTCGGGCGCGTTGCCGTTGCAAGGATGAGACGGGAGCAATCACTAGCCCCCTCCCTGCCGCTGCGCGGCTTTCCCTCCCCCTAAGCGGGGGAGGGTTGGACCGAGACCTGCCATCACAAATCCTCCCGGAAGTGTGTCAGCAGATGGTTCACCGGGTTGGGGGCAGCCTGCCCCAGACCGCAGATGGAGGCATCACGCATGACTTGTTCCAGATCACGCACGGTTTCCTCATCCAGCGGGCCGTCGCTGCGCAGCAGTTTGGCCAGTTTTTCCGTTCCGCCCCGACAGGGCGTACACTGGCCACAGCTTTCGTGGGTGAAGAAGTCGATCAGGTTCAGCGCCACGTCTTTTATATTGTCCTGATCGGAAAAGACGACGATGGCGTGGGAGCCGACGAAGGATCCCAATTCCGCCAGCCGCCCACCAAAATCCAGCGGCACATCATTCTCGCTCGAGGGCAGAATGCCACCGGACGCACCACCGGGCAGATAGGCTTTGAACGTGTGGAGACTTCCATCTTCTTTGGCAGCCATGCCACCGCAATGGTCGTCGATGAGTTCCTGAATGGTCACGCCCGCCGGGGCCACTTTCACACCCGGATTTTTCACCCGACCGGAGACGGACCAAGAGCGCATGCCTGGATGGCCGTTCTTGCCTTGGGCCGCAAACCAGTCCGCACCCTTTTCCAAAATGGTGGGCACCCAATAGAGCGTCTCCACATTGTTGTTGAGCGTGGGGCGACCGAACAGGCCCACCTCGGCAATGTAAGGCGGACGGTGGCGGGGCAGACCGCGCTTACCTTCGATGCTTTCCAGCATGGCGCTTTCTTCGCCGCATATATAAGCCCCTGCACCGCGCCGCAGTTCGAAGAAACCCGGTTCTGCAATGCCCGCCGCTTCCAGCGCCGCGATTTCATTGCGCAAAATGTTCAGCACGGCGGGATACTCATCGCGCATGTAAACGTAGCACCGCTCCGCCTCCACAACGCTGGCCCCAATCAACGCGCCCTCGAACATGGCATGGGGATTGCGCTCCAGATAGTAGCGATCCTTAAACGTGCCGGGTTCGCCCTCATCGCCATTGATGGTCATCAAACGCGGACCCTCATACCCACGCACGAAGGACCATTTCTTGCCCGTTGGGAAACCAGCCCCGCCCAGCCCGCGCAGGCCCGCATCGGAGAGCTTGTCGATGATAGCATCGGCGGACAGTTCGCCGGACTTCACTTTCTCCCAAGTGCTGTAGCCACCCTCAGCCCGATAGGCGGCAAGGTCTTTAAAGTCCGGCTTGAGCGCCTCCGTTTGTCCCTCCGCGGCGAAGGCCAGCAGATCATCCACAGTCGCATGGCCCACCTCGCGGTCACCAAGGCGTGCGGCAGGGGCCACATCGCAGCCGCCCATGCAGGGGGCACGCACAATGCGCACATCGCAGGGGTCCACTTGCTCAACCAGGGTATCAATCAAACCCTCTGCCCCGGCCATCATGCAGGCCACACCATCGCACACGCGAATGGTGAGCGCTGGCGGCACAAGCTCGCCCTCTTTCACCACATCGAAATGATCGTAGAAGGACGCAACTTCATAAATTTCCACTTGGGAGAGGCGCAGTTCTTCTGCCAGCGCGCGAATATGCTTGGCCTGTACACAACGATACGCATCTTGGATGAAGTGGAGATATTCAATGAGATGATCCCGCTGGCGCGGCCGGTCCCCCAGCAGTGCGCGCACATCGGCGAGCGCCCCATCGTCCAGCGCGCGGCCTTTGGTTTTGGCAGGATTGCGCCGTCTCACGGCATTGTTGCGCGGCATGTCCAACATGTGCAGGCTCCCTTCCGCAACAAATTACGTGCGGCATGCAGTGGTAAAGACAAACATTGTGATCGTGTGTTGACGGCTGGGCTGTGTGGCCCGCAGCCGCCCAATTCAACGTTACATGTTGTAATCCGTCTGACCGGGAACCCTGTCCGGCCCAACCAAACTACCAAAAATGCCAATCGGATCAAGGGAAACCGACCAGCCAGACAGCGTGCGACTATGCGGCCAGAACACTTTCAGCCAACCGCTCCACATCCCCGGCCACCACATCCCGCGCGGTGGACTCCAACATGGCAAGATTCGCGTCAGCCAACATGTCTGTCGCCAGATCATCAACTGTGAGCTTAGCTTTCTCCTCAGCGGAGAGGACAAGGTTTTGGCCACAGGCTTTTGCCAGCGTGAGCAAGCGCTCGGCCAAGGCCTCCGGCCCCTGAACCCCACAAAGCGTGGCAACCCGGTCAAAGGCTTCTTTTTGGCCCTGCCATGCCCAACCCAGCGTGTGCACCAAGGCAATGGACACCGCCCGCCCGTGGGGCACGCCGGCCAAGGACCCCAGCGCATGGCCAATATTGTGCCCCACCGCACAGCCAGTATTGGCAATGGCCAACCCGCCATAGGCCGCGGCCCGCATCATCCCCGCACGGGCCTCAATATCACTGCCATCTTTCACAGCGCGTTCCAGGTGAGCCATGCCCTCCGACAAGCCCCGCTCCGCTAGCACATCATTTTCAACATTATGATAGCGATTGGTCCGCGATTCGATGGAATGGACAATGGCATCCATGCCCGTGAAGAACGTCCAAAACGGCGGCAGACCCATGGTCAGTTCCGGGTCCATAAGCGCCAAATCGGGTTTCAACGGCGGCCCCCAAAACCAGTTCTTGGTGCCATTGGCCTGTGAGATAATGGATGTGCCCGTGGTTTCACTGCCCGTCCCCGCCGTGGTGGGCATGGCGATGAGGGCGGTTTGGCGAAACGGCAATTGCTCTGCCGCCAACCGGTAAGCCGCACAACCTGTGCCCAGATGGGCCAGTGCCGCCACCACTTTGGCCGTGTCCATAGCGGACCCGCCGCCAAGCCCCACCACGCAGTTCACCTCGTTTTCATGGGCCATGGTAATGGCCGCATCCACAGACGATTCCAGCGGATCGCTCTTCAGGTCGCTGAACACATGCGCCTGGTGGCCCGCGCCTTCCATTATACCCTGCACTCGCTCTGCATGACCCAAATCCACCATGACCGGATCGCATACCACCAACACGCGAGCGCGCACGCCCACGGTATCCGTCACATGCTGCCCCAGCGCCTGTGCCGCACCGGGGGCCAGCACCATGGCGGGGTGTTTTGTGAGGGAAAAGGAAAGCATGAGCGCACCACGAGGCGGGAAACTTGGGTCCCGCAGACTGCCGCTTCGGCTGTGATTTTTCCGCGTGGAAAGCGCCCCACGCCTGTCACAAATCCGACATGTCGTTTTCTTGGTCACCCGTGTCGCGGTGCTCGAAATATGCCTCATCCCAGTGGCCAAAATGAAGGCGCGGTGGGGAGAGCCGCAGGAGGCATTGAAATGACGATAACCGAAGAAGTCGCCACACCCACGCGCGCCAAGCGCAGCCGCTCCGGCAGAGGCGGTGGCCGCGAAGGCAATGCCCGCCGCGGTGGTCCTGCCATCCGCCAATATCCCTGGAAGCCACCGGTCATCCATGACAACCCCATCGCGCCCGTGGACGAGGAGGGCGTTCAACGTATCCATGACACCGCCATGCGGGTGCTGGAAGAAATCGGCATTGAGTTTCTCAACAAAGAGGCTGCCGATATTCTCAAAGCCCATGGGGCCACGGTCAGCGGTGAAAATGTCCGCATGGACCGGGCCATGGTTATTGAGAAAATCGCTCTGGCGCCCGACCAATTCACCGTCACACCCCGCAACCCCGAACGGCAGGTGACCATTGGTGGAAAAAACATCCTGTTCGGCAATGTCTCTTCGCCCCCCAATTGCTCCGATATGGACACCGGTCGCCGAACGGGCACCCATGAGGACTACCGGAATTTCATCAAGCTGACGCAGTACTTTAACTGCATCCATTTCGCCGGGGGTTACCCGGTGGAGCCCATGGATATTCACCCCTCCATTCGCCACCTGGATTGCCTCTACGACAAGCTGACATTGACCGACAAAGTCGTCCACGCCTATTCGCTGGGCGCGGAGCGGGTGGAAGACGTGATGGAGATGGTGCGCATCGCGGGCGGTCTTTCCCATGAGGAATTCGACGCCACACCGCGCATGTATACCAACATCAATTCGACTTCGCCGTTGAAGCACGACATTCCCATGCTGGATGGTCTCATGCGCCTCGCCCGGCGGGGCCAGCCCACCATAGTCACGCCCTTCACGCTGGCTGGGGCCATGGCACCCGTCACCATGGTGGGCGCAGTGGCACAATCGCTAGCCGAGGGTTTGGCCGCCATCGTGCTCATGCAGTGCATCAGGCCCGGCTGCCCCGCCGCCATTGGCACGTTTACCTCCAATGTGGACATGAAGACCGGTGCCCCCGCCTTCGGCACGCCAGACTATGTTCGCGCCACGCAGATCACCGGCCAGATGGCCCGTTTCTACGGCCTTCCCTTGCGTTCCTCCGGCGTGTGCGCAGCCAATGTCCCAGACGGTCAGAGCGTGTGGGAATACATGAATTCCATGTGGGCGGCCATCACCTCCGGCACCAATGTGGTCTACCACGCTGCCGGATGGTTGGAGGGGGGCCTTTGCGCTTCCTACGAGAAATTCATCATGGATTGCGAAGTGCTTCAGCAGTTCCAGCAATATCTGGAACCCATGGTGGTGGACGACAGCACCCTTGGCTTTGATGCCATGCAGGAGGTGGGCAGCAACGGCCATTTCTTCGGCATCAAACACACACAAGACCGCTACGAGACCGCCTTCTACAACCCCTTTCTCTCCGACTGGAACAATTACGAAAACTTCGAAGAGCGCGGCGCCGTGTGGACCCACGACCGGGCCAACAAGGTCTGGAAGCAGATTTTGAACGAATACCAAGCGCCTCCCATGGACGAAGCCATCCGCGAGGAGTTGCAAGCCTTCGTGGCGAAGCGCAAAGAGGAAGGCGGGGCACCGACGGATTTTTAACGTGAAAGAACAAGTGACATGTCGCTCAACTATCCCTGGATTGCAAAGAAGGTTGCTTCCCTGGCCGGACCCGAGGCCCGGGTTTTGGATTTCGGGTGTGGACAGGGCCACACAGTGGCGTTGGTGAAAGAACACACCCCCACCATCAATATCTCCGGGGCCGATACCTATGCGGAAGGGTATGCCCGCTGGCACGATGAGCAGAATCCCGGGGCGGCTCCTGCCATCGTCAAGATTGAAGACGGCAAATTGCCCTTTGCGGACAACACGTTTGACCTGGTCTACGCCAATCAAGTGTTCGAACACGTTTTTGAGCCCCAACAAGCCCTTTCTGAAATTGGTCGGGTGCTAAAGCCAGGCGGCATTTTCCTCGCCCTTTTTCCCTGCAAGGGCACATGGTTTGAAGGCCATGTGGGCCTTTATTTCGTGCACTGGCTCATGGGCAGGCCAAATGCTCTGCGAAGTGCCTTGCGCTTCGGCCACCGCACTGGCGCTGGCTATTGCCGCGGAGAGATGACCCGCGATGAATGGGTACAGTGGGCTGCCTATACGCTGGAGACGTCCTGCATTTATCACACATGGTCAGAATATTCCGGCTGGTTGCACCAATATGTGGGCCCCAAGATTGCGCACCACGAACATGAAAACATTGCGTTTCGGATAGAACAATCGCGGCTTAATTCATTAGCGGGGGTTGCGAAGCTGTTTCCCCTAAAGGCTTTATCAACCCTCGTTCACCGCCTACGCGGCGGACGCATTTTCACGGTTCAAGCTCAATGAACGGCACTATCCTAGAGCGTAGGGCGCTAGTTGAAAGCGCCCAGAATATTGGCGATGACCAATGCACCTGTAATGGCACCAAAAAGTCCAAAGATGGCGCCGAACACGGACAAGTAAATATCTTTGTGATCTGGTTTGAGAGACAACACTGTGTCCAGCTTGTCCAACTGCTTCTCGACCTCAAGAAACTGATCGTCGATTTTCTCAAACCGGGCTTCGACCTGCTGAAAGCCACGATCAACCTGCTCGAACTGTCGGTCTACCTGCTGGAAACGGCGCTCAACATTTTCAAACTGCCGATCTACCTGCTCAAACCGGGTTTCCATGCTGTTGCGCATGGCTTCGATCATTTGTTTGAGCGTCTGAAACTGGTCTTCGGACATAACCATCTCTCCGTTGATCCTATAGAATGTAACGTGAACATTACTCATAAACAAGGTCTGTTCTTATGAAATCCCACGCACAAGCAGTCGTTATTGGGGGCGGCGTTGTTGGTTGTTCTGTTCTTTACCACCTTACCAAGGCGGGGTGGAAAGATGTTGTGTTGTTGGAGCGGGATCAACTGACCTGCGGCTCCACCTGGCATGCGGCAGGCGGCTTTCATGCGCTCAATGGCGACCCCAATGTGGCGAAGCTGCAAGCCTATACCATTGGGCTTTATGAAGAATTGGAGCGCATTTCGGGCGAGAAATGCGGACTGCATCTCACCGGCGGTGTGGCGTTGGCAGACACACCGGAGCGGCTGGAATGGCTGAAAATGTCCCATGCCCGGGGGAAATATCTGGGCATGGACACGGAGATCATCTCCACCAAAGAAGCCAAGGAATTGCTGCCCCTGCTGGAAGAGCAATATTTCGTCGGCGCCATGTGGGATGGCGTTGAAGGCCATCTGGACCCCTATGGCACCACCAATGCCTATGCAAAATCCGCCAAGATCGGCGGGGCCGAAATCGAACTGCAATGCAAGGTGGAAGACCTGCACTGGGATACCACCAAATCCGTCTGGATTATAAACACCGCCAAGGGCCAGATCACGGCGGACCATGTGGTCAATGCCGGGGGACTTTGGGCGCGGGAAGTGGGGCGCATGGTAGGCGTAGAACTGCCCGTGCTTGCCATGGAACACCACTATTTGCTCACTGAAGCCATGCCCGAAGTGGCGGCCATCAATGAATCCACCGGCAAGGAAGTCATCCACGCCATCGACTTTTCCGGCGAGATATACCTGCGGCAGGAACGGGATGGCATGTTGCTGGGCACCTATGAGCAACAGGCCACGCCTTGGTCTCCCAAAGACACGCCCTGGGACTTTGCGCAGGAATTGCTGGAACCGAATCTCGACCGCATTTCTCCTTCATTGGAAGTGGGTTTCAAACACTTCCCCGCCTTTGAAAACGCCGGCATTCGCCGCATCGTGAACGGCCCCTTCACCTTTGCCCCAGACGGAAACCCGCTGGTGGGCCCTGTGCGGGGCGTACCCAATTTCTGGTCGGCCTGCGCCGTCATGGCTGGGTTCTCCCAAGGCGGGGGCGTGGGACTCGCTCTTTCGGAATGGATGGTCAATGGCGACCCCGGCCACGACATCTGGGGCATGGATGTGGCCCGCTTTGGCCCCCACATCACCCGCGATTACACCAATGCCAAAGTACGTGAGAACTATTCCCGCCGCTTCCGCATTCGCTTCCCCAACGAGGAACTGCCCGCCGCCCGGCCCCACCAGACCACGCCTCTCTACGATATCCACCTGGCCAATGGGGCCGTCATGGGGGACTCTTGGGGGCTTGAAACGCCCCTCTGGTATGCACCCAAGGGTGAGAAGGCCGAAGACATCTTCTCCTTCCACCGCTCCAACGATTTTCCCCATGTGAAGGCGGAAGTCATGAACTGCCGGACCAATGTGGCCGTCACAGAAGTTTCCAACTTCGCAAAATATGAAATCACTGGCACCGGCGCACGGGAATGGCTGTCCCACATCATGACCAATTTCATTCCCCGCCAAGGCCGCTTGGCGCTTACCGGCATGGTCGATGAAGAGGGCAAGATCAACGGCGAATTCACCATCGCCTGCGCGGGCAGCGATGGGAATGGCGGCGAGCGCTTCCAGATGTTTGGCTCCTCCCAAGCCCAAATCCACCACATGCGCTGGTTTGAAAAACACCTGCCCGCCGATGGGTCTGTCCACATTGAAAACCTCGATCTGCGCCTCATGGGCCTGTCCATCGCTGGCCCCAATGCCCAGAAGGTTATGGCCAAACTCACTGACGAGGATGTTTCCCACGAGGCGTTCAAATTTATGGACTACCGGGAGACCGTGATTGCCAGCGTGCCCGCCAAGGTGAACCGCGTGTCCTACACGGGGGATCTGGGCTACGAGATTTGGGTGAAGCCGGAGTTTCTGCGCCGCCTCTACACCGGCATTATGGAGGCGGGGGCGGAGTTTGACATCAAGCCCTTTGGCATGCGCGCCCTGCTCAACATGCGGTTGGAGAAGCATTTCGGCACATGGTTCCGCGAATTCCGCCCCATATACACGCCCTTTGAAGCGGGGCTGGACCGGTTCGTCTCCAGGAAGAAGAACAACTTTGTGGGCCGTGATGGCGTGTTCGCCCATGCGGACAATCCGCCCCTCACCCGCATCTGCCTGAACATCACGGGCGCAAAGGATGCGGATTGCATCGGTGATGAACCGATCTTCTTAGGTGATGAAGTCATCGGCTGGATCACCTCTGGCGGCTATGGCCATTTCGTCGAGCAGTCGCTGGCCACCGGCTATATCCCCACCGATCGACTGGCGGAGGCGAAGGAGAAGGGTCTCAGCGTGGAGATTATCGGCGATATGTGCGCCGCAGAAATCCAAGACACGCCGCCCTTTGACCCGGAAGGCAAGCGCATGCGCGGTACTTTTACGTCAGCTTAAATGCCGGTGTTTCCTAGCACTGTTACAAATTCTGAACTGGCCGCCGCAGGCCAGTATTTTGCGGCCCCGTCCACCCCCATGGGAAAACATGCTTGTTGGCGCGAATAGGGGTGGTTCCACTCATGCGCGGCGAAAGCCTGCATCGTGTGCGGTGCATTCACGAGCGGGTTGTCATGAGCTGGCCATACGCCTTGCACCACCTTGTTGGCTTCTTCAGCAATGGCATTCAGGGCCGAAATGAAACCATCCAACTCTGGCTTGGAAACGCCCGCCGCAAGCTCAATCAACAGGGCCCCATCCACGGGCCAGTTTGCGACAACGGGCGGGAAAGCATAGTCCATCAGCCGTTTGGCAAAGTGCTCGGCCTTTAGCCCCACCTTGCCCCACGGATCGGTTGTCAACAGCACTTGGTGGGCGCACAAACCGTCTTTGCGCGCCGATAACGGCGGATAGCGGTCCCGCAGCCTTGCCGCCACATAGTTTGCGTTGAGAACAACCGCTTCACTGGAACGCCGAAGCCCTTCGCCTCCCAGTAGACGAAGGCGCATCCAAATGGTTAGAAGCACACTGGAGACATGGAGCGGCACCGCATCGCATTCTCCCGCGACCCTCGCCCTGTGGCAAGGCAGATGCTCCATAAGATGGGCTTCCACACATACTGCGCCTAATTGCGGATCACCGCCCCCCATGGGCGCGCCAAAAGCACGGTGCAAATCAAGGCGGCATACATCAATGCCGAAGTCACCCGGCCGGACCAATCCCATCATGGCCGCCATGTTGCGACCATCCAGCATGACTTGCCCTTTCTGTTCATGGACCATGGCGCAACCATCCCGCATGTTCCGGTCAAAACCGCCCCAAGGAGTCGGATAGTTGATGATGAGCGCCGCGAGCTTCCGGCCATATTGCGCACATTTTGCCCCAAGATCCGTCAGGCAAAGTTGACCCCTGCTATCACGCGCCAACTGGACAACCGTCAAACCGGCTTCACGTACCATGGCGAGGGTAGCAGGATGACTGGCCTCGGGGATAAAGCATACCATCCGTTCATGATCCCCGCCTGCGCGGTGATAGGCACAAATGGTTTGCAAACCGACATCGGGATGGAAGGAACATCGGGCATGCCCCGTAATGGAACATAGCCAGCGGTCTAAATCTTCCATAATGGCCTGATAGCCAAGCCGATGGGCAGGTGGGGCAAAAGGGTGGAGATTGCTGGTGATTTCCCAAGATTGGGGCATCATTTGTGCGCTCACGGGCAAGCCCCCGGCATAGGCCCCAAACTGTCCCGCGCGTTCCGCATTTAAATCCCTATTGGTCAACGTCGCTAGAAACTCTGTCATCGCCGCCTCGCTGTGGCAGGCGTGGAATGCAGGTTGGGGGAGAAAATCCTCCCCTCGCCGTTTTGCGGGTAAGAGGCTTTCGCCATCGGCCAGCGCCACCAGCGGCACATCGAAAATGGCGCACAGGCTTTGCAAGTCGGTCTCATTGCTGGTTTCATCAAAGGCGATGGAAACGGTGTTTTCATCCACTTGACGCAGCAGTAACCCCCATCGCTCCGCCCGGCCAACCAACTCCGTTGCCCTGCCCTTTTCATGCACCGTAACAGTGTCAAACAAAGGCCCCTCCACCGGAAACCCGTTGGACACCAGCGCCTTGGCGAAGCGATTGGCATAGGAATGAATGCGCTGCGCGATTGCCACCAACCCCTCCGGCCCATGCCACAGGGCGTAGGCGGTTGCCATGCTGGCCTGAAGTGTTGGCACAGCGCATGACCCCACCCCTTGCCTCACACCAAAAGCAGCGCGCTCGCGCCCGTCTTCGCTGCGCTCAACAATCCAGCCCGGCAGCTGCGCCGCCAGCTTTTTGCTGACGGCCATATAAGCCGCATGAGGCCCCCCATGGCCCAGAGGCAGACCAAAACGCTGCATGGACCCGATGCAAATATCCGCCCCCCAAGAACTGGGCAGCGGCAAAAGCACCAGTGCCATAGGATCAGCGGCCACAATGACCAAGGCACCGTTTTGGCGCGCAGCTGAGACGACAGGCGTGGGGTCCACAAACCGCCCGAATGTGTCCGGCCATTGCAGGATCACCGCGCAAGTGTTGCCGTCCACTTGGCCTTCTTCCATGGGGAAAATGCTGCTCACAGCCGCCTTCAAATGGGGGTGGAGGGCACTTGCACTCACCACCTTCTTGCGCCGGTCTAAGTGATGGCGCCGTGCAATTTTCACCGCCTCCCGCAAGGCCGTCGTCTCATCCACCATTGAGGCATTGGCAAGGGGCAAGCCCGTCAATTCCTGCACGAGGGTTTGGAAGTGGAACAGCATTTCCAAACGCCCCTGCGATATCTCTGCCGCGAAAGGCGGCGGGCTGGCGTACCAGGAGAATTGCTCGGCCATATGGCGCTGGATGACCGGTGGCAGAATTGCGCCGCAATAGCCTTGCCCGATCATGGGCTTCGCAATCGTATTGCGCCCAATCTTCTCTGAAATCTCCTCCAGCGCTGCCATCTCGCCAATGCCCGCCGGAATATCCAGCGGCCCGGTAAAGCGCACATCCGCCGGAACCAGCTGGTCCACCAGCGCCTGCGAAGACGTCATGCCAATGGCCTTCAGCATCAGGGCATGGTCGCCATCACGGCCAATATGGCGCTTCACAAAGGGGGCAGGTTTCACCATGGGAATTTGGGACAATGTTGGCCGACGCTCACCATTGTATCACCATGGCGATCAACGACACCGCTTCCCATGGTCGCCCCACCCAATGGCGCTTGTTCGCCGACCATACGCTGCTTGCCCGCGATGACAGCGGTGCAGCATAGATATGCAAGCCGTGGAGGGGAAGCGACGCCCACAATACCAATGAGACCCGCGAGGGCTCCCTCCGGATCGCCGCGCGGTTTTCCTCCCGCCCGCGCGGCGCTGCCTCGCTCATGTAGAGCTGGCAGTCGGCCAGCTCCCTCAAGCCCGCCGAAACCCGCGGCCGTTATTCCACGATTTCCATCCAGCAACAAGACTAATCTGCCATGCTGCACCGCCTTACACACCCAAAATCGTTTGAAAAATGCTGCGCACATAAACCAACGCACAATATCGAAAATCTTTTTTAGCCTGCATACGTATTCAAAGATTGCAGGGCCCATCCGCGCCATATAAAGCAATCTTTATATGATTTGTAAGGAGTTGTGCCATGGGTGCCCTCAGCGATTTGCTCGCACAAAAACAAGTGCTGTTGGCCGATGGCGCAACGGGCACAAACTTCTTCAACATGGGCCTTGTTTCCGGTGACGCGCCGGAATTGTGGAACGAGGAAGAGCCGGAGAAAGTCAAAACCCTGCACCGGGGTTTTGTGGAAGCTGGAGCGGATATTATCCTCACCAACACATTCGGCTGCAACCGCAACCGCCTCAAGCTGCACGACGCCCAAGACCGCGCCACGGAACTCTCTGCCATGGCTGCGAGATTGGCCAAGGAAGTGGCGAACGAAGTGGACCGGCCTGTGCTCGTGGCCGGCTCCGTCGGCCCCACTGGCGAATTGTTTGAGCCCCTCGGCGAACTCACCCACGAGGATGCCGTACAGTCTTTCCGCGAACAGATGCAGGGGCTGAAAGAAGGCGGCGCGGATGTCTTCTGGATCGAAACCATGTCCGCCCGTGAGGAAATCAAAGCCGCTGCGGAAGCCGCCGCCGAAGTGGGGCTTGAATATATTTTCACCGCCAGTTTCGACACCGCTGGCCGCACCATGATGGGCATTGCTCCTTCCGAAATGGGCACCATTGCCCATGAGTTAGACCCCAAGCCCGTGGCCGTTGGCGCCAATTGCGGCGTTGGGGCCACGGATCTTCTCTACAGCGTGCTCGACATGACCGCCGATGGCCCCACCAAGGATGGCGGGCACATTGCCGTCATCGCCAAAGCCAATTGCGGCGTGCCGAGGGTTTCCGGCGATGAGGTCATCTATACTGGCACGCCTGAACTCATGGGGGATTATGCCCGGCTTGCCATGGATGCGGGCGCGCGCATCATTGGCGGCTGCTGCGGCACGGCCAATGAGCACCTGGCCGCCATGCGCAAGGCCATCGACGCCCACACCAAAGCCACCCGCCCCACCCACGAGCAAATCGTCGAACGCACGGGCGAACTGGTGAACCCCATCGCCACAGCGCCTTCCCCGGAGCCGGACGATAGCCCCCGTGGCCGCCGCCGCAGGCGCGCAAGGTAGCCAACGAAAATCTTGGTACGCCCTGTGCCATCGCGCACATCCCTTCCCGCTTTGGTTTCGTAAAACACAATCATCGAAACCAAGACGGTCCAGTCAGACGGACCATCACTCAGCGGAAAAGGGAAGTTCCAATGACCACTACCAAGAAGACATTCGCCAAAGTTGCTATTGCAGCCACCATGGCCACAACCATCATTGCCTCCTCCATGACCGGCGCACAGGCCGGCAAACGCGAACGCAACATTGCGCTTGGCGTGGCCGGAGCCATCATCGGCGCCGCCATCGTCTCCAACCGCGCCCACAGCCGCCCCCGCTACCAACCTCGCCGCTATGCCCGCGACTGCTGGTATGAGCGCGAAGAAATCTGGTCCCACCGCCGGGGCCGCTATGTGATCCGCAAGGTTCGCGTCTGCGACTAAGCCTTCTAGGTTGGGGCGACCCTCAAAACGCCCACAGGATCTCCAGTCCGCTCAAGAGCCCGTGTCGCCCTCCCCGACATGGGCTTTTGCGTTGCAACAAAGACGCCCGTACTGTCGCGCGGGGGAGACGGGGACCGATGCGGCAAGTGCCTTCGCCGCTGGAAACTGTAGAAATTGACGAGACCGTTACCCCATCGCAGCGCCTGCACCTGCCCAGTTCTCGAAAAGACCCTCGCTCAACAAATTGCGCTGCGCGAGCCGTCTCTTCCCAAGCTGTCGCTCTTGGCCCCAGACTTCCACCTGGAGCGATACGACGGGGAGCGGTGCTCCGGGCAGGCCCAACCAGACCCGCATACCGAAAACCGGCGACCCCATGCCGTGAAGGTTAGTTGATCCGACCAGTTGTCCCCACGAGGGCGCATACGTATTTTGAGGGGGTTGGAAGGCGACGAGGAAAACTTTTCTCGAAGAGAAATCCGTAAAGCTCCAACTTACATTAGCAATGGACACGACGCTTATCAGCCTTGCATCTATTGCCGTTTTCAATAAATTCTTTCTCGAAGTAGCAAATTTGATTATGCCCGCGACAAATATTAACGTGCTTATTCAGAACCCAATATTCAATACCAAAATTGCGATTTTAATCGGCGAATATATAGAACCAGCATCTAACTCACATCTCAATCTAAAATAGGGTGAACTTCATGACAAGAATATTTAATTCACCCGTTGACGACGTGGCAAAAGAAGCACTTAATGAATGGAAGCAATTAGATAACGATGAAAAGCGTGAATTTCTTGAACAACTCATAAAGTCACGAGATAGTTCAAAAGTCGTCAGTGAAGGAATATTTCTCCTACTTGCAACCCTCTTGTTGCCAATAATCATGTGGGCATTCTTTGGAAAAACAGATAATTTCAGTTTTCTAGGTGTTAGCTTTGAATTAAATATGAAATCGATCTTTTTCTTATTTTTTATTGGAAATTTATTTTATATCTACAAAATATCTCATTTCGCAAAAGTGGTTTCATCAGAGAAAGTCATTTTTCAAATATGTCAA
>JBCCTO010000002.1:0-171212 GCA_039198355.1 Pseudomonadota bacterium
CGCCTCAGGCGTACCCTTCCCAGAAAAACCGACCTCGATGCCCAATCCCCCAGCCAATTGAGGGCCATCGTCACACAATACAACAACCAGCCAAGAGCCTGCATCAACTTCAAAACACCGAAAGAACAAAACCAAACCGTTGCACTTGCAACGTGAGTCCACAGGCGGATCTCCAAAGGCTTTATTTGAGAGATAGGCCGGTCAAGCCGGCCTATGACGGAGCTTCAAATCAAACAAACTCAACTTCATCGCTCAACGGCATGGAGCGGATGCGCTTGCCCGTTAAATTGAACACCGCATTTGCGAGGGCTGGAATCACCGGCGGGGTTCCGGGTTCGCCGCTGCCCCCCATGTGGTCGGCGGTTTCCATCACTGCGATGGCAAATTCCGGGCATTGATACATGCGCATGGCATCATAGGTGTCGTAATTGGTTTCCTGCACCATGCCGTCTGCAAAGGTGATCTTTTCGCCAAGGCAGGATGACAGGCCGTAAATGGCACCCGATTGCAATTGATTGGCCACGATGGCCGGATCGAGGGCCTTGCCGATATCGGCGGCGATGGAAACCTTTTCGATGCGTATGCCGTCGTCGCTTTGGGACACTTCCACGGCGATGGCCGTCCAACAACCGAAGGAGAGGGTGAAGGCCACGCCCTTGCCCTGGCCTTCTACGGCAGGCGCGTCCCAGTCCGCCAGTTCCGCCACCTTGTTAAGCGTACCGACGGCGGTGGGGTGTTTTGCCATGATGCGGCGGCGCATTTCGATGGGGTCTTTGCCTGCGGCATGGGCGATCTCGTCCATAAAGCATTCATGGAAGAAACCGTTGTAGGAATTGCCCACCGAGCGCCAGAAACCGATGGGAATGTCCACCGGGGCTTTCACGCCCGTGATTTTGTAATTGGCAATGTCATAGGGTTGGTCAGCCGCACCCTGGGTGATGGTATTGTCCGGACCAGCCGCGCCGATGGAGGGGAAGGTGCGGGCCATGACGCTTTTGATGATGGAAGGGCAGGCAATGCGCCCGTCCACGGCCATGGGAAAGCCATCATCATCCAGCCGCGCTTTCCACGTGCTGATGGCTGCCGGGCGGTACGTGTCGTGGGTCATGTCCTCTTCGCGGGACCAGACCAGTTTGACCGGTTTTCCATTGGTTTTCTTGGCCAGGCGCGCCGCGAACCGGCAGAAATCAACTTCGCCTCGGCGGCCAAAACCGCCGCCCAGATAGGTGGAGTGGATGAAGGTTCTTTCCTTGTCCACGCCCACTTCCCAGGCGCAGTCATCCCGCACCAGCGTGGGGGCTTGGGTGCCGGCCCAAAGGTGCGACTCGCCGTCTTTGAGTTGGGCGGTGGCGTTCATGGGTTCCATGGTGGCGTGGGCCAGATAGGGCACCTGATAGCGGGCTTCCACGATGCGTTCGCGGGGTGCATCGGCGAAGGCAAGTTTTACATCGCCCTCCTCGCGCATCACATCGCCTTCCCCCTCCGCTTCCGAACGGTCCAGCGTGTTGGCGATGACTTCCATGATGCCCTCTGTGGTTGCGGGGTAGGGGGCCGGACCCCATTCCACATCCACCGCTTCGGCGCCTTTGAAAGCGGCCCAGGTGTTGGTCGCAATCACAGCAAAACCGCCGCCAAAGGCTTCATCTTGCGTGGCGGTCATATCCACCACATCGATCACGCCTTTGATCTTGCGGGCCTCGGTGGTGTCCATGCGGATCATGGGGCCGCCCAGGCGGGGGTTCATTTTCAGGGTGGCGTAGACCATGTCTTGCAGGTCCACATCCATGCCAAACAGAGGTGCACCGGTGGATTTAGCCCTCATGTCCGTGCGGGGCTGGGATTTGCCCAGAATTTTCCAATCGGATGCGGGTCGCAGGGCCACATCAGAGGGCGTGTCAATTTCGGCTGCGGTCTGCGCCAGTGATCCATAGGGCAGTTTTGTGCCGTCCGGCAAAATCACAGCGCCGTCGCTGGTTTTCATACCATCGGTATCGATGCCCGTCTGCTTATAGGCTGCGAGTTTCAGCGTTTCGCGGGCCGTGGCCCCGGCCATCCGCATTTTTTCATAGGCATCAATGGTGGAAGTGGAGCCACCGGTGACCTGTAAGCCCAACACTTTACCCACCGTGCCCATGGTGGCGCGCAGGGCTTCGGCGCTGAAGGAGCGGTCGAAATGGGGTTTGCCTGCCCCTTCCTCCAGCATGGTGGAATTGTAATAGGCATTGGCGGCAGGGGCGATTTCCACCGTCACTTTTTCAAGAGTAACATCCAACTCCTCCGCCAGCAGGGCGGTGAGCGTAGTGGTGATGCCCTGACCCATTTCGGCACGGGGCACCATCACGGTGATTTGGTCATCTTCGGTGATTTTCAAATAGGGATTGAAAGCGACTTCACCCTCTTTAGTCGTCCCGATGAGGGGATTGGCGTGGTCCCGATTGACGATGTACGCGCCAAAGGCCACGCCCCCGGCAATGGCTGCACCACCGATGAGAAAAGTGCGTCTGAGTATCTTGCCCATCCCTATGCCTCCCCGCCTGTTTGGGATTTCAACTCCGCCGCCCGTTTGATGGCTTGGCGGATCTGCGGGTAGGTGCCGCAGCGACACAGATTGGTCATGGCAGCGTTGATGTCTTCATCGGTGGGGTTTGGCACTTCATCCAACAGGGCCACCGCGGCCATGATCTGGCCCGATTGGCAATAGCCGCATTGGGCCACCTGATTTTCAATCCAGGCCTGTTGTACCGGGTGGAGCGTTTCGCCGTTGGAAATGCCCTCAATGGTGGTGACTTCCCCATCCACGTCCTCAAGGGCTAAAACGCAGGAGCGCTGGGCCACGCCGTCAATCATGACGGTGCAGGACCCGCAGGCGGCAATGCCGCAACCAAACTTTGGCCCTTTCAGGCCCACCAGATCGCGCAGGGCCCAAAGGAGAGGCATGTCCGGTTCCGCATCCAAGTCCATTTGCGTGCCATTGACGGTGAGTTTCATGGCTGTTTCCTCAAGCTGCGTTTTGCCTCACATAAGATTATCAGAATTTCGTACCAGAGTGCTGGCGAAATTCAGCGCAGCGCCTATGTGACGGGCGCGGCGGGTTTGGGCCGATTGTGGGCTGAACTTTGTCCAACAAACTGGACATGTGACCCTTACCTAAGCGATTATGCCGCACCGCGAACCGAGCGGTAGGTGGAGAGAATATCGATGAGCCTTTTTTGCGATCCGTTTAAGAACGCTGCTCCGCTGATAACGCCCTTGGGCCGGCAACGTACGGTGGGTGTTCCCGTGGGGCCGGTGACCGTGGGTGGCGCAAACCCCGTTGTGGTTCAATCCATGACCAATACGGATACGGCGGACGCGGATTCCACCGTGGAACAGGTGGCTGCACTGGCGCGCGCCGGGTCCGAAATCGTGCGCATCACCGTGGACCGGGACGAGGCGGCTGCGGCTGTGCCCCATATTCGGGAACGCCTGGACCGCCTTGGCATCAACGTGCCGCTGGTGGGAGACTTCCACTATATCGGCCATAAATTACTGGCCGATCACCCCGCTTGCGCGGAAGCGCTGGCTAAGTATCGCATCAACCCCGGCAATGTGGGGTTTAAGGATAAAAAGGACAAGCATTTCGCCGCCATTATCGAGACGGCCATCCGCCACGATAAACCCGTGCGTATTGGGGTAAACTGGGGGTCGCTGGACCAAGCGCTTCTCACCAAACTGATGGATGAGAATGCGGAAAATGGCTCGCCCCTTTCTGCTGAAGAAGTGATGCGCGAAGCCATCGTGCAGTCCGCTCTACTTTCCGCTGCGGAGGCGGAGCGGATCGGTCTTTCGCGGGATAAGATCATCCTGTCGGCAAAGGTCTCGCAGGTGCAAAATCTTATTGCCGTTTATGCCGAACTGGCGCGCCGGTCCGACCATGCTTTGCATTTGGGTCTGACGGAAGCGGGCATGGGCAGTAAGGGCATTGTGGCTTCTTCTGCCGCTCTTGGGATTTTGCTGCAGCAGGGCATTGGCGATACCATTCGCATTTCGCTCACACCGGAACCGGGGGGAGACCGCACCCGCGAAGTGCAGGTGGCGCAGGAATTGTTGCAGGTCATGGGCTTTCGCTCCTTTGTGCCCATCGTGGCTGCCTGCCCCGGTTGTGGGCGCACCACTTCGACGGTCTTCCAGGAACTGGCAGCGAAAATTCAGGGTCAGTTGCGCGAAAACATGCCCATCTGGCGGGAGCGCTATCCCGGCGTGGCCGATTTGAAAGTGGCCGTCATGGGCTGCATTGTGAATGGCCCCGGTGAGAGCAAGCATGCTGACATTGGCATATCTTTGCCCGGCACGGGGGAGACCCCGGCGGCACCGGTATTTATCGACGGCAAAAAGGCCGTGACTTTGCGCGGCCCCAACATTGCCGAGGAGTTTGAAACGCTGGTGCAAAATTACGTGGAAACCCGCTACGGCGATGGAGCGGCGGACGCCGCCCAATAGGCAGGAGAAGGGGCGCATTATGATCCGCGCCGTCGTCCTTATCATCGCTGTTACTTTAACCAGTTCGGCGGGTGCGGCCGACAAGGCCAAGTCGAAACAATGGACGACCAGCCAAATCTGCAAGGCGCTTGACCACCTGTCGCGGGAATATGATTTGCCCCGCGCAACTTTTACCCGCCTGATTTGGACGGAGAGCCGGTTTGATGCGGGGGCCATAAGCCCGGTGGGTGCGCAAGGAATTGCCCAATTTATGCCCGGAACAGCCCGCGATCAGGGTTTAAAGGACCCGTTTGACCCGCTGCAAGCCTTGCCTGGGTCGGCGGCTCTATTGTCTTTGCTGCAGGACCGTTTGGGCAATTTTGGTTTGGCGGCCATGGCCTATAATGCCGGGGAGGGCCGGGTGCGGCGCTGGCTTGCGGGCAAATCGGGCCTGCCCTTTGAAACGCGGGACTATGTGGCCGCCATTACCGGCCAGCGGGCGGAGGCCTTTCGTGGCTCTGCTGCGCGGGTGCTCGATTTTTCTCTGACCGAAGGCAAGCCGTTTTTGGCCGCGTGCGAAGCGCTTCCCATCCGCAAAACCCGGGCCCGGCGCATTGCCCGTGTTGAAGAGGGGGATTTTCAGCCCTGGGGTGTGCAGGTTGCCGGTTCCTTTTCCCAAGATCGGGCCATGCGGTCTTGGACGCGGGTGCGCGCAAAACTGCGCCTGGCCATCGGCGATGCCAAACCCCGCCTTTACCGCCAGCGCACACCGCGCGGCGTGCGCAGCAAATGGGCCGTGCGCTTGGGAGCCTCCACACGGGCCAAGGCTAATGGTTTGTGCAATTCCATCCGCAAGGCGGGCGGATTTTGTGTGGTCCGTCGCAACCGCTAGAAAGCACTTTCGCGGGTCTTGTTACGGCTCCAACGCCTTCTTTTGCTTCAATATTTTGCTCAAAGTTTCGGGAGTTTTTGGGCTTCAGTGACGCGTATTCTCCTAAATAATTGAAATATATCGTTATTTTCCAAAAAACCTTGGGCTTGCGCTTTGCGCTGTCAGTGGGCTTCATAGGGATGTGCGAAAGAGGCGCACAAAACTCTGGGAGGTTCATTATGAAAACCAAATTTTTGGCAGCCATCACGGCTGCATTTCTTGCTGGCACAGCCGGTTCCGCCATCGCCGCGTGTGACGATGGTGAAATGGTCATCAAATTTGCCCATGTGACCAATACGGACAAACACCCGAAGGGCATCGCAGCATCGTTACTGGCCGAGCGGGTGAATACGGAAATGAACGGCAAGGCCTGTATGGAGGTCTACCCCAACTCCACGCTCTACAATGACAATAAGGTGCTGGAAGCCATGTTGCAGGGGGATGTGCAGCTGGCGGCCCCGTCGCTTTCGAAATTTGAGAAATTCACCAAGAAATTCCGTATTTTCGATTTGCCGTTCATGTTCAAGAACATTGAAGCTGTGGAAGCGTTTCAGGCGTCTGAAGCCGGGCAGGCCATGCTGGATTCCATGCAGCGTCGCGGCCTTCAGGGCTTGGCTTATTGGCACAATGGCATGAAGCAGATGTCGGCCAAGGTGCCGCTGGTGCAGCCCACCGATGCTAATGGCCTGAAATTCCGCGTGCAGTCTTCCGACGTCTTGGTGGCACAGATGGAAGCCATTGGCGGTTCGCCACAGAAAATGGCGTTTTCTGAAGTCTACGGTGCGCTGCAACAGGGCGTGGTGGACGGTCAGGAAAACACCTGGTCCAACATTTACGGCAAAAAGTTCTTTGAAGTGCAGGACGGTGTGACGCAAACCGACCACGGCATCATCGACTATCTGGTGGTCACGTCCGTGGATTGGCTGGAAGGTCTGGACGCCCCAGTGCGCGACCAGTTGCTGAAGATTGTTGCCGAGGTCACCGAGACCCGTAACAAGGAATCCACCGCGGTGAACGCGGCTGCCAAACAGTCCATCATCGATGCCGGTGGCACGGTGCGCACGCTGAACGCTGAGCAACGTCAGGCTTGGGTGGACGTGATGAAGCCCGTTTGGGCGAAGTTTGCCGACGATGTGGGCCAGGAAAACATCGATACCGCGCAAAAAATCAACGCAGGCATGTAGGCCCGCTTCTCGGGGCAAGCCATGCGGCTTGCCCCGTTGTTTTTTAAGTTCCGTCATCCGCCGACTTGATCGGCGGATCTCCTGACACTTGGGAGATGGGCCGATCAAGTCGGCCCATGACGAGTTGGTTGGGTTCTCATTTCCCACAAACCAATATCACTGCGTCTGGGGGATGTTGTGCAGCACAGTACGAATGCAAGCGGCAGCGACCGGTTGGAGGAGAGCATTATCGCCCTTCTGCTGGGCGTGATGACGCTGATGACCTTCGCCAATGTGGTGGCGCGGTATGTGTTCAATTCCAACATATTCTATGCGCTGGAACTCACCGTCTTTTTGTTCGCATGGCTCGTGCTGCTGGGGGCCAGCTATGCGGTGAAGAAGACGCTCCATTTGGGCGTGGATGCGGTGGTGAACGCCGTCAAACCCACGGTTAAAAAACCGCTGGGCCTGTTTGTGGTGGCGGTCTGTCTGGTTTACGCCCTGCTGCTGTTGAAAGGCTCGTGGGACTATTGGGCACCCTACGCCAATCTACCCCCCACATCGGGCCGCTGGTTTCCCACAGGGTTCGTGGAGAAATATCGCGGGCAGGGCTGGTATGAGACGCAGGATATTCCCGTACCCTTTTTCCTTACCTGGCTAGAGACCGTTTTCAACGAAGGCGAAGCCTACGAGAAAATGCCCAAAGTGGTGCCTTATCTGGTGATGCCCCTTTCCATGGGCCTGCTGGTTTTTCGGTTTTTTCAAGCCGGCATGCGCGTTTGGCGTGGCGAGCAGGACATGTTGATCGTCAGCCATGAGGCGGAAGATGATGTAGCTGCTGCTGCTGCTCGCCTCGACGCAGACGAGAAGGGGCAGAAGTAATGGAAATTCTCCTCCTCTTCGTTCTCGTCATTGGCTTGATGTTGGTGGGGACACCTATTGCGGTGGCGCTGGGCTTTTCCTCGGTCATGTTCCTGCTGGTGTTTTCCGAAAGCACTTTGGCTTCCGTGGCGCAGACCCTATTTGAGGCCTTTGAGGGTCACTCCACCTTGCTGGCCATCCCGTTTTTCATTTTAGCCTCGTCTTTCATGTCCACCGGTGGTGTGGCGGCTCGGATTATCCGCTTTTCCATTGCGCTGGTGGGGCATTTGCGGGGTGGGCTTGCCATTGCGGGCGTGTTGGCCTGCATGATTTTTGCCGCCCTCTCCGGCTCATCCCCCGCCACAGTGGTGGCCATAGGCTCTATCGTCATCGCCGCCATGCGGCAGGTGGGCTATACGAAGGAATTTGCGGCGGGTGTGATTGCCAATGCGGGGACGCTGGGCATTCTCATCCCACCCTCCATCGTCATGGTGGTCTATGCGGCGGCGGTGGAAGTCTCCGTGGGCCGCATGTTCCTGGCCGGGGTCATTCCGGGCCTTTTGGCCGGTACCATGCTGATGATCGGCATTTACATTATGGCCCGCATCAAGGACATGCCGGCGGGGGAGTTCAAGGGCTTTCGCGAAATCCTCAATTCCTTCCGCGAGGCGGCCTGGGGCTTGATGCTCATCGTCATCATCATGGTGGGCATTTACGGCATTCCCGGCGTGACTGGGGCCATCTTCACGCCCACAGAAGCGGCGGCGGTGGCCTCCATCTATGCTTTTCTTGTGGCCACGTTCGTTTACCGGGATATGGGGCCGCTGAAAGAGGGACGCTCCCTGCTGAAAAAACCCCACACGCTGGTTACAGCCCTGTGGCACCCGGATACGGTGAACACGCTTCGGGATGCGGGCAAACTCATCATCACGCTGATGTTCGTCATCGCCAATGCGTTGCTGCTCAAGCATGTGATTACGGATGAACAAATCCCCCAGCAGATCACGCAGACCATGCTGGCCTATGGCTTCGGGCCCATCATGTTTCTCATCATCGTGAACGTGATACTGCTCATTGGCGGGCAGTTTATGGAGCCATCGGGCCTGTTGGTCATTGTGGCACCGCTGGTCTTCCCCATCGCCATTGAGCTGGGCATCGATCCCATCCATCTGGGCATCATCATGGTGGTCAATATGGAGATCGGGATGATTACGCCGCCGGTGGGGCTCAACCTGTTTGTGACAGCGGGCGTGGCCAATATGTCCATGATGGGCGTGGTGCGCGCTGCTCTGCCTTTCCTGGGCATCATGTTCATCTTTTTGATTTTGGTGACCTATGTGCCGGCTATTTCCACCTTCCTGCCCAATACGCTGATGGGGCCGGAGATAATAGCGCGGTGAGGGAGAATGGGCCGTTCCCACGGCCATCCTCCCTCATCCCGAGTGGTATAGTGCTTTAAGCGAAGAACTGTTCCAACTGCACGACACTGTCGTTGAATTCGATCTCCTCGAAATCATACAAAATGTCGTGGGAAGAGTTTTCCGTGTTCCACACCACAATACCGCCATCGCCCGTGGGGCCGACACCGTAATTGCTGGCCACATCATTAATGACGAAGCGGTCCACATTGTCGGTGCCAAACTCATATTGCGTGGTGAGCGGATCATCATCCACCACGAGACCGGCCGTGGGATCGGTTAGGGTGACCGTTTGATCGTTGAAGGCGATCTTGTCGAAATCATAGAGCAGGTCGGTCCCGGTGGGACCCCACACGACAATGCCTTGCCCGTCTTCCGTAGGGCCCCAACCGTAATCGGTGGAATTGCCATCGATGACAAAAGTCTCTTCCCCGTCCGTTGTGCCGGAGAGGAATTGGGTGACCCCTTCGATGTCATTAAAGATACCCGGCTCATCCGGCACCAGGGAGATGGTGGTTTCGTTGAACTTGATGGCTTCAAAGCCGTAAAGCAGGTCGTGGCCCGTGGGTCCCCAAACGACAATCCCTTCCCCATCTTCCGTGGGCCCCCAGCCATAATCTGAAGAGACACCATCAATGGCAAAAATGTCGTTCTCTCCAATCCCATCGAGAAACTGCACCTCATTTTGGATGTCATTGACCACGTCGCCCAGGACTGGCGCGTCGCCTGTGACTGCAAAAGACGACCGGGCAAAGTCCGGCCCGGACCAATCCAATTCTATGACCGCTTGGCCGCCCTGCTCAAAGTAATCCGCACTCAGCGTGTGGATACCCGCATCCAACGTGATGGTGCCGGAGATTTCCTTTTCCGCATGCAGGCCGTCGTTGAGAATAATTTCTTGGCCGTCGATAAGCAGGCGGGAGCCATCATCGGAATTGAGGAAGAACGTGTATTCTCCTGCCGTTTCAATGAGAAACTCGCCCGTGTAGCGGGCGGCAAACTGGTTGTCCGGTCCACCGGCGTAAAACGTGCCATTGCCCGCGTTTTCCTGAATCTCGGTGAGGTCTTCTTCAAAGATAACAGGCCCATCAAAATCCACGTCGGCCAGAACATCCGCATCGGCGTTGAAATAGTCCACCGACAGTGTGCCTTCCACCGCGCCCAGCGGCAGCGGCGCTTCATAGGGCGCTTGTGTGGGTTGCACTTTGATGATGGGGGCCACGGACGGCACGCCCTCATCATCAATGGCAAACAGCATCCAATTGCCCGCGCCCACCACATTGGCGTTTTCCGGCAGGGTTACTTCAATGGTCTGATTGTCGATGACCGTGAAGTCCAAATCCATCCGCCCCGATTCCATGTTGATGGAGTGGGTGACAGCGCCGGTTTTCACAAAAGACATGCGCGCGATGGTGGAGGCATCGTCAACCGTGATTGTCAGCGTATCGCCGGGCTCTGCCGTTTCCGGTGCAGACAGGATTTCGGGACGGTCCGCCAGCGTGCCGTCTTCGTTAAAGAGATAGTCCGGCGTGTAGATTTGCGCATCCATGAAATCCAGCGTGCCGTTCAGGCCGCCTCCACCCATGGACAGCACCGTGCCATCGGCCAGTAGGGTGGAAGAGGAGTGATAGAGGCGCATCACATCTTCCGCGTCCACCACGGTTACCGTGCCGGAATAGGGGTCAAAAATGGTGGATTCCAGGATTGCATTGTTGATGTCTTGAGAATTGCCCGTGGTCGTGCCGCCATTGATGAGAATGCGGCCATCGGCCAGCACTGTCATGTCAGAATTATTGCGGTCGGTGGGCAGATCAGCGGCAAAGGTGAACACGGGTTCCGGCCCGTTTATGTCCATGTACCAAAGGTTGCCGGTTGCATCCATGATGACGATCTTGCCCACATCATACATGACGGCAGGAGAGGTGGCGTCCATGGAAAACGGCACCACGCCCACCTGTTCAATGGAACCATTGCCGGAGGGGTCCAGCGCCATCACTTCCAGCGTGCCGCCGGTGACATTGCCGGACTGGTTGCCGCTGTTGATGGCGAAGTAGAGCACTTCCCCTTCGCTGTTCACCCAGGCCTTGGGATACCACCAATTGGTGCTCACATCCGGGTCTGTTGCCCCCTCCAACTGACGCCAGCCTTCACCCAAGGTGAAGATTTCAGGAATCCCGTTGAGGGCCTTATTCCCGTTCCCGCCCAGGATCACCACCTGACCGGTGGAGAGGGAGACTGTGGTGGGGTAGAAGCGGCCCACGGCCAGTTCATTGGCTTCATCTTTCACCAATTCCATGTCGGAGAGATCGAAAATCTGCCCCCCGGGCGCGCCGGAGCCGTTGCCCCCGGCAATCAGCACTTTATCCGTGCCGGGAATGATAACGCCCGCGCCGCAAAACATTCGCACGATGTGGTCAGCTTCCAAAATTTCATGGGTTTGCGTGGCGGGATCAAAAATCCCGTATTTTTGGGTGTTGGAGAAGGCATTGCCGTTCCCATCACCGCCCCAATACAAAACCCGTCCATCTTCCATCACCACCTGATGAATGCCGATGATCGTGGTATCAATCACCGCGCCCCAATCGCCTTTTGTCGCTTCCATAATGCACTCCACACCTGTTCAAAAAGCGGACACTTGTTCCGCCTTGGTTGCTCAATAAAGGAAGGGCCGTGCTAAATTGAAACGACACGACACCTCCAACAGCCCCGTGTGGAAGGAGCTGCAAGGGGCATGCCAGTAAGGTTACTTGGAAACCATAGGGGGAAGCCGTACAGGGGTTGGGCGTCTATTTGCGCAGGGCGAAGAAAGCATAAAGTGCTAAGCCACCAGCACCCAATACATTGGCATTGGCAAAACTGATACCCAGAAACCGGCCAGCCGCTTCGTCACAACTGGGCGGTTTGGCCGCCGCCAGACTCTCAAGCAGAGAGTCCGCATCGCTGGACGTTCCGGTAATGCCCGCGCCGCAGGATTGGGGTGCCGCAAACACGCCCCATTCCACCCCGGAATGGTAGGCCCCCAACAGAAGAGTGGCGACCAGACAGATAAACCCAATGGCCAATGCCCCCCGCGCCGCACAGGCGGGAAGGGAAAACAAAGCCGCCAACAGCCCTGCGCCCACAAAAGGCATGCCCCAATAATAGGGGAGCCGCTGCTCAAGGCATAATTGGCAGGGTGCGTAGCCCGCATATTCGAAAGCCAGAGCCGCGCTGATAATGGCCACCATGCCAAACAGCACGACCGCCAGGGGCAGTTTCAGCTTTTGATTATCGGCAACCGTTGCGTCCATCACCAAGGCCTTAAATCAGATAACGTACTGCCACAAACCCGCCCACTAGCAGGATGACGCCCAGCACGAAGAAAAAGTTCAGCCGCTTTTCGATGAACAGCCGCACCGGGTCGCCAAACTTGTAGAGTAGAAAGGCCACGAGGAAAAACCGCATGCCCCGCCCGATGATGGAAATACCGATAAAAAGGGCCATATTGAGCCCGGTTGTGCCGGAGAAGATCGTAAACAGCTTATAGGGCAAAAACGTCACCGCGCCCGCAAACACGGCCAGCAGGCCGGCAGGGCCATTATAGGTCTCTGCCAGATCGGCAAAGGCCTGCTGCTTGCCGTAAAATGCCAGGATGGGTTGGCCGATCAATTCATAGGCCAAAGCCCCAATGGCATAGCCTAGTACTGCGCCCAAAACAGAGGCGATGGTGCAGACGGCGGCAATGCGCAGCCACTGGTCCCGCTTGGCCAGCACCATGGGGATGAGCATCACATCGGGCGGGATGGGAAAGAATGAGGACTCCATGAACGAGACCCCCGCCAGCGCCTTTTGCGCATGACGTCCCTGCGCCAGCCGGAACATCCAGTCATAAAGGGCGCGGATCATGGGCTTTGCTTTCACAGGCGGAGGCGTTGTGCGCACCGTTGCCACGCCAACGCTTTGGCTTCAAGCGCTTAGGGTTTGGACCGCAGCGCTGCGCATTTTTCAACCCGGAATGGCGCTGCTCATATTGCCAATCATCCTCGCCACGCTATAACCGCCCCATACCACGGGCCGCGCCCCCTGCGCCGCCCGCCTCTGCTGCCCCTCTGGCGGAATTGGTAGACGCGCGGGATTCAAAATCCCGTTCCTTCGGGAGTGCCGGTTCGATTCCGGCGGGGGGCACCAAACTCAATTCGCGTCAGCGAAATGAGGAAGACAGGCATAGTTTATCCAAGCGGCAGGCGATTGAGCAGCAAACGCCGAGAGCATTGGCACTCAGTTTTGATTTGCGTTGGCGATTAACGAGACATAAGCGCTAACCCTAGCTTTTGCTTTCCGAAAATCACCTAACCTTCGCCCAATGGCGAGGTTGCGTGGGGGGCGCTTGGGTCTTATTGAGAGGATAGGGAGACCTTGCAAGCGTGTGTCTGGTACCGTTTTTTTCGCGGTCATGTGCGACATGGCGTCCGGGAGCACCGCCTGATCCGCGCACTTGCACAAACACAACTTTTTTGAAGCGTTGGTACTGTCATGGCCTTGTACAAAAAATATCTGCTGGAAATTGAAGAGCGTAAGAAAGAGGGGCTAAACCCAAAGCCCATTGATGATGGGGGCCTTACTGCTGAAATTATTGAGCAAGTTAAGGATATGTCCAATCCGCACCGTGCCGCCTCTCTGGATTTCTTCATTTATAATACATTGCCCGGCACCACGTCTGCCGCTGGCGTAAAGGCACAGTTCCTCAAGGAAATCATTTTGGGTGACGCGCAGGTGGAAGAAATCTCCACCGAGTTTGCTTTTGAACTTCTCTCGCACATGAAAGGCGGCCCCTCCGTTGAGGTCCTTCTGGATGTGGCCCTGGGCGACCGTGAGGATATTGCCCGCCAGGCGGTGGAAGTGCTGAAAACGCAAGTGTTTCTCTACGAGGCCGATACGGACCGCCTCAAAGCAGCCCATGAGGCGGGGAACGACCTCGCAACAGACCTCATCAAGAGCTACGCGGACGCTGAGTTTTTCAGCAAGCTGCCCGAAATTGACGAAGAAATTGAAATTGTCACCTATATTGCCGCTGAAGGTGATATTTCCACCGACTTGCTCTCCCCCGGCAATCAGGCCCATTCCCGCGCAGACCGGGAACTGCATGGCAAATGCATGATGTCGGAAGAGGCTCAAAAAGAAATTCAGGCACTGAAGCTACAGCATCCTGATAAGCAGGTGATGTTGATTGCCGAAAAAGGCACCATGGGCGTGGGGTCTTCGCGCATGTCCGGGGTCAATAATGTGGCCCTGTGGACCGGCCAGC
This sequence comes from Pseudomonadota bacterium, assembly GCA_039198355.1. Taxonomy (GTDB): domain Bacteria; phylum Pseudomonadota; class Alphaproteobacteria; order Rhizobiales; family Rhizobiaceae; genus Pseudahrensia. The sequence goes on from JBCCTO010000002.1 coordinate 14,116, forward strand.
AAGCCTCGCCTTACGTGCCTTTTGTGAATATCGCGCCCGTTGTGGCAGGCACAAACGGCATTTCACCCATCTTCCTCACCACCGTTGGCGTGACCGGCGGCATTGGGGTTGATTTGAAGAACTGGGTCAAAAAGCTCGATGCCGACGGCAAGCCCATTCTCAACAATGATGGTAACGCCGTTTTGGAACAGCGCTACTCGGTGGAAACCGGCACGGTATTGAAAATCAATACCAAGGAGAAAAAGCTCTACAGTGCTGACGGTGAAGAAGAGCTGGTTGATATGGCCGGTTCCTTTACGCCTCAGAAGATGGAATTCATGAAGGCGGGTGGGTCTTACGCCATCGTCTTTGGCAAAATGCTGCAAACGTTCGCCTGTGAAACTTTGGGCATCCCGCTGAAATCCGCTTTCGCACCGTCCAAGGAAATCAGCCATGAAGGCCAAGGCCTGACGGCGGTCGAAAAAATCTTCAACGCCAATGCCCGGGGCAATACGCCCGGCAAGGCCCTCCATGCGGGTTCTGACGTGCGGGTAAAGGTCAACATTGTTGGCTCGCAGGATACGACCGGCCTCATGACCAGCCAGGAATTGGAGGCCATGGCCGCCACCGTACTGTCCCCCAGCGTGGATGGGGCCTACCAGTCCGGCTGCCACACGGCTTCTGTATGGGACCTGAAAGCCCAGGCCAACACGCCCCGCCTGATGGCTTTCATGCACAAATTCGGGCTTATCACCGCCCGGGATCCCAAGGACGTCTATCACTCCATGACTGACGTGATCCACAAAGTCCTCAACGACATTACGGTGAGCGATTGGGACATTATCATCGGTGGTGACAGCCACACGCGCATGTCCAAAGGCGTGGCTTTCGGCGCGGATTCCGGCACAGTGGCTCTGGCTCTGGCCACCGGCGAGGCAACCATGCCCATTCCGGAATCGGTGAAAGTGACTTTCAAGGGCAAGATGGCTGACTGGATGGACTTCCGCGATGTGGTCCACGCCACACAGGCCCAAATGCTGGCCCAACACGGGGACAACGTGTTCCAGGGCCGCGTGATCGAGGTTCACATTGGCACTCTGCTGGCCGACCAGGCTTTCACTTTTACAGACTGGACGGCGGAGATGAAGGCCAAAGCCTCCATCTGTATTTCCGAAGATGAAACGCTCATTGAGTCGCTGGAAATTGCTCGCGATCGCATTCAGATCATGATCGACAAGGGCATGGATAATGACGCCGAAATGCTGGGCGGTCTGGTGGAGAAAGCCAACAACCGCATTGCCGAAATCCGTTCCGGCGAAAAGCCGGCTTTGGCCCCTGATGCCAACGCCAAATATTTCGCTGAGGTGGAAGTGGATCTGGAAGAAATCGTGGAACCCATGATCGCTGACCCGGACGTGAACAATGCCGACGTTTCCAAGCGCTACACCCACGATACCATTCGCCCCATTTCCTATTACGGGGCCGAAAAGAAAGTTGACTTGGGCTTTGTGGGCTCGTGCATGGTGCACAAGGGCGACATCAAGATCGTCGCCCAGATGTTGCGCAATTTGGAAGCGGCCTATGGCAAGGTGGAGTTCCAAGCACCCCTCGTGGTGGCCGCTCCCACCTACAACATTATCGATGAACTGAAAGAAGAGGGCGATTGGGATATTCTGTCTGAATATGCCGGGTTCGAGTTTGACGACAGTGCGCCCAAGGAGACCGCGCGGACGGAATATGAGAATATTCTGTATCTGGAGCGGCCCGGCTGTAACCTTTGCATGGGCAATCAGGAAAAAGCGGCCAAGGGTGACACCGTTCTCGCCACATCCACTCGCCTCTTCCAGGGCCGGGTTGTGGCGGATTCTGAGACCAAAAAGGGTGAATCGCTTTTAGGGTCAACACCCGTCGTTGTGCTTTCTGCCATTTTGGGCCGCACGCCCACGTTGGAAGAGTACAAGGTGGCGGTGGAAGGCATTGACCTCACCAAATTCGCCCCACCCCTTCAAAAACCCTTGGATAGCCTGTCTGTCCACTTCTAAACGGAAAAGCGGGAAGGCCGGGCTTCTAAAGCATCTCGCATTCCATATGAAACAGTGAAGCATCAAAAAATGCGTTCGAAAACAGCACCTTGCTGTTTGAGAGACAGCAATTTTTGATTCAGGTTAAATGCGCAGTGCTCTAAGCTCTGAAAAGTCCGGCCTTTCCTTTGTGAGAATACCTACGCTTCAACCCATTTTCTTACGCGTGTAAAAATTTGGGTTGACCGGCTTGCTCCCATGCGCGAACAATGGCGGCGCAAAATAGGGAGGACGCAATGTCTGTTAAACGCAAACTCATGAATACCGCTGTCGGTTTTGTGGCCGCAGCCGGTGTCGTCACCGCTGTGGCCAATGTGGCCCTGGCGGATGGTCACGCCAAGTCACTCACCATCGCCATTGTGAACAATGGCCATATGGAGAACATGAAAAAGGTCGCCGAGGCCTACACCAAGGAAACCGGTGTTCAGCTCAAATGGGTGTCTTTGGAGGAAGGCGTTCTGCGGGAGCAGGTCACATCGGACACGGCCACCGGTGGTGGCCAATATGACATCATCAATATCGGCATGCAGGAAGCGCCCATCTGGGGCAAGGCCGGGTGGATCGAGCCGCTGAACTTCGGCGCGGGCTATGACATGGACGACATGCTCCCCGCCATCCGCAACGGCCTTTCCTATGACGGCACGCTTTATGCGGCCCCGTTCTACGGCGAATCTTCCATGGTCATGTATCGCAAGGACCTGGCCGATAAGGCTGGTGTTGCCATCGCCGACAATGACAGCTGGGACAACATCAAGAAAGCCGCTGCGGCCATGCACAACCCCGATGGCGGCGTCTATGGCGTGTGCCTGCGCGGCAAGCCTGGCTGGGGCGACAACATGGCCTTCATCACTACAATGGTGAATTCCTTCGGCGGTGCCTGGTTCGATAAGGATTTCAAACCCACCATCAATTCCGATGCGTGGAAGAAAGCCATTTCCTTCTATGTGGACCTTTTGGGCACCTATGGCCCTCCCGGCTCCGAAGGCAATTCCTTCAACGAGATCCTGGCCCTCTACAACGAAAACAAATGCGGCATGTGGATCGACGCCACCATCGCAGCCTCGTTCCTGGAGAGCCCAAATGTGGCCTACGCCCAGTCGCCCAATGCAGGTAACCCTGTGGGCGCCAACTGGCTGTGGGCTTGGGCCATGGCCGTACCATCGGGCACAAAAAACACGGCGGAAGCTAAGGCTTTCATCGAGTGGGCCACGTCCAAGGAATACATCAAAGCTGTGGCCGAGCACCCCGAGTTTGGTTGGGGTAAAGTGCCCACCGGCACGCGGGCTTCTACCTATGCCTACCCGGAATTCAAGGCGGCTGCGAAATTCGCGGAAGCTGAGATGAAGGCGATCGAGTCCGCGGCCCCCGGCGCCACGGACCTGAAGCCCTATGTGGGTGTGCAGTTCGCCGCCATACCCGAATTCCCTGAAGTGGGTTCGGTTGTGGCTCAGGAAATGGCTGCGGCCCTTTCCGGCGCAAAATCTGTGGATGAGGCTTTGGCCGCTTCCCAGGAAGCCGCAGAAAAAATTATGGAAGAAGCCGGTTACTAAAAGCGGATTTTTGAGAAAGGCCCGGCCTGTGCCGGGCCTTTCTTTTACGCCTTCAAAAGCCCTTCGGTAAAATCAGCTAAACATCTGGTTTTCCCAAAGAGCTTGGCCAAATGATCGGGGCTCACCCCGGCGTGGTTGAAACAACGCAGCATTTCTCGGGGAGGGGAAATCATGTCCAGCAGAACCATACCCCGTCTCTTGCAGACCCCCGCCGTGGTGTTGCTGTTGATCTGGATGCTCGTGCCGCTGGCCATGACGCTCTATTTTTCGTTCATCCGCTACGTGCTCAACAGCCTGCGTCGCCCGGAATGGACGACGCCCTCCATCAGCAATTGGCGCGGCTTCGGCAATTACGAATATGTGCTCAACGCCAAAGACTTTGTCTTTGCCATGCAAAACAGCTTGTTCATTGTGGGCAGCATTCTGTTTCTCACAGTGATCTTCGGTGTTTTGATCGCCGTACTCATCAACAAGGCTTTTCCGGGCCAAGGCATCGTGCGGGTTCTGTTGATCTCGCCCTTTTTCATCATGCCGGCGGTGAACGCCGTGCTGTGGATCAACATGATCCTCGATCCCGTTCTGGGCCTCAACGGGCTGGCCGTGGACGGCATCAACACGTTCATAGCGGGCATGAAAGACGCGCCGCTGGTGGGCTGGTTCTTCTCCCTCTGGCCCACTTTTGAACCCGTGTCTTTCCGTGCCACGCAGACCTCCGCCTATGCCGTCATCATGATGGTCACTTGGCAATGGACCCCCTTTGCTGTCCTTATCTTCATGACTTCGCTGCAATCGGAAGATGAGCAGCAGAAGGAGGCCGCCATTCTGGATGGGGCGGGGGCATGGAACCAGTTTCGGTTTCTCACGCTGCCCCATCTGGGCCGTCCCATCGCCATTGTGGTCATGATTCAGGCCATCTTCCACCTGTCGCTTTACGCGGAAATCGAGATCGTCAGCCGGGGCAATGGCAACAAGAATCTGCCTTATCTCATCGGTGAGTTCGCCAACAACAATATCGGTGCCGCCAGCGCCACGGGCATCTTTGCCGTCATTCTCGCCAATATCGTAGCCATCTTCCTGCTGCGCATGGTCGGCAAGACGTTGATGGAATAGGGGGAGCAGGACCATGGCCATTGTGGCGCAAACATCTAAATGGAGCACGGTTGGGCGGCCCATCCTGGCATGGGTTGTAGCGCTGCTGTTCTTCTTCCCCATTTTCTGGCTGGTCTTCACCAGTTTCAAAACTGATGCAGATGCGGTGAAGCCGGAATTTCTGTTCTTCTTCACACCCACGCTCGATAACTATCTCAACATGACGGAGAATTATGACTATTGGCGCTTTGCCACCAATTCCGTCATCACCTCCCTTCTGGCCACCGCTGTGGCCCTGTTCGTGGGCATTCCCGCCGCCTATGCCATGGCGTTCAACCCCACACGGCGCACCAAAGATGTGCTCATGTGGATGCTCTCCACGAAGATGCTTCCCGCCGCCGCCGTGCTTTATCCCATGACTTTTCTGGCCAAGAGTCTTGGCATTTTCGACACCCATTTCGTGGTCATCATGGTGCTGGCGCTCATCAACCTGCCCATCGTCACCTGGATGCTGTTCACCTATTTCAAGGAAATACCCAAGGACATTATTGAGGCCGGCCAGATGGACGGGGTGAGTACCTGGGGAGAGATCAAAGAGATTCTCATCCCCCTCGCCTGGGGTGGCATCGCCTCCACGGCGCTGCTCTGCTTCATCTTTTGCTGGAACGAGGCCTATTGGACCGTGCGGCTGACCACCACGGAAGCCGCCACCCTGTCAAAACTCATTGAGGGCAATCGCGCGCCGGAAGGCCTGTTCTTCGGCCGTCTCTCCGCCGTATCCGCTGCCGCCGTGGGACCCATCGTGGTGCTGGGCTGGTTTTGCCAGAAACAGTTGGTGCAGGGCCTCACCTTCGGCGCGGTTAAGTAGGGAGAGGAGCCATGGGTGAAATTATTCTCAAAGATGTGGTGAAACGCTTCGATGCCGTCGAGGTCATCCCACCCCTGAACCTTCACATTGAGGATGGCGAATTTGCCGTCTTCGTGGGTCCTTCCGGATGCGGGAAATCCACCTTGCTGCGCATCATTGCCGGGCTGGAAGATTGCACCGAAGGGCGGGTGATTATCGACGGCAATGATGTCACCGAAGTCTCCCCCTCCAAGCGGGGGCTGGCCATGGTGTTCCAGTCCTATGCCCTCTATCCGCACATGACAGTGCGCAAGAATATCGCCTTCCCCATGCGGATGGCGGGCCTTTCGGAAGAGGAGCAGAATGAGCGGGTCATGGCGGCGGCCAAATCCCTCAATTTGCTGGATTATCTGGACCGCAAACCCGGCCAGCTTTCCGGCGGCCAGCGCCAGCGGGTGGCCATTGGGCGGGCTATCGTGCGTGAACCTTCCGCCTTTTTGTTCGACGAACCGCTATCCAATCTGGATGCGGCGTTGCGCGTGGGCATGCGTCTGGAAATTTCCGAGATGCACAAGCGTCTCGGCACCACGATGATTTACGTGACTCACGACCAGGTGGAAGCCATGACCATGGCGGACAAGATCGTGGTGCTGCAAGCGGGGAACATCGAACAGGTGGGCAGCCCGCTGGAACTCTACCGCCGCCCGCAAAATCTGTTTGTGGCGGGCTTTATCGGCTCCCCCAAAATGAACCTGATCGAAGGGCCGCTGGCATCTGCCCACCAGGCGAAAACCATCGGCATCCGTCCCGAACATGTGAGCGTGTCCACCGCCCCGCAGGATGGTGCATGGCAGGGGACAGTGGGCGTGGCAGAACATCTGGGGTCTGACACATTCATCCACATTCACGGCATTGAGGGCTGTGATCCACTCACGGTTCGCGCGGCGGGCGATGTGGAGGTGAGGCATGGCGATAGGGTTTATCTGACACCGGACGTATCGCTGATCCACAAATTTGACGAAGCGGGCCAGCGCATCTAATGGAAGGCAGTCTTCACAAACTATCCAATGCCCTGTTGAACTGCCTGCCAAGTGGCATCACCGGTCCCACTTATGACCGATCAGCCATCACGCCGGGCATCGTTCACATCGGCCTTGGTAACTTCCACCGCGCCCACCAGGCCTGGTATCTCCACCGCCTTATGCAGCGGGGCATGGCCATGGACTGGGGCATTATCGGCGCGGGCGTGCGCCCGGGGGACGAGGCCCAGCGCCAGCGGCTGGCTGCGCAGGATCATCTCACCACACTCATTGAGTTGGACCCAAAGGGGCACAGTGCAGAAATCATCGGCTCCATGATCGGCTTTGTGCCGGTGGAGAAAGACAACGCCGCCCTCATTGCGCAAATGGCGGACCCTGCTATCCGCATTGTGTCGCTCACCGTCACCGAAGGTGGCTATTACATGGATCCGGCCACCAAAGCGTTCCATGCCGATCACCCGGATATGCGCCACGACGGGGCCTCTCCTGATAAACCGATTACCGCCTTTGGCGCCATGATTGCAGCATTGGCACGCCGCCGCAAAGCGGGCCACGGCCCCCTCACCTGCCAAAGCTGCGATAATCTTCAGGGTAATGGCGATATTCTGCGCCAGACATTGGTTTGCCTCGCGCGCCTGTCCGACCCCGATCTGGCGGACTGGATTGATGTTAATTGCGCGTTCCCCAATGCCATGGTGGATTGCATCGTGCCCGCCACAGGGGAAAAAGAACTGGCCCTCGCCCGCGCCTTCGGCTTGCCGGATGCCGCGCCGGTGACCCATGAGAATTTTCGCCAATGGGTCATAGAGGACAGGTTTTGCACCGGTCGACCCCCCTGGGAGGCAGTGGGGGTGACCATTACCAACGACGTCCATGCCTATGAGGCCATGAAGCTGCGCCTCCTCAACGGTGGCCACCAGCTCATTGCGGATGCTGGAGAAATTCTCGGGGTGGAGACCATCTCCGGCTGTATGGAGCACCCGCTCATTGGCGATTACCTGCGTAAGGTTGCGCGCAATGAAATCGCCCCCCATGTGGCACCGGTGCCGGGCATGACACCCTTGGCCTATCTCGACCTCATTGATGCCCGCTTTTCCAACCCCGAAATCGTGGACACAGTGCGCCGCGTCGCCTTTGATGGGTCCTCCCGCCAAACCGGTTTCGTGCTTCCCAGCCTGCGCGACGGGCTTGCTGTTGGAACAACCGTGGAAGGCCTTGCCCTGTCCCAAGCCCTGTGGGCGCGCATGTGTGAGGGCACGCGGGAAGACGGCGCCACCATTGAACCCAATGATCCGATTTGGAACCAGCTTACCGAGGCAGCGAAGGCGGCAAAGTCGAACCCTCAAGCATGGCTGGACCAGCGCGACCTCTATGGTGATTTGGCGGATAACGCTGCCTTTCAAAAGAGCTTTACCCGCTGGCTCTTCATGATCTGGGCTGAAGGTGCAGATTCGGCAATACGCCAGTATCTGGGAAACAAAGATCATTCAGGATCGTCATCCGCCGACTTGATCGGCAAATCTCCAGCCGCTTAGGAGATAGGCCGATCAAGTCGGCCTATGACGGAGGGGTTAAAGCACTGCGCATTTAACCTGAATCAAAAATTGCTGTCTCTCAAACAGCAAGGTGCTGTTTTCGAACGCATATTTTGATGCTTCACTGTTTCCTATGGAATGCGAGATGCTTTAGTGACTGCGATAGGCGATATAGCGGGCTGTTGCCACCAACATGGCTGACCGCTCTCCAAACGGAACCAAGACCGCTTCCGCCTCCGCAACCAGATCATCCAACACTGCTCGCACCGCATCCACGCCGTGCAGGCTCACGAGCGTGCCTTTGCCCTGTTGGGCATCCTTGCCGGTGGCCTTGCCCATGGTGGCGGCATCAGCGGTCACGTCCAGCACATCGTCGGCCAGTTGAAAAGCGAGACCCACAATTTCTCCATAGCGGCTGAGCGCATGATGTTCCTGCGGGGTGGCGCAGCCAAGCACCGCCCCAGCCTTGCACGCAAAGCGAAGAAGTGCGCCGGTTTTCATGGCCTGCAGGCGGCGAATTTCCGCCTCAGAGGGACGGGCCGTTTCCGCCTCAATGTCCAGCACTTGTCCCCCCACCATGCCACCTAAACCCGCGGCCCGGGCCAGGCGCAAAACAAGTTGCGCACGCACAGAAGCATCCACGCAGGTGCTTTCCCGTGCCATGATGTCGAAGGCGAGGGTCAGCAGGCCGTCTCCGGCGAGAATAGCCAAAGCTTCATCAAAGGCCTTGTGAACCGTGGGCTGACCACGGCGCAGATCATCATCATCCATGGCTGGAAGGTCATCATGAACGAGGCTGTAGCTGTGCAGACATTCCAGCGCGCAGGCGGCATCCAGCCCCCGGTCTGCATCATCAAACAGGGCCAGCGTCTGCATTAACAAAAAGGGGCGCAGCCGTTTGCCCCCATTGAGCACTCCATGGCGCATGGCTGCCATCAGGCGGGGCGGGCGGAGAGCCTCGCCCTCAAGCGGCACGTCGCTCAACAGGTCGGCCAGCCGCCCGTTGACCTTTTTCGCGCAAGTCCCCAGCGCCTTTTGCAACGGGGCAAACTCGTCGGAAACAGAAGAAGAAGCCATGTGTTATGCAAACCTTTGGGGTTTTGGAGAGCCTTGTTGCCCTGTCCCCCCATCGGGTCAAGCACCAAAAGCGCAACTCAAATCTAATCCCAAGGTTCAGTTTCTGCGGTCGGTGGGATAAACCGGTCAAAGCCCTTGCAGAAAGTTTTGACCCCCTTGGCCCCTAAACGCTCATCCACTCGCGCCAAAACGCCTGGCGCCCGAAAAACGCGGGGCATTGCCGCCCGCGATCTTTCTGGCGAGGTGAAAAAATCAGCACGGCGGAATGCCAAGCCTCCAGTGGTGCGGGTGGATCCGAAAGTGAAACCGCCACGACGGTGGTTAAAACGACTGGTGGTGTGGAGCCTTGCGACGGTCGTTCTCATTTCACTTTTCCCAATCTTTTTGGGCCTTGCCTACTGGCCATCTTTCGCCAAACCCGTCTCCACACTGATGGTAGCAGATATGGTACGCGGCCAATCCCCAAAGCGGGACTGGGTGGCACTGGAGGACATCAGCCCCGTTGTCTGGCAGTCCGTCATATCGTCAGAAGACGGCCAGTTTTGCGCCCATCACGGGGTGGATTGGAAAGAGGTGGAAGGTGTGGTGGATGACCTGCTGGAAGGCGAGAGCCCGCGCGGCGCCAGTACGCTGGCCATGCAGACGGCCAAGAACCTGTTCCTGTGGCCCCAGCGCTCTTACATCCGCAAGGGATTAGAAGTGCCGCTGGCACTTTATATCGACTGGCTGTGGGGCAAAAAACGGCTCATGGAGGTCTATCTCAATATCGCCGAATGGGGGCCAAACATTTATGGCATTGAGGCTGCTGCCCGCCATCACTTCAACCGGTCCGCCGGTAAACTCTCCCGCCGTCAGGCTGCGCTTTTGGCGGTAACCTTGCCCAACCCCAAATTGCGCAATCCGGCCAAGCCCAAGCGGGGCCTGAACCGGCTGGCAAGACTGAATGAACGCCGTGCCCGGCAGTCTGGAGCCTATGTAAAGTGTCTGCGGTGATGGCCCTGCGATTATGGCTTCGGGAAGGGTGCGCGAATTTTTCTTGCAAGTCATCCACAATGGGTTATACCAGGCGCCAACACATCCCATACGGGCCGTGTTGAATGCTTGTGCCTGCATAGCAAGTGCAAGTCCGGCCAAGGGGCCGGTTTGGGGCTACCCACCAGTTCACACATCACGGCATTGCATCACACACGACGGAGCACATTATGGCTGTCCCAAAGAGTAAGATTACCCGCATGAAGCGCGGCCACCGCCGCTCCACTGATGCGTTGAAAAATCCCACCTATGTGGAAGACAAAAATTCCGGCGAGTTGCGCCGTCCCCACCACATTGATCTGAAAACAGGCATGTATCGTGGTCGCCAGATTTTGGAACCAAAGGACTCGGTCTAACCGCCTTTTTGATCCATGACCTTTTCAAAGCCCGTCGGGACCATCCAGGCGGGCTTTTTTGATGGGCAGGGGCCGGAAACGCAGGTCAAAGCATTAAATCCCTTGTTTCGCCCCAATCAGCGCAGCATGATTTAGCGTACGAATTTTGAACGCAGGGCGGGCCTAACTATGCTCACCACCTTCCCCCTTATGGCTGTGGCGCTCATCGTCTATAATGGCATTGCCTTTGGCATGGGCGTGCAATCGGTGGCCGGAGCAGGGCCCACTTGGGCGGAGCCGCTGTTTGGTTTCACCCTCATTTCAGGCCAGCCGTGGCAGATCAGCCTTGGCGACGCGGTTTTAACACTGGGTCTGTTCTTGCTGTTTTTTGAAATTCTTAAAGCCACGCGCGTGGGGAGGCTTTCCATCGTGGATCACCTTTTATCCACATTGGTGCTGATCGTGTTTCTGATTGAATTTCTGGCGGTGCCTGCAGCCGGCACATCCGTCTTTTTCCTGTTGATGCTCATGACTTTGGTGGATGTGATGGCCGGATTTTCCGTATCCATCCGCAGCGCCACCCGCGATGTCAGCTTAGGGGAGGGCGGGCTGTAGAACCACCTCGACTGCTGCTAAAACGGCCAGAGCGCCGCGCTTTCAATATGAAACAGCGATGTCTCAAGCGCTGCGTCGCAGAGGTTTTCTTTGGAGATGCGCGGTTTGTTAGCTTTCTGCGCCTAGGGCTAGATCGCCGTTGGGGTCCCGCGCTTCTTCTTTGACTTCGATGGTCTTGCCGGCAGAGGTGGTGCCGCCGCGAACGCCAGCATCCCCCAAAGGTGCTTCAGATCGGCGTGTATCATCAGCGTCACCGTCGTTTTGGGCAGGAATGTCGTCGTCATCATTGTCGAGACCTAGGCCTGGTGATGGGTCGCCCAACTCTTCAGCCCCACCTTCATCTCGAAAGGCGCTCTCGTCTTCGATGTCGCGGAAAATTTCATCCTCGTTTCCATCGTCACGTTCGGTTTCTTCACCGCCACTGCGGCCCTCCCGAAAGGCGGCGATGTCATCCTCGTCCCCGGGCCTGCTCCGAGGGGCATTACTGCCGCTACGCACTTGTCTAAGCCGCTCGCGGTTGGAGCGGGAGAGCGTTTCATTATGGCTGCGGGCCAGTTGTAGGCGCTTGCGCATGCGCTGCTTCAACGTCAATCGCCCAGCGGGCAATTCACCCTTGGTGAAACGCAGACTGCCCAAGTCCATGGCCTTTTTGCTTTTTTCTGGTGCCTTGCCCAGTGAGACCACGCTGTCGGCTTTACTGTCATCGCGGGCACCCAATTCCAGGACACTTGAACCCAGGGCGGGGCTTGCCACAAACGCCAAGAGAGTGGCCAAAGCCACTGTCATCCATAGGTTGATAAGCGCCATAGTCATTCGTCTCCTGCCTGCAGGCGCGATAATAACCTATAAGCGTAAGCAAGATGTTGGCAAGCATCCGCAAAAATTGGCGCAAATGCAGCACGGGTCTTTCATCATCGGTTAACCTAGCCCATCGTCCGCTTGCTCATCCCATCAGGACAGCGCACAACTGCGCCGAGTTCGAACGCCTTGACGAGTCCTTTTTATGACCTCCCCTTTCGACACCGATCTGGATGCCAACCCCGCTAACTTTGCCCCACTCACGCCCCTGTCCTTCCTGCGCCGGGCGAGAGATGTGTTTCCCCATCGCACCGCCTACGCCTATGAGAGCCAGCGCTGCACCTGGGGCGCGCTCTACACCCGTTGCGTGCGCATGGCCCCTGCGCTGAACAAAGCGGGGATCGGCAAAAACGATACGGTGGCCATTATCGCCCCCAATATTCCCGAAATGTTTGAGGCCCAATTCGCCATGCCCATGGCGGGCGCGGTGATGAACCCCATCAATATCCGTCTTGATGCCAAAACCATCGCCTACATTCTCGACCACGGGCAGGCCAAGGCCCTGGTGACGGACACACGCTTTGCAGGCGTGGTGCGTGAGGCACTGGAGATTTTGGGGAAGAATGATCTGCTCATCATCGATATCGAAGACGGTGAAACGCCCGAACCTGCAGGCGAGCGGCTGGGCCAGTGGACATGGGATAGCTTTTTGGAAACCGGCTCCGAAGATTTTGACTGGCAGATACCCGGTAATGAATGGGACGCCATCTCCCTCAACTACACCTCGGGCACCACGAGCGACCCAAAAGGCGTGGTGGTCCACCATCGCGGGGCGCACCAAATTGCGTTGGGCACCATCGCCGCCTGGCCCATGGCCGAGGGGGCGGAACCCGGCTCCTGGCCCGTCCACATGTATGTGGTGCCGCTTTTCCATTGCAACGGCTGGGGTCACGCATGGGCGCTGGCTGCCACCGGCGGCATGAGCGTGCTCATCCGCAACGTGAACGCCAAGAACCTCTATGGGGCCATTGCGGAGCACAGGGTGACCCATTTTGGCGGTGCCCCCATCGTGCTTTCCATGCTCATCAATGCCACGGATGAAGAGCGCAAACCATTCGACTGGCTCATCCGCGTTTACACCGCTGCCGCCCCACCGCCCCCGTCCGTGCTGAACGCCGTTGCCAAGGCCGGTTTCAAATTGACCCATGTTTATGGGCTGACGGAAACATACGGACACGTGGTGGAGTGCGTCTCGCAAGAAGAATGGGCTGCTCTAGATGCCGACGTGCTGGCCGCCATGAATGCGCGGCAAGGGGTACGTTATGCTGTCACCGAAGATGTGATGGTGGCTGATCCGGAAACCATGGAGCCTGTCCCCGATGACGGGGAAACCATGGGCGAAGTCATGCTGCGCGGCAATGTGGTGATGAAGGGCTATTTCCGCAATCCAAAGGCCACGCAAGAGGCCTTTGCCGGAGGCTGGTTCCATTCCGGCGATTTGGCCGTGCAGCATTCAGATGGCTATATCCAAATCCGTGACCGCTCCAAGGACATCATCATTTCCGGCGGCGAAAATATTTCCTCGGTGGAAATTGAAGGTGCTCTCTACAATCACCCTGCTGTGCAGGATGCTGCCGTGGTGGCCAAACCGGACGAAAAATGGGGCGAAGTGCCCTGCGCTTTCATTGAATTGAAACCTGGGGCCGATTGTACGGAAGAAGACGTTGTCAGTTTCTGCCGCGAAAACTTGGCAGGCTTCAAAATCCCCAAACAGGTGGTTTTCACGCAACTGCCCAAAACCAGCACCGGAAAAATCCAAAAATTCGTGCTGAGGGAGAAACTGCGGGACGGGTGATTGGCCGCTAACCAAACCCGTCATAGGCCGAATTGATCGGACTATCTCCCACTGAAGGCCTGAAGCATCACCGCGTGGGCAGCAATCGATCCAGATAATCCAGCTCCAGCCGCGGTCGTGTGGTTTCACCCAGACGACGGCGGATGGCGTTGAGGATTTCCCGCGCCCGCTGGGCGTCAATTTCGCCGGGCACCTTGGTGTCTTGACCAATCTGCGGACCCTGTGAGCGGGTGTTGCGGCCCAGCGGATCACGGTCATTGCGGGTCTGCTCCCCATGCTGGCCACGCTCGCCTTGGCGACCCTGTTCACCGGCTTGGTTTTGCATGTTCTGCATCATCTGCTGGGCACCCTCACGCATGGCTTGCAAGGCGCGGCCCTGTTCTCCTGTGGCTGGGCCGGTCTGGCCTTGACCCAACTCGCTTTCCGCTTGGCCCATGGCCTCGCCTGCTTCGCCCAGTTTGCCCGGTTCCATGCCCAGTTCACGCATGGCCTGCTGCATTTCCTGCATCTGACGTTGCAACTCACCCTGACGCTCCTGCAACTGGCGCATGGCTTCCGCCAATTCTTCGGCCGTCATGGGCCGCTGGCCCTGTTGGTCGCCCTGTTGCTCTTGCTGGTTTTGGCCCTGCTGTTGTTGCCCTTGCTGCTGGCGCTGACCTTGTTGTCTCTGCCCCTGCTGGCGCTGGCCTTGCTGACCCTGCTGCTGTTGCTGGCGGCGCATTTGTTGCTGCTGGCGCTGCATCTGGAACGTCTCGTCCATCAGCTGTTGTTGCTGGCGCATCATTTCGCCCAGTTTGTCCATCTGGCGGCTGAACTCGTCATTTTGCTGCTGTTGCTGCTGGCTGGGTCGCGCCGTCTGCAAATTGTTCATCATGCGCTGTAATTCCTGCAGCAATTGACGGGCGGCATCTTTGGAACCGGATTTCGCCAAATCCTCAATCTGCTGCATCATCCGGTTCAAATCCTGCTGGCGCAGAACCTGCGTGTTTTCGTCCATGGGCATGGCTTGTTGGTTCTGCTGATTGCGGGCCATCTGGTTTTGCAATTCACGCATGAACTCGGCCATGGCCTCGCGCAGTTCTTTCATCAATTCGGAGATTTCTTCGTCGGTCGCGCCCTCTTCCAGTGCTTTGGACAGCCGCTCCTGTGCATCCCGAAGACGACGCTCGGCTTGGGAGAGACCACCGTCCTCAATAGCCAAGGCCGTTTCCCACATGAGGTCTAGTGCCTCCAGCAAGTCTTCCTTGCTGTCAGCCCGGTCCACCGTGCGGTAAATCACCCGCAGCGCGGTGTAGTGGGTGACGTTTTTGATGAACTCATCGGGATGGGTCGTGGTGATGATGTTGAGCATCTCCGCCACATCTTTGGCCTGATTGGCATCCAGCGCCAGACGGCGGCGTTCGTAAACGAGTGCTTGTGCCAGCGGTTTCACAAAGACGCGCTGGGGCAAGGTGAACGTTTCGGGGGCTGACTTACCCTTTTGCTCCGCATCGTCGATGGCCGTGAGCGTCATGCGCACTTGCGCTCCAGCCCAGGGGTGGGCCGATAAGTCTTGGCTTGTTTTTGCCGCGCCTTCACGGGCCCGCTGGCTGGGCAAAGGCAGATTAATCTCGGGTGCTTCCACCAAAGGGTCGGCAGACTTTTGGCTCACTTTGCCACCGGCCTGGAGCAGATTTTCCGCCAGTTCCAGATTGGCGGTAGCGCTGCGCACGCCATAGTCATCTTTCACCGAGTAAGAAAACTCCAACTGGCCGCGGGCAGAGGTGGCCGGTGTTTCCGCAAACTCAATTTGCGGGTTTTCGTCGGGCGTTACCGCAAAGCGCCAAGTGGCGCGGTCCTGCCCCTTGCCACGCAGCACCATGGCAGCGGTCTCTTCCAGCTTGAAGGTGAAGGTCTCACTGGCCGGGTCGGCCTTTGCGGCAGCGGCTTCTTCGCCGGTTTGTGGCGGGACAGTCTGTTCCGCATCATTGCGCAGCAGGGAGAGTGATGGCTCATCCATGTCCAAAACGCGCACAACAATAGTACTGCCTTCCGGCACGGTAACAGCAGTGTCGGTTTCTGTGCCTGTAGCGGCAAGGAAAATGGGCGGGCGGTTTGTGTAGGGTGGTGGCGTGACCCAGGCATCCACACGCCCGGTTTCAGCCGCCACGCCCGCATGGCTCACAAAAGCATCGCCCACGCGGTTGGACCATTGCCCCCAACCGGCGGCGAAACCCACAAACAAGAGCAGGACAGCGAGGGCGCGCAGGGCGTAGGGGTCACGCTTTGCCACTTGCGGCACCGGTGTGCCGGACTTGAGGCCAGTAAGCTGCGCGGCCATGCGGCGGCGGTGCTCTTCCCACAGGGCCAGCGCCATGGGATCGCTGGAAGAGGGTTTGTCAGCGGCCAGCGCATCGTTTTGGGCGGTCACGGGCCTGTGTTCGAGGGCGGAAGCCCGTTCAATGCGCGTGTCCAGTTCCCCGTCCGTAGGCAGACGCATTTGCCCCAGAGGATAAAGCGCAGCGATCCCGGCCACACCAAACACGGCCAATAGCGCCAGACGAAGTGCATCGCCCATCATGGGCCACAGGCCCAGCCACGAAACGGTGAAAAAGAGCGCCAGCACCACAAAAGCGGGCAGGGCCAACGGCCAAAAGCGTTCCCACGATAGGGCCAAAAGGGCCAGCAGGCGGGTGCGGTTCAGGCTAGTCTTTTCTTGCGTCTCGATATCGTGCGCCATGGTATGTTCCATCCTGGCACGGGAAAAGGTGAGCCGTCGAACCGCGCCTTGCGTAAAACTCTAACACCAATTCGGGCCAGTGCGAGGCGCTTTCGCGATTATATCGCCGCACCGTCCATCACGAATGTGTTTGGGACAAAAGCTTCACGCCGCCAGCCAATCTGGTAGGCTGTCCAACCCGATGAGGTCATCATAGGTCAAGCGGGGGCGCACCACGTGGAACTGGTCACCCTTCACCAGCACCTCCGGCACGAGAAGCCGCGTGTTATAAGTGCCGGACTGCACCGCCCCGTAAGCACCAGCAGACCCCAATGCCAGCAGATCATTTTGGCGTGGCTTTGCCATTTCACGCTCTTTGGCCAAATAATCACCGGATTCACAAACCGGCCCCACCACATCGGCAGTAATGCGCGCGTTGTGGGCGCGGTTGATGTCTACCGGCATGATTTCGTGGTGGGCCTCATAGAGTGTGGGGCGGATTAGATCATTCATGGCCCCGTCTGTGATAACAAAACTGCGCTCTGCGCCCTCTTTCACATAGACAACCTCCACGACGAAAAGCCCGGCATTGCCCGCGATCAGACGGCCTGGCTCGAAGATTACTTGCGCATCCAGTGCCTCCACATGGCGAGAGACGACCGCAGCATAATCATCCGGGTTGGGTGGAGGCTGGTTGTCGTCATGGTAGGGAATGCCAAGGCCGCCCCCCACATCCACATGTTTGATGCTGTGCCCTTCGGCCCGAAGGTCTGCCACGAGCCCTGCAAGGCGTGAGAATGCATCATCGAATGGTTGCAGCTTGGTGATCTGCGACCCGATATGCATGTCGATACCGGTAACTTCGATCCCATCCAATTCCGCCGCCCGGGCATAGACCCGTTTCGCGTCCGACCACGGAATGCCAAATTTATCTTCCGCCTTGCCGGTGGAGATTTTGGCATGGGTTTTGGCATCAACATCGGGATTAATGCGGAACGATATGCGCGCCACCTTGCCCAGTCCCTGCGCACGGCTGGCGATCATTTCCAGTTCCGGTTCGCTTTCCACATTGAAGCAGAGGATGTCTTCCGCCAGCCCAAAGTCAATTTCAGATGGCTTTTTGCCCACGCCAGAAAACACAATCTTTGAGGCCGGAATGCCTGCCCTCAGCGCCCGGCGCATTTCGCCTTCCGACACAACATCGGCCCCGGAGCCCAGCTTGGCCAGTGTGGTCAGCACAGCCTGGTTGGAATTGGCTTTCATGGCGTAGCAGACCAGCGTGTCCAGCCCCTCAAACGCTTTGGTGAACACTGAATAGTGCCGTTCCAGTGTGGCCGTTGAATAGACGTAAAAGGGCGTGCCCACTTGCGCCGCGATGGTGGGCAGGGGCACATCTTCAGCGTGAAGTACGCCGTTGCGATAATCGAAATGGTGCATGGGAAAAGCCGGTTTGGATAAGGGCGATTATTGAAGCAGCCGGTCCAGAATGAACGGTTTATCCGGGTTTTGGCTGTTGGGCGTTGGCGGGGTTGGCGCAGGCTGATTATTGGCCTTGGCCTCATTCACCGCCGCCTCCGACGGTTTCAGCGGCGCCCCCGACCGGCCACAGCCCAACACCAGCAAGGACGTTGCTAACAGAAGCGTAAGGGGTGGGAGCAGCTTGGTCATGGGTGTCGTGTAACAGGAATTTTGCAATGGGGAAATGGGGCAATGGCTTGCCCTATTCACCCCGTTTGCCATGTCTTGGACAGGATCAGAACAGGTTCTTCGTTTGCTGAATGCAAGATGAACGGGTCAGTCAGGTTTCGCTCATGTGGAATGGGGCAAATGTGTGGCCATGGCATCTGGGGCGGTTGCCAGGAACGGAAAAACACCACCTTCAGGAGAAACAACAATGCCCCAGATCATCAAAATTCGTAACGCCGTTGCAGCCACCATAATGACGCTCGCCATGGCGCTCACCACAGCCACCACCATCAACACCGTCACGGTCACCCCTGCAGAAGCAGGCAAGGTAAAGATCGTCAAAAAAGGTAGTAAAATGGTGCTCAAGGGCATCGGGCGCGTGGGTAAGAAGATGGCGCGGTCCAAAAACAAAAATGTGCGCAAATTGGGCCGTGGGCTGGCCAAAGGCTCTCGCAAGGGCACAAAGGGTATCAACAAAGCAAGCCGTGGTGTGAACAAGGCGGTGCGCAAGACCAAACTGGGCCGCAAAATCGACAACACACGCCGCAATGCCAACCGCTGGAAAAACAAGCAAATCAATAAGGCTTTTCGCAAGAACCGCGGCAAAGCCGGTCGCTTTGCCAAAGACGTTCTTAAGGCTGCGACGGATCTCTAATCGCCAAACAGAAAGTCGAATTCGTCATGGCTGCCCGTTGCGAAGCGGGTGGCCATAATGTGTTGAAGATTAACCCAGTCGCTCCCGCCACCACGCGATCTGTTCGCGCACCCGAACAGGCGAGGTGCCGCCAAAGCTCTGGCGGGAATGGACGCTGGCTTCCACGGTGAGCACGTCAAACACGGCTTGGGTAATGTCGCCATGGATGGCTTGTAATTCTTCCAACGATAGATCGGCCAGATCGCAGCCTTTCTTTTCTGCCAGTGCCACAGCGCTGCCCGTAACGTGGTGGGCATCGCGGAAGGGCATGTTCACCTCCCGCACCAGCCAGTCAGCGAGATCCGTGGCGGTGGAATAGCCGGAGCCTGCGGCGGCGGCCATGGCGGACTTGTTCACTGCTAAATCCGTCACCATGCCGCCCATAGCGGCCAGGCACAGTTCCAGCGTTTCGGCGGCATCAAAAACACCCTCTTTGTCTTCCTGCATATCCTTGGAATAGGTGAGGGGAAGGCCCTTGAGGACGGTAAGCATGCCGATGAGCGATCCGTTAATGCGCCCCACCTTGCCCCGCACCAGTTCCGCCGCGTCAGGATTGCGCTTTTGCGGCATGATGGAGGAGCCGGTGGAGAATTTGTCCGACAGGCGAATGAAGGCAAATTGCGGCGTGGACCACAGCACGATTTCCTCCGCCAAGCGGGAAAGGTGCGTGGCGCAGATGGCGGCAGCTGTCAAAAATTCCAACGCGAAATCCCGGTCCGACACGCTGTCCAGTGAATTGCGCGTGGGGCTGTCAAAGCCTAACGCTTTTGCTGTTGCATGGCGGTCGATAGGGAAGCCCGTTCCCGCCAACGCGGCGGCCCCGAGAGGTGATTCATTCATGCGGGTGCGGGCGTCCTTGAAGCGGGATAGGTCCCGCGCCAGCATTTCCACATAGGCCATGCAATGGTGGCCGAACGTCACCGGCTGGGCCGTCTGCAAATGGGTGAAACCGGGCATGAGCGTCTCGGCATGTTCCTCCGCGCGGGTGAGAAACACGCCCATGAGGTTTTCGATCTGCGCGATGGTGGCATCCGTCCGGTCCCGCACCCAGAGGCGGAAATCCACCGCCACCTGATCGTTGCGTGACCGGGCCGTGTGCAACCGCCCCGCCGCCGGACCGATCAGGTCTGACAGGCGCGATTCCACATTCATGTGAATGTCTTCCAGCGCGGTGGAGAAGGTGAACGTGCCACCCTCGATCTCGCCCAGAATGGTCGTCAGACCATCGTCAATGGCCTTGTGATCTTCCGCCATTAGAATACCAACATCGTGCAGCATTTTGGCATGGGTGCGGGACCCGGCAATGTCCTGCGCAGCCATCTTTTGGTCGAAGCCGATGGAGGCGTTGATCTCTTCCATGATGGCATCCGGCCCGGCGGCGAAGCGCCCGCCCCACATCTGGCTTTTATTGGACGATTGGTCACTCATGATTTATCGCTCACGCCTTTGATTTTCCCCGTTGCTGCCCCAGATAAAAGCGCAGAAACGAGCACTGTGCAGCGGTGCTACAAGAGTTGAATTGGATTGGAAAGATGCCCGAGCAGAACCAACCCGAACAGACCCCGCCGGAAGAAACGACCACCACGGCGAAGAAATCCCCGCTCATTATCGGTGCCCTGCTGGCCGGCGTGCTGGGCCTTGGTGTTGGAGGCGGTCTCGTCTGGATGGGCAGTGGTGGTGAAACGGTGGCCGATGCCACCAATGGCCAGTGCGTTCTTTCTGAAGCCGAACGCGCCCGCATTGACGCAGCCGGTCAGGGTGAAGTGGCCGCTTTCAAAGCGCTGGACCGGCCCTATTCCGCCCAGGAAGTTTCGTTCAAAGACAAGGACGGCAATCCAAAAACCCTGGCTGACTGGCAGGGCCGCACGGTTCTCATGAACCTGTGGGCCACCTGGTGCGCCCCCTGCCGAGCCGAAATGCCGGCGTTGGATGAATTGCAGGCCGAGATGGGGGCTGAGAATTTCGAAGTGGTGGCCGTCAGCGTCGATCTGGGCGAAGCAGACAAGCCCAAGAAATTCTACAACGATATCGGCATCCAACACATGGCCTTCTACCACGACGGCGATATGGCCCCGTTGAACACGCTCAAAAAGGCAGGCTTGGCTTATGGATTGCCAGCAACGTTGCTCATTGATGGCAATGGCTGCGTGCTGGGTGCGCTTAATGGGCCGGCGGAGTGGGCCAGTGATGATGCCAAGGCGCTGGTGAGAGCGGGGATGTAGCCGAAATTCCACTGCCCGAAACCTGCTGCGAGCCCACAGTTTCAAATATTCCGCGCTACCGACACGGTCGCTTTCGCAAGCATTGGTAATTGCGATCGGGCTTCGCCTTTCCCCAATATATTGACTCATAGCTTTTTAACTATGTAAATGAATACATGGTTGATCGACTCGAACAATGCAAAGCGGTTGCAAGCGATGTGCGGCTTTCAATCCTAAACTGGCTGGCAGACCCCGACGCTCATTTCTCGCATCAGGTGACGGGCAAGCCTTCGGAGATCGGGGTCTGCGTCACGCTGCTGACGAAAAGGCTCAACATGGCGCAGCCCACCGTCAGCCGTCATTTGGAACTGCTGCGGCGTGCAGAATTGTTGACCGTCAACAAGATTGGGCGATGGTCTTTTTTTCAGCGCGATGAGAAGGCCATTGCAGACTTTAAGACATGGCTCAATGACACTCTTTGAAGAAGCCGACGCGAAACTGTTGCCGGGTTTCGAGCGACGTTGGATAGACACTGCGCAAGGCAGGGTTCTTGCTTTAGTCGGTGGGACTGGGCCCCCTTTGTTGATGCTGCATGGTGATCCCCAGACACATTTGTGCTGGCACCACATTGCGCCGAAACTGACTGAGCATTTTACCGTAGTCCTTACGGATATCCGAGGCCGAGGTGAAACCCATAAGCCGCCTTATAATCCTCCGCAAAACGAATACACAAAGCGCGATATGGCGCTGGAGCAGTTAGAGGTCATGCAGCTCCTCGGCTACGACGCATTTACCTTGGTGGCCCATGATCGCGGGGCTCGGGTGGCTAGGCGTCTTGCGCTCGATCATCCTCAAGCAGTCCGACAACTCGTCGTGATGGATATCATTCCGGCCCTGGATTTTTACGAGCACTCGAACGCACAAATTGCTCAAGACTATTTCTATTTTTCATTCCTGACGCAGGATTATCCCATACCGGAAAGCCTAATCGCAGGAGACCCAGAAGCCTTCCTCAAATTGATCTTGATGGGCTTATCTGATGGTCCCATGCGGTATGACCCACTCGCCTTGCAGGCCTACCTGACGGCGAATGCGACGCCTGAGGCAATAGGTGCCATGTGCCAGTGCTTCCGCGCAGGGTTTCACATTGATCGGTGGCACGATCAGGCAGACCGTGATGTTGGCAGAAAGATCCAATGCCCAACCCTTGTGATGTGGGGAGAGCAAGGTGTCGTCGGAAAACACTTCGACGTAGAGCGCATCTGGCGAGGCTGGTGTAAGCAACCACACTTCGCGTCAATACCATGCGGGCACTTTATCCCGGAGGAGGCACCAGAAGACGCTCTGGCAGCCATCAACAAGTTTATCACTTCAGGAAGCTGATTGAGACACCAGATACCGTAAAGACAATGCTACCACTCAATCTAACAGCGGCGACCAAGCCGGGTCACTGGCAAATGTACTCGTCCTAATCGCCTGTTCATTGCGTCCCGTCAGGTCAATCGAATACAAGCGCGGGCCGCCATTGGCCCCCGGGGCATCGCGGAAGAACATGAGCGTGCGTCCGTTGGGTGCCCATGTCGGGCCTTCGTTGTGGAACCCTTCCGTCAAAATCCGCTCGCCCTTGCCGTCCGGGCGCATGACGCCGATGAGGAACTTGCCGCCGGATTGTTTGGTGAAGGCAATGAGGTCGCCGCGGGGGGACCAGACGGGGGTGGAATAGCTGCCTGCGCCGAAGGAAATGCGCTGGGCGTTCCCACCGCTCGCGCTCATGACATAAAGTTGCTGTCGTCCGCCACGGTCGCTTTCAAACACAATGCGGGACCCGTCCGGTGAATAGGAGGGGGAGGTGTCGATGGCTGCCGTGTTCGTCAGGCGCGTGGTGGTGCGGGAGCGCAAATCCATCGTGTAGATATTGGCGTTGCCATCCTGTTGCAGAGACATGATGACACGCTGGCCGTCGGGGGAAAAACGGGGAGAAAACGTCATATTGGGGAAATTGCCCACCACTTCCCGCTGGCCCGTCTCGATTTGCAGAAGATAGACCCGGGGCCGATCGCCTGCATAGGACATGTAAGTAATTTCCTGCCGCGTGGGGGAAAAGCGGGGGGTCAGCACCAGATCGCCGCCATTGGTGAGAAAGCGATTGTTAAACCCGTCCTGGTCCATAATGGCCAGCCGCTTCACGCGCTTATTTTTCGGCCCGCTTTCGGCCACGTAGACCACGCGGGTGTCAAAATAGCCGCTCTCGCCCGTCAGCGCTTTGTAGATGGCATCGGAAATGATGTGGCCAACGCGGCGGGCGTTTTGCGGGTTGGTGGAATATTGCTGGCCCTGCAATTGCTCGGCACCATAGGTGTCCCAAAGGCGAAATTCGGTGCGGAAGCGCCCGCCCCCCTCGCTCACCACCCGGCCTGTCACCAGAGCTTGGGCCTTGATAGCCGTCCAATTGGCGAAATTGGGCTGGGCGTTGGTGTCGGTGATTTGTTCCAAAAAGGCCGCCCGATCGATGGGAGCAAACAGGCCGGAGCGGCGCAAATTGGCCTCCACGACGTTGGTGATTGTTTGGGCTATCGCCCCATCCCCCTGAAATTGTGGAATGGCAATGGGTAGCGGATTGACCGTTCCTTTGGTCAAATCCACCACCACGCGGGCCTGAACGCTGGCGAGCGTCACACCCAGCGCGGCAATGGCCAACAGAACCAGCGCCACGAATTGGCCAAGACGGTTGGTGGATTTTGTCGTCATTTTCTTACCTTCCAAAGCCCGCGGGCCTTAAAACATGTGCGCCCCTAAAGCATATCAGCGAGCGAAAAGTTCACCTGCACTTCTGACCATGTTTCATATTTCTCCGGCGGCAGTGCATAGGGGGCGCATTCGGTGACGGCAGCCCGCACCCGCACCGCCAATGTGGCTCGCGTTGAACGATCCGTGCCGGACACTTTCACCCGAACCCGCCCGTCTATGTCGCCGGACCGTGTCAATTTAAAGATCACCTGCGCCCGCATGGTGCCCGCATCGGGATGGCCCGTCAGGTCCGCCACGGACCAGCAGGTTTCCAGCCGCCCGCGCAGAGCGTCAATTTCGCTTTGGGCCAGTTTGGGTGCATTGCCTCTTTTGGTGCCCGCCCCGGCGGGCCTGTTGCTGGATTTGGCCCCGCCCGCATTGGCCCTTTCGCGGTTCACCGTAGCTTTTTCTTTGACATTGCGGTCATCCACTTTTTTGACCGGCGGACGTTTGGGCCGCGGCTTGGGAGCAGCCACCCGTTCCGGCAATTGCAAAACTTCCGGATCAGGAGCGGGCTCAGAAGGTTCAGGCGAAGGCCTGTTTTTCTCCACCAACACGGCGATGTCGGTCTTTTCCTGTGGAGCAGGTTCCGGGGCTGGTTCCGGCTTGGTCACCGGTTCGGGTTTGGGTGCTGGTTCAGGGCGTGGGGCCGGTTCCGGCGTCGGTGCGGGCGCTTTGGTTTCCTCCACCGGTGGAGCCTCGGTGGACTGGGTCGCGTCGGCAGCCCGGTCATTGGCCGTATTGCCTGCATTCACCGCTTCCGGGCGCGGTTCGGGCCGTATGCTGGGGCGCGGGGCGGGGGGTGTTTCCGTGGTGGCAGTGCGGTCACCTTGCACAGACTTGGTGATGGCTTCGATGGGCACCAGTTCAATGGGCAGGGCTTCCACTTGCGGTACAGACAGGGGCTTGGGCGCAGCTATGCTCACCATGGCATAACCCAGCACGCCCACATGCAGCGCCGTGGATATGAGGAAGCCCGTCTTCATGGCGAAACTGCTAGCCCTCCTGTTCCTGAAGCGTCACCAGGCCAATCTTTTTGTAGCCTGCCTGATTGAGCGCCCCCATGAGCTTCATCACCGTGCCGTAATCGGTGGCCCTGTCGCCGCGCACATAGAGGCGTTCCTCATAGCCGTTTTTGGCAACGGCTTGCAGTTTGGGGATCAGCTCTTCCGCCGTAATCTCCGTTTCCTGCAGGAAAATCTGCCCCCCTGCGCGCACGGAAATGGTGATGGGCTGGGTTTCGGCATTCAACTGGTTTGCCCGCGTTTCCGGCAAGTCGATGGGCACGCCAACCGTCAGCAGCGGTGCGGCCACCATAAAGATAATCAACAGCACCAGCATCACGTCTACAAAGGGCGTGACGTTGATTTCGCTCATGGGCGCATGACGGCGGCCCCGCCGACGACGCCCGCCGGGAACGCCGGAGCCGGAAACATTCATCCCCATCAGGCCGCCGCCCGTTCATCGATCTGGCGGGAGAGAATGGCGGAGAACTCATCCGCAAAGCCTTCCAGCCGCGTGCTGATCTTGCCCGCATCGGCCGACAATTTGTTATACGCCACCACAGCTGGAATGGCGGCCAGCAGACCCAGCGCCGTGGCCAGCAGGGCTTCGGCGATACCCGGGGCCACCACCGCCAGGTTGGTGGATTTTGACCCGGCGATGGCCTGGAACGAGGTCATGATCCCCACCACAGTGCCAAATAGGCCCACAAAGGGGGCGGCGGACCCCAATGTTGCCAAAAACAACAGCCGCTTCTCCAGCCGCTCCATTTCACGGGCCATAGAGACATCTAAGACCTTATCGATCCGGGTTTGCAGACCGATGGGCGAACGGGCGTTGCGCTCAAAGGAGCGTTTCCATTCCCCCATAGCGGCTACAAACAGCGCGGCCATGCCATTGCTTTTGCGCTCAGACAGGGTGCGGTAAAGTTCTTCCAGCGATTGGCCGGACCAAAACACCTGCTCAAACTGGTCGAGTTGGCGCTTGGTGCGGGCAAATAGCAGGCTTTTGTCAATGATGATCGCCCAGCACCACACGGAGGCCAGCAGCAGGCCGATCATAACGAGTTTTACGATCAAGCCAGCTTCCATAAACAGGCCGATCAAAGATGTATCGACGGTGGGTGCCGCCAGCCCTTCCTGCAGCACTTCTTGTGCCTGCGCTGAACTGGCCATCAAAAAACCAAACAGGATGAGAGAAATTCGGGTCAACAAGGGAGAGCTCCAAGGCGCAGGGGCGGCATTTGTCTCGTTCAAAGCAACAAGCCCATAGCTGCGCATTTATCGTGTGGTGAGTTGGCCGGTAATTGGGGTTAAACGATGACAGGGCGGACCATGGCTGCGCTTAGAAGCGCTCTGGCAGGGCCACCGCCCCACCCTGCCGTTTTTATGGTTAATGAAGCGTTGAAGGCGCTTTTGCCGGGGTGATGGCGGCGACCCTCACCAAAATGTGTAGCCGCCCTTTACCCCTGTGGCGGGGCGATCTGCTAAGCCATGCTCATGAGATGCATTGTAACTCTTGTCTGCCTGATTGCGCTGGTTTTCGCCGGTGGTGGCCTGTCGCGCCTTGTGCAGGTGGAGGCTGCGCCCAATGCGACAATGTCGGTGACCATCGGCGAAGACAGTCAATCTCAAACGGATGCCGCAGGTGAGCAGTGCTGCCACAAGCAAAAGCTCATGGAAACATCCTGTTCCGGGCCGCTGGGGTTGTTGGCGTCCAGCATGGCCAATCTCATTGAACCGGCAACCCATCGCCCCAAACCGGTTTGCTCACCGCTTCGTGTGGATTTTATCAATTCGGGTATGAAACGACCTCCCCGCTTTTTCGTTTGAACACAGAGTTTTTTGGGCAGTCGCACGGACCCTGTGCCTGCCATTTGTTCAATCGTTGTACCGGAACAGTTTTATGATTACCCGTCGCTCCCTTTTGGCTGGCATTGCCGCCGTTACCGTCGCCGCCCCTGCGCTTGTGTCGCAGGAGGCCCTTGCCCATCACACCAAAAAGCGTTGCCGCCGGTTCAAGCTGGCGAACCGCTTTCAGCCCCAACGCGTCCGTTTTCGCGGCTACCGGCCTGGCACCATCGTGGTGGACCCCCGCAACCACTATCTCTACCTCGTGGAAAGTCGCTTCACCGCCCGCCGCTATGGCGTGGGTGTGGGTCGTGCTGGCCTTGCCTTTCGTGGCACAGCCACCATCCGCCGTAAGGCCAAATGGCCCAGCTGGACGCCCACCCAAAATATGATCCGCCGGGAGCCGGAAAAATATGCTCGCTTTGCTGGCGGCGTGCCCGGCGGCCCCGGCAATCCGCTAGGCGCCCGAGCGCTTTACCTCTACCGGGGCAATCGCGACACCATGTTTCGCATCCACGGCACGACTCAGCCCTGGTCCATCGGGCGCTCGGTGTCCAATGGCTGCATTCGCATGCTCAATGAGCATGTCATCGACCTCTACAACCGCACGCCCAAGGGCACGCAGGTGGTAGTGCTTTAAGTCGCTTGCTAAGCACTCCCCACGGTCAGCATTTTTTGGCCATGGGGGAAGATTCTTTAGAGACAGTGAACAAGCCTCGTCTTTCAGCCCTAAGGTTCCAGCGGCGCGTCCCAATAAAGATAATCCATCCAGCTTTCGTGCAGATGGTTGGGGGGGAAACGGCGGCCGGCATTGTGCAACTCGTGGACCGTGGGCACCCAGGGTTTGCGGTTGGGTGTCATGCCAGCGTCTTTAGCCATTTTGCCACCCTTTTTCAGATTGCAGGGGGAGCAAGCCGTGACGATGTTCTCCCAGGTGGTCTGACCGCCTTTGGAGCGGGGAACCAGATGATCAAAGGTGAGGTTTTCCTCAGCCCCGCAATACTGGCAGGTGAAACCGTCCCGCAAGAACAGGTTGAACCGGGTGAAGGCCGGGTGACGCTGGGGCTGAATGTATTGCTTGAGCGAGACGACGCTGGGCAATTTCATCTGA
The DNA here is from genome assembly GCA_039198355.1 of Pseudomonadota bacterium. GTDB lineage: Bacteria > Pseudomonadota > Alphaproteobacteria > Rhizobiales > Rhizobiaceae > Pseudahrensia. Next base: position 41,978 of record JBCCTO010000002.1, read on the forward strand.
AACGAAGGGGAGGAAACCGCCGCGTCATATTCAGACACGATGTTCACACGGTCCAAAAACACGGCCTTAATGGCATCCTGCCAGGACCAAAGCGAAAGCGGGTAGTAGGAAAGCGGTCTGTAGTCAGCATTCAGGACCAGAGCCGGATGGGCTTCTGGATTGACGGCGATGGTCACCGGTTCGTCTCCCTCTTCAACACACTGAGGGCAACGCCAGTCGAATCGTGCTTGGCCGTGGCGTCGCCGTATCGTGGCTTAAATGGTGGGCCAGTGAGACAGAAATGTGAACCCCATGGCGCAAGATGCCACACTTTATGCGCTCACGCTGTCGGCCCCCAATGAGTTGGGCGGCCTTCGCTCCGCGAGGGCGGCGCACGTGCGCCGGGCGGCTCTTCGCCGCCTTTGCACATAGATCGAGATTTAACGCACTGGCAAAATCGTGCGCCCCTTCAATTGGGCGTAGCGGGCGTAAAATACGCGCGCGGCTACGCCGCGCCAGGGTTGCCATTTTTCGGCGGTGGTTGCGGCTAATTCTGGTGGGCATTTGCCTTCAAGCCCCAGATGGTCACCAAGGGCTGCACAAAGCGCCACGTCGCTCACGGGGAAAATATCGGCATGGCCTGCGCAGAAAAGAAGATAGATGTCCGCCGTCCACGGGCCGATGCCGGGCAGGGCGGTGAGGTGGGCGCGGGCCTCTTCCTCCGGAAGCGTGGTGATTTCATCCAGGTCCAAATTGCCGTCGGTGATGGCTTTTGCCGCATGGATGAGCGTCTTGATCTTGGCCCGAGAAAGGCCCACGCCTTGCAGGCTCGTGGTGAAGGCCTCTTCAACATCATCACCTGCAATGGTCAGGAAATTCGCTGCGGAGAGCGGTGCCACGCGCTGGATCAATCGCCCAAGAATGGCATCGGCGCTGGCGCGAGAGACCAATTGGCCCACAATGATCTCCGCCAACCCCTCAAAGCCCGGTTGGCGCAGGCGCAGGGGCACATGGGGCAGGCTGTCTATTAGGGAGGCTAAAGTGGGGTCGAGGGTGCGCAGGACCGCGAGGCCCTGTTCAATATCTTGCGGGGTGTGGATGCGCTGGGCCATGGGCCTATGCTAGTCCACAGCCATGACCACGCCACCCGTTTTCCGCTTTGCCCCCAGCCCTAACGGTCTGCTCCATCTGGGCCACGCCCGCTCCGCGTTGATAAACCAGCGCATGGCAGAAGCCGTCGGCGGGCGTTTGTTGCTGCGGGTGGAGGACATCGACACCACACGCTGCACGCCCGAATTGGAAGCGGCCATGGTGGAAGACCTGCGTTGGCTGGGGCTTGATTGGGAAGAACCTGTCCGCCGCCAAAGCGAGCATTTTGACGACTATGGGCAGGCGTTGGAGGCTCTTATGGATGCCGGTTTGGTTTACCCCTCTTTCATGTCCAGGGGGGAAATCAAGCGAGCTGTGGCTTTGGAGGCCCATTGGCCCCGGGACCCGGACGGGTCTCCCCATTATCCCGGCGAGGAGCGGGATTGGTCTGAAGAACGGCGTGAAGCGGCCATGGCGGCTGCATCACTAGAAGGGCGATCGGTCGTTTACCGATTGGATATGGCGGCTGCTCTCTCCCATTGCGGACGGTCAGGATCATTTTCGTGGGAAGAAATGACCGTGACGGCCAAAGGGCGGGTGGTTGCCACCGAGACCCACCGCATGGATGTGGCCGCTTGGGGGGACGTTGTGCTGGCCCGGGCGGATGTGCCCACCAGCTATCATCTGGCCGTGGTGGTGGATGATGCCCTGCAAGGGATTACCCATGTGGTCCGGGGGCGGGATTTGATGGCCGCCACGGGTGTTCACCGGCTGCTGCAACACTGCCTCGGCTTCCCCCCGCCGATCTATCATCACCATGAATTGGTCATGGGAGACGACGGGCGCAAATTGTCCAAGTCTCAGGGGGATACGGCCCTGCGTTCCTTGCGCGAAGCGGGGCTGACGCGCGAAGACATCGCCCGGATGGTGGGGCCCGGATGGTGGGATTAGAGTATGAGCGATAGCCACAGCGGAAGGGTAACCACAGAGCCCAAAGTGGCAAGGATGATCGTGTTGGTGGCCAAGCCCTGGGCCCTGTTGAAATAGGTGGCGATGAGATAGGCGTTCATGCCGGTGGGGCTTGCGGCGGAGAGGACCGCCACCTGTAACCAAAGGGGGGGCAGGGCAAGCACAAGGGTTCCCAAAATATAGATTGTGGCTGGCATCACTATCAGGGAGAGACCTGCCAGCATAAGAGCCGGGGCGAGATTACCCTTAATGCCATATTTGATAAGGCCCATGCCCAGCGAAAAGAGCGCCAGCGGGCCTGTGGTGCGGGCCAGCGCATCAATGACATCGCCGGGCAGCCCGCCATAGGGCACGCTGGAGAACCGCCAGAGCAGGCCTGCTACAATGCCGATAATGATGGGGTTTAAAGCGAGATTGCGCGCCAGCGTTTTGGCGATGGCCAGCGGGCGCAAGGGCGATTTCTCCACACCATCTGCCCGCACCGCGTGTTCCATCAAAAAGGTGGAGAGGGTCATCATGAAGGGCAGGTGGAAAGATATGAGAAAAAACAGAACCTGCAGCCCCGGTTCCCCAAAGGCCCGTTCAATGAGGGGAATGCCCAGCAAAACAAGATTGGAAAAGGAAGCGGAGACACCGGCAATAACTGAGGCGCGCCAACCCCTTTTGAAGACGGCAACAATGATGGCCCCGGCCAAAGCCCATGCCACGATCACGGTGATGCCATAGGCGAACAGAAAGCCCCACGGGTTCACATCGCCCAGTTGTGCGGTGGCGATGGATCGCATGAGCAGAACCGGCACCGCCAGTTTCACCACAAATTGTGCAAGCCCGTCGCCTGCCGCTTCCGGTAAAAACTTAAAGCGGGCCGTAACATAGCCCAGGGCGATTAGCGCGAAGACTGGCGCGATAATGTCGATGATTGTCCCCATGGGTGGGGCTTAGGGCATCGTTTGGATTTTGGCCAACTTTGATGTGTGGACATTGCGTTTGGGCGCAGGCAAGGCACGGTGATGCTGGTTCGTGTTGCCCCTTTTGTTTTCGTCTGCCTGTGGGCTACCGGCTTTATCGGCGCGCGCATGGGCATGCCCTATGCAGAACCGGGCACATTTTTGGCCGTGCGTTTTGCCTTGGCCTGTGTGCTGCTGGCCGCCCTCGCCTTGATTATGCGCGCAGATTGGCCGGGTAGGGCGGTGGCCGGCCAGCAGGTTTTGGTGGGGTTTTTGCTACACGGCACCTATCTGGGCTGCGTTTTTTGGGCCGTGGACCGGGGGATGCCCGCCGGGGTCTCCGCCATCATCGTGGGTTTGCAGCCGGTGCTCACAGCGGTTTTGGCGGGGTGGCTTTTGGGCGAACTCATCAGCCGTCGCCATTGGTTGGCCATGGTGCTGGGCGTTATGGGCGTGGCGCTGGTGGTATGGCCTAAATTATCGTTTTTGGACGTGGGCATCACACCGGTGACGGTCGCCGTCTGTGCCATGGGCATGGTCTCGGCCACGCTGGGCACGCTGTTGCAAAAGCGGTTTGGCAGCACGGTAGATTTGCGCACGGGAACGGCCTTTCAATATGTGGGCGCGGTGATCCCTGTCGCTTTGCTGTCGGTGGCGACGGAAACCCGTCATGTGGTGTGGAGCGGAGAACTGGTCTTTGCCTTTGTCTGGCTGGTGTTCGTGCTGTCCATCGGTGCCATTTTTCTGTTGCTTTGGCTGTTGCGGCAAGGGTCGGTGGCAAAAGTCTCGTCGCTGTTCTTTTTGGTGCCGGCGGTGGCCGCGCTCATGGCCTATGGCCTTTTTGGTGAGACCCTGAACGCGGTGCAGATTGTGGGCATGGGAGTGAGTGGATTTGCTGTGGCCCTTTCTTCCCGATCTTGAAGTCTTCACAATCTTGAAAATGGGGGTCTGCTGCCTGCGCCGCATTGCAGGCACGGGCAGGAGGCCCTAGGTCAGGCAGACTGCTAACGACTGGAACGCCATTATGGGCAATATTCTCATCATCATCGGCTGCGTTGTTGTGGCAATCATCCTCATGCGCGGCCTGTTCAACATGATGAAAGGCGGCACATCCAGCAAATCCCAACAACTCATGCGTCTGCGGGTGGCCGCGCAGGCGGTCACTATCCTCATCATCGTCGTTGTTGTGTATTTGTCACGTTAACTGCGCAGCCCTCCGCCTTGTTCTCTACAGCCTTGGCAATAGGTCGCGCACGGGTGTAGTCAAAAGACTTGCGAAGCGAAGGAATCATGCCGTCGCGCACGTGCAGTGAGCGCTGGTTAACGGGACCTCTCAATGACGGCACAGCCCCGCCCTTTTTTCATCACATGTCTGGCCGCAGCGCTCATGCTGTTGACGGCGGCGGTGGCCCAGGCCCAGTCGGCTTTTGTGGATGAGTTGCGCTTTGGTGGCACTTGGGCGCAGCCCGCTTTTTTGGACGGCAATCACCCGGAAAAAGACCAGTTTGGCCTCAACGGGGAAGTCCTGTTTGCACCCTTTGATCTGGATGCCCGTGCAGATGCGTCCAACGATTTTATCAACGCCATTTTGACCCCCCGCTTGCATCTGGGCGGCATGGTGAATTTTGATGAAAACGGGACCAGTCTCCTCTATTCGGGCCTGACATGGCATTTCGGCCTGACTGAAAATCTGTTCTTGGAAACCAGCTTTGGTGGCTCGCTGAACGATGGGAAGCGCAGCAACAGTGCCAATCGTGCACCGCTGGGCGCTACTCTGCTGTTTCGTGAGTCCATCGCGTTGGGCTACAAAATTTCACCGCAGATGAACGTGATCTTGCAGGTGGATCACAATTCTAACGCCAATCTTGCCGACAAAAACCGTGGCTTGACCGCCATGCATCTCAAAATCGGTTATCGCTTCTAAGCGCTTTGCCGCAGGGTTGATGCGTTTCGCGCTGTCCTATGCCTGTTTATAGAGGAGACACTCTCTCGTTCTCTCCCAAGGCATAGGATTATGGTCGTCCTCAATAAAATTTACACGCGAACCGGTGACGCCGGAACAACGGCACTCGGCACCGGCGAGCGGCGCAAGAAGTTTGATCTGCGGGTGGAAAGCTACGGTACTGTAGACGAAACCAATTCCACCATTGGCCTTGCCCGTCTGCACACGGAATCCATGGCAAATCTCCACGCCATGCTGTTGCGACTGCAAAACGATCTTTTCGATCTCGGGGCAGACCTTGCCACGCCCGATACCGGTGAGAAGCTGGAATACGAACCCTTGCGCATTATCGATGCGCAGGTGGAGCGTATTGAGAAAGATATTGACACGCTCAACGCTGATTTAGATCCACTGCGCTCGTTTATTTTGCCCGGTGGCACGCCTGCGGCCACCGCTCTTCACATGGCACGCACCGTGGCCCGCCGGGCAGAGCGGTTGATGGTGCACCTGGCCGATACGCCCGGTGAGCATGTTAACCCGGCGGGGCTGCGCTATATGAACCGGGTCAGCGATTTTTTATTTGTGGCCGCCCGCCACGCCAACGAACAGGGCAAGGGCGATATTCTTTGGGTGCCCGGAGAAAATAGATAGAGCGAAAATAGATAAAGCGCGAAAATAGATAACAGCGAAGTTTGGTTTACGGAAAACGCGGGTGCAGCGGTAGTGCATCTGCAGCCCGTTTCCGTTAACCCATAGGGTGTCATCGTCAGCAGCCGGAGCAGTTCCATTTTCCTTCCTCTTTCCGATGGCAATCCGGTGCGGCATGTGCAGCTGCAATATGTGACGCTGGCGCTGATCGGCGCCAACGTGGTTGTGTTTCTTCTGGTTAATGTGGCGGGCTTGGTCACCCCTCAGTTTGCCAATTTGGCCTTTGGCCATGTGCCCGCCGTGGCCAATGATTTGCGCAGTTTGCCGGTGCAATTTCGCGTTGTGCCGGATGATCTCTATCTGGTCACTGCCATCACCAGCACATTCCTCCATGGGGATTTTTGGCACCTTCTCGGCAATATGCTGTTTCTTTGGGTGTTTGGGGACAATGTGGAAGATGCCATGGGGCATATACGCTTTCTGGTCTTCTACCTGATCTGCGGGTTTGTGGCTTCTTACGCCCATGTTCTCACCTATCCTCAAGCACAGGGGCCTTTGATTGGGGCCAGTGGTGCGGCGGCGGGTATTGTGGCCGCCTATTTGATGCTGCACCCCCGTGTGAAAATTTGGGTGCTGTTTCTGGGCCGCATTCCCTTGCTCCTGCCCGCCTGGGTGTTGCTGGCGGGGTGGATTGGCTACCAACTTTTCATGTTCTTTACGGACAAGACCTCCAACGTTTCTTGGGCTGCCCATGCGGGTGGCATCATTGCCGGGCTGGTTCTGGTGGGCTTGTTCAAGCGGCGCGGTGTGCCACTGTTTGATGAACAGGTGGTGGTGCCGGAAGCGGTGGATCTGAAACCGGAAGCCGATTTGCCTGCCGAAGTGAAACGCGGTCCCTGGGGGAGACAGTAACGGGAAGACGGCAAGCGCTGTATTGACGTTAACGTAAGAATTTGCTTCATGTTGCGGCATAGTGCCGGGGGGTTAATTTTTGCGCTGGTGGAGCAAATCCGCTAAAGAATGTCGACGCTGCACCAGCATGTTGGCCCCCTTCAGACTGCAAGATCATACCCGTGTTTGGAGCTGGGTGCTCCCCGTTGAAAAGAAGGTTGACCCCCATGAAAATCATCGTCCCCGTGAAACGGGTTGTGGACTATAACGTGAAAATTCGCGTGAAGGCGGATGGTTCCGGCGTGGAATTGGCCAATGTGAAAATGTCCATGAACCCGTTTGATGAAATTGCCGTGGAAGAGGCTTTGCGCCTGAAAGAAGCTGGTAAGGCCGATGAAGTGGTGGCCGTTTCCATTGGGCCACAGCAAGCGCAGGAAACCATTCGCACGGCGCTGGCCATGGGCGCTGACCGGGGCATTCTGGTGAAGCATGATGATTTGGTGGAGCCGCTGGCCGTGGCCAAAATTCTTAAGGGGATTGTGGATGAAGAACAGCCTCAACTGGTGATTTTGGGCAAACAGGCCATTGACGATGATGCCAACCAAACGGGCCAGATGCTCTCCGCCCTGTTGGGCTGGGCCCAGGCTACGTTTGCTTCCAATCTGGAAGTGGACGGCACCGACGTGACCGTAACACGCGAAGTGGATGGGGGGTTGCAGACCATCAAAACGTCTCTGCCGCTGATTATGACCACGGACCTGCGCTTGAACGAGCCTCGTTATGCTTCCCTGCCCAACATTATGAAGGCCAAAAAGAAGCCCATGGATGAGAAGACCCCTGCCGATTACGGCGTGGACACGGCCCCGCGCCTGACCGTCGTCAATACGGAAGAGCCGCCCAAGCGTTCCGCCGGGATCATCGTATCTGATGTGAACGAGCTGGTGGACAAGCTGAAAAACGAGGCGGGTGTGCTGTAAGGCGCTGGCCAAGGGCTAAGAAGAAACAAGAGAGAGAAGAGGGAATAGAAATATGACAACACTGCTGATTGCTGAACACGACAACGAAACCCTGTCCGACCAGACCCATAAGGCCATCACAGCGGCTGCCGCCATTGGCGCTGACGTCCATGTGCTCGTGGCCGGTAATGGCTGCGCCGGTGTGGCCGATGCGGCTGCCAAATTGGACGGTGCTGCCAAAGTGCTGCTGTGTGAGGCGGACTTTTTGACAAACCGTCTGGCAGAGCCCATGGCTGCGCTGATCGTGTCCATGGCGGACGGCTATGACGCGCTGGTGGCCCCCGCCACGACAGACGGCAAGAACATCATGCCTCGCGTGGCAGCCCTGCTGGACGTGATGCAAGTTTCTGACATCACCGATGTGAAGTCTGCCGACACGTTTGAGCGTCCCATCTATGCGGGGAACGCCATTCAGACGGTCCAGTCTTCCGACGCCAAGAAAGTCATCACCGTGCGCACGGCTGGTTTTGCTGCGGCTGGTGAGGGTGGTTCGGCTCCGGTGGAAACGGTTTCCGCGGCTGACAATCCGGCCCTGTCCGAGTTTGTGTCCGCTGCGCTGTCCGACAGTGACCGCCCGGAACTGACCTCCGCCAAGATTATCATTTCCGGGGGCCGCGCGCTGGGTTCTTCGGAGAAATTTGACGAAGTCATCATTCCTGTGGCGGACAAGCTGGGTGCCGCTGTGGGCGCATCCCGCGCCGCTGTGGATGCGGGTTACGCGCCCAATGACTGGCAGGTGGGGCAGACCGGTAAAGTGGTGGCGCCGGAGCTTTACATCGCCGCGGGCATTTCCGGTGCCATTCAGCATTTGGCGGGCATGAAGGATTCCAAAGTCATCGTCGCCATCAACAAGGACGACGAAGCCCCCATTTTCCAGGTTGCTGATTATGGCCTGGTGGGGGATTTGTTTGACGTGTTGCCCGAGCTGGAGAAGGCTCTGTAGAGCCGCGCCGATAGACTACAAAGGGGCGCGCAAGCGCCCTTTTTTATTGGAGTAAGAAAAATGGCTGAATTGAAAACCATTGGTGTCATTGGTGCGGGGCAGATGGGGGCAGGCATTGCCCATGTCTCTGCGCTGGCAGGTTATGATGTGGTGCTGATGGACCAATCCGCCGATGCGCTGACCAAGGGTCTGGCCACCATTGGGAAGAACCTGGACCGGCAGGTGGGGTCCGAAAAGATCGCAGGGGCTGACAAAGACGCGGCTCTGTCCCGTATTACCACCAGCGATGATATGGCAGCCCTGTCCGCCGCTGATCTCGTCATCGAGGCCGCGACAGAAAAGGAAGCCATCAAGCAGTCAATCTTCCAGGCGCTGGCTCCCCATCTGGCAGACCATGCGCTGCTGGCCACCAATACTTCTTCCATCTCCATCACCCGCCTGGCCGCCGCCACGGATCGGCCTGAGCGTTTTCTCGGCATTCACTTTATGAATCCGGTGCCGGTGATGCAATTGGTGGAACTGGTGCGGGGCATCGCGACGGATGACGCCAGTTTTGAAACGGCTCAAACGTTTTGCGACCGGTTGGGCAAGGAGACTTCTGTTTCAGAAGATTTCCCCGCCTTTATCGTCAATCGCATCCTTATCCCTATGATTAATGAAGCGATCTACACGCTGTATGAGGGTGTTGGATCGGTGGAAGGTATCGACAAAGCCATGCGTTTGGGGGCGAACCATCGGATGGGTCCGCTGCAATTGGCGGACTTTATTGGTCTGGATACCAGCCTCTCCATCATGCAGGTTCTGCATGATGGCTTGGCCGACAGCAAATATCGCCCCTGCCCACTGCTGGTGAAATATGTGGAAGCGGGCTGGCTGGGCCGCAAAACGGGCCGCGGTTTCTACGATTACAGCGGCGATGAACCACGCCCCACGCGGTAGGTCAGAAGTCAAAAGGAGAAAGTGATTTTCCTTTTCTTTCCATCTGCCAAACATACGAAGCTGCAATCAGAGCGCTGGCCTGTGGGACGCTGAAAATCTCCGGCTCAAAACCGAGAGCCCAAGCCTTGTTTTCTTCATAATCAGCATGAGTCTCATCGAAAAGCGAAGCGATGAAGTCAGGGTAGGACCACGGCCCGCCGCAGTCTTCCGGCGGGCATGCGCGTGCTCCCCCGATGCAATGGGGTATCACGGGATTGAATGGGTCATGCTTTCCGAATTCAAGTTTTTCGACAGTGATGCGATGGCGCCAATCATCTCCAAAATCATAAATGTAGAAGAAATGCTCATTTTGTTTGACCAGCGTTGAAAGCGAGACCTCTCTTTCATCATTGATGTCTTCCAATTCATCGGTCTCATAATCCTCGCAGTTTTCGTAAATCTGGTCATCAATAATGAAGCGGTGGAGATGCCTGTCTTCCCACGCAAAAGCCCCTTGGATTACGCAATGCAATTCATCGAGCGTAATGTTTGAGGGCACTGCCAAGCGACGCCAAATCCGTGGTTCTATGTTGTTTAGTTCGATGAGGAGTTGAGCAACCAAGATTAATCCATCGTAAGAGGTGAATTTAAGGGATTTAAACCGCCCGCATGGCTGCGCCTTTTGGGTCGTAAGGAGATGGCTCAATAACCCGGGCTTTGCGGGCTACGCCTACCACATGGACGGTGAGTTCTGTGCCCACTTTCGCACACTCCGCTTGCACCATGGCCATGGCGAGGGACTTGTTGATCGTGTGGCCATAGCCGCCGGAGGTGACGAAGCCCACCTTGTCTTCTCCGTGCCAAACGGGTTCGTAGCCGCTGGCGTCGGCGTCTTCGGCGTCGATTGCCAAGGTGACGATTTGGCGGGCAGGGCCGCCGCTATCCCGCTCGGCGAGCGCTGCTTCACGACCGATGAAGGTGGGTTTTTGCCAGTCGATCCACCGGTCCATACCCGTTTCGGCGGCGGTATAGCCTTGGGTGAATTCCGCTGACCAGATGCCGTAGCTTTTCTCCAGCCGCAGGGACAGGAGGGCGTTGAAGCCGTATTCCACCAGCCCCAGCCCTTCGCCCGCTTCCAGCAGGGTGCGGCGCAGCGCAATGTGGTCAGCGGCGTGGCAGTGGATTTCAAAGCCCAGTTCCCCTGTCACAGAAAGACGACCGATCTTGCAGCGGGCAAGGCCCACATCCGCATTCATGCAGCCCATGAAGGGCAGGGCCTTGGCGGAAATATCCGCATGAGTGACGCGCTCCAGCAGTTTGCGGGCATTGGGGCCTGAAAGGGAGAAGCCAACCATGTTGTCAGAAACATCGGTGACGGTGATACCGTCTTGCAGGTGGTCGGTGAACCAGCGCATGTGCCAGGCGCGCAGGTAGTAGCTGCCCATGATCCACCAAGAGCCATCTCCCCAATTGAAGACGGTGAGATCGCCTTTCATGCGCCCGTCATGCCCCAGCATGGGGGCGAGCTTACCCCGACCGGGGCCGGGCAGTTTGGAGGCCATCATGTGGTCCAGCCACGCTTCGGCGTTCTCGCCCTTCACTTCGAAACGGGAGAAGCCCGAAATATCCAGCAGGCCAACGCCCTCGCGCACGGCCCGGCATTCCGCGCTGACAATGTCATGGGCGTTGGAGCGTTTCAGGCTGGGGGTTTCCTCAAACCCTTCCGGTGCGAAATAGAGGGGCGTTTCCAGCCCCCATGAACAGCCCCAGCGGCAGCCCGCCGCCGTCATGGCATCATGGGCGGGCGCCATTTTCATGGGGCGACCGGCGGGAAGTTGTTCGTTGGGATAGGTCATGACGAACCGGCGGGAGTAGAACTGGCCGGTGGTCTCTTTGATGTAACGCTTGTTGGCGGCGAAATCGCCGTAGCGGGCCACATCCATGCCGTAGACATCCGCCTCCGGCTCGCCGTGAATCATCCATTCCGCCAGCGATTTGCCCACTCCGCCGCCTTGCAGGAAGCCAGCCATGACAGCGCAGGCGGACCAATAGCCGGGCTTGCCGGGCACAGGGCCGACGAGCGGATTGCCGTCGGGGGAGAAGGTGAAAGCGCCGTTGACCCACGTCTTCACCCCCACTTCCTGCAGGCAGGGGTAGCGCTCAAAGCCCAGGGTGAGTTCCTTTTCGATGCGGTCCGGCTCTTCCTGGAAGAGTTCCATGCCGTAATCCCAAGGCGCGCCATCCATGGCCCAGTGTTTGTGATCCACTTCGTAAATGCCCAGAAGCACGCCCTTTTGGTCCTGGCGCAGATAGGTGAAGCCTTCCAGATCCACCGTCATGGGCACTTCGAAATCCAGCTCTTCCAATTGGGGGATGGTGTCGGAGATGAGATAGTGGTGGACCAGTGGGGAGACCGGTAATTCAATGCCCGCCATGCGGCCCAATTGTTTGGCCCACAGGCCCCCGGCATTGACCACATGCTCACACGAAATGGTGCCTTTTTCGGTGACCACGTTCCAGCCTTCAGAAGTTTGTTGAAGCTCCACCACGCGGTTGTGTTCGATCACCGTGGCCCCATGCTTTTTGGCCGCCCCAGCATAGGCGTGGACGGTGCCGGTGGTGTCGATATAGCCCTCCCGGTCCGCCCACATGCCGCCGAGCAATCCGTCCGTAGACATGATGGGGCATTTTTCCTGCGCTTCTTCGGGCGTGACGAGATAGCAGTCTTCAATACCGATGGACTGAAACACGCGGTAGGCGGATTGCAGCCATTCCCACCGGTCCGGCGTGCCGGCCATGGTGAGGCCGCCCGTCATGTGCAGGCCAATATCCTGCCCGCTCTCTTCTTGTATCTTGGGCAGCAGATCGATGGTGTAGGCCTGTAGCGCTGCGATATTAGGGTCGGCATTGAGGGCGTGAATACCCCCCGCCGCGTGCCAGCTGGACCCGGCGGTGAGCACGGAGCGCTCCACCAGCGCCACGTCGCTCCACCCCATTTTGGCTAGATGGTAGAGCACCGAGGCCCCCACCACGCCGCCGCCAATGACCACAACTCGATAATGCGATTTCATGGTGTTCTCCCTCCCCAGAGCATCTCCATCTTCGATGAAGATGCTCTCGCTTTTGTTTGCGCTCACGCTGTCGGCCTCCCAATACCTTGGGCGACCTTCGCTACGCGGGTCCGGCAAACGATTGCCGAGCGGCTCTTCGCCGCTTCAGCGTTTCCATCTCAAACCAACGCGCTCTAAACGTCATGAAGGTGGCAAATGGGACGGGTATCGTCCACACCTGTTGCGTCGCGCCATGTCGTATTCGCCAAAGGAAAAGCATGACCAGCACATTGCCCCGCAAGGACCTGTTTCACCTGCCCGAGGGGCTGATTTATCTGGATGGCAATTCGCTGGGGGCTTTACCGAAAAACGCGGCAGCAGCGGCGCAAATGACCATTGAGAAAGAGTGGGGTGAACAACTCATCCGTGCGTGGAACAGCGCTGGGTGGATGGATCAACCCCGAATAGTGGGAAACCGCATTGCCCGGCTCATTGGGGCAGTTGAAGGCTCCGTGGCTATGGGGGATACGCTCTCCATCAAAGTCTATCAGGCGGTGGCGGCGGCACTGGCCGTGCAGACGGATAAAGACCGCACGGTCGTGCTTTCCGATACCGGCAATTTTCCCACCGATCTCTACATGGCACAAAGCCTGTTGGAGACCATGGGCGGGACGCACACCCTTCGCACCGTAGCGCCTGACGAAGTCATGGAGGCGCTGGATGCGACCGTCGCCGTGCTGTTGCTCACCCATGTGGATTACCGCACGGGGCGTATGCACGATATGGCGGCGTTGACCAAAGCCGCCCACGAGAAGGGTGTCGTTGTCGTGTGGGATTTGGCCCATTCCGCCGGTGCTGTGGAATTGGACCTGGCCGGTTGTAAGGCAGAATTTGCCGTGGGCTGTACCTATAAATATTTCAACGGTGGGCCGGGGGCTCCGGCGTTCATCTATGTGCGGCCTGATCTCATTGAGGGCGTTCAGCCCGCTCTGGCCGGATGGCTGGGCCACGCCGCACCTTTTGCCATGGAAATGGACTATCGCCCCGCGCCCGGCACGGAGCGGATGCGGGTTGGTACGCCAAGCGTTGTGCAGATGGGCATTTTGGATGTAGCGCTTGATGCATTCGACGGTGTGAGCATGACAGACATCCGCAAGGCGTCCATGGCTCTTTCAGAACGGTTTATCCTCGAAGTGGAAAAGCGCTGTACGATGCTCACCTTGGCTTCTCCCAGGAATGCAGAGGAACGTGGCTCCCAAGTATCCTTTGCCTTTGAACACGGCTATGCCGCCATGCAGGCGGTGATTGCAGATGGCGTTATTGGCGATTTCCGCCAGCCCAATTTAATGCGCTTCGGCTTCACGCCCCTCTATGTGGATGACGATGATGTGGTGGAAGCAGCTACGCGGCTTGAGCGCGTTATAAAGGAGGAACGTTACAGAAACCCCCGGTTTCAGGTGCGCGCTGCAGTCACTTAACGCCTGAGCAACCGCTTGGCGATTTTGCGCAATTTCATTTCATGGGCGTGCTGCTTCACGGCGCGTGCGACATCCCCGCTGGCGCGGGTGCTCAAGCCGATGGCAACGTTTTCCATGCGCACCCGGTGGGGCCAGAGATGGTTCATCATCCAGTGGTCGGGCTTGGCCAGACTGTCGGCATGGATGAAATGGGGGTCGGCGAGCAATTGGCGGCTGGCTTGTACCATCATCTGCATGCCGGGCGACGCGCTGGCGAAAACTTCATCATAAGCCATTTTCCAGGGCATCATCCTGCCGTTTTGGCCCAGCATAATGAGACCCGCCACCATGCGGGGCAGCGGGCCATCGCCTTGGCACAGCATGTGGATTTCACAAGTGCCCTCCAGCGCCAATTCCGTGACGATTTGGCGGGAGAAGGCTGCGATTTTTTTATGGTTGTAAAGGGCTGAGCCGCCCCGACCCTTCCAACTGCGCAATTCCAGCGTGATGAAACTTTCAAAAGCGTCCAGTAGGGCATCGGTCTCGCGCACGACAGAGAAATGCAGTGGCCCTTCTTGTTGCAGCTTGCGAAATTGTCGGCCCAATTCCCGGCGGCGCTTGGCATTGGCGGGCATGGCTTTCGCCGCTTTTTCTGCATCCGCACCATCTCCAAGCGGGTGCAAGGCAGCGCGCTGGTAGCTGTGGGTGACTTCATGGGGCAGGCCCAGCCGGGTGGCTGCCGCGCGCACATGGGCGAGTGTTTTGCCTTCCCCATATTGTTCGTTCAAGTGAAACACGCCGGGCATGTTCAGCGCCGGGTCGCCCAATAGGCGCAACAGGGTTTCGCAGGTCTCATCAGGATTTTCAGCGTCCAGCAGCGGCGTGGCCACAGGCATGTATTCATTGCCCAAGGATTGCAAAACCAGCCCACCGGGCAGGCAAAAGGGGGTGCGGCCCAGCCTTAGCAGGCGCACGGGCATGAACAGGCGCAGGTGGCGGATGTCCTTATCTGCGCCGGGCGGGGTTTCCCAAAGGCACAGCATCCAGCAGCCCAAGGGGGCAAGCAATGAGTTCAAGCGTGGCCATGCGGCCTTAACGACGGGCGCTGAAAAGAACGGGTGCGGCTCGATGGCCCGCCCGTAGAGTTCGCTGATTGCATGCCCCAAGCGTTCCAGCGCCATGGCGGGCAGCAGCTCCAGCTCCCAGCGTGTGGAGGTGATGCCCGATTGGCTGACCCGCAGCGTGGCGGGCCGTGGCGCTTTGCGCCGCTCTGCACCGGTTGCCGACCGAGGGTCTATGGCCCGTTCCAAAACGTCCTCAAACAGACCCATGGTCTTGCTCCTGTTTGACGGGGTTTAGCGGGGCTTGGGGGGCAAAAATGACCATGTGAAAGCCCATGCGGCGCAACACCATGGCATAAAGGGCTACTGCCTCGAAAATGAGCGCCATGGTGGTGGCCCAGGCGGCACCCGTGATCCCGTAAGTGGGGATAAGCGTGAGGTTGAGCAGGATATTGACCAGCAGCGTGACCCCATAAACAGCTGCGCAGCTTTTTTGATAGCCCACCATGTTGAGAAGCGTTTCGGACGGGCCTACCGCCGCCCGCGCGATGATGCCGATTATGAGGATGAAGAGCAGCGGATAGGCCGCCGTGAAATCCTCGCCAAAGAGCGCAATCAAATGCTCGCCCACCAGAAGCAGCGCAGCCCCCACCGCCATGGATGGCCAGAAAGTCCAGCGCACCGAATCCTGCACGTAACGGCGCAGTTTGAGTGGGTCGCCTTCTTCGAAAATGCGCCGGTAACGGTGGGCCACGGCCGCTTTCACGGCGAAATAGACAAAATGGACAAGGGCCAGCGTTTTTACGGCAGCGAAGTAGATGGCCACCTGTTGGGGCGGCACGTAGAGGCCTGCAATGAGTATGTCCACATTGGTGAGCAGGTTGAAAAACCCGTCCACCAGCAAAATGGGCAGCGAAATGGCCAACCAATGGCGGGACTGGAACTGACGCGGCACACGGGGCACCGCCTTTTTCAGCCGCCGGTTGATGATGAGCATTTGCGTGAGGGAGGTGACCCAGGTGGCCGTGATGGTGGCTATGAGGGCCGTCGACGCCGTGGCAGGTGCACCGGCCCAAAGCGCCATGCCCATCGCGGAAAGAATGACAGCAGGGCGGATGAGATAGGTGGGCACCAGGGCCAGCCCCATCCAGTTAAATCCTCTGGAGAGACCGTCCTGCACCTCTCCCAAAGACAACATGGGCAGGCAGGCAGCCGCCAAAATGAGGGGCATGGCGTAGATATTGTCGGCCAGTGAGGGCACCAGTAACAGCGTTGCAATCGTGCTGCCCGCCACCAGCGATGCCATGAGGACAGGGTAAAGGCGACTGCCGAACACTACGCCGCGCAGGGCACCGCCCCGGTCGTTGGCCTGATATTCCGGAATAAAGCGGGTGATGGAGGAGGGGAAACCCATGGACACCAACCCCCCCATGATGATGGCCATGGTCCACACCCATACGAAAATGCCGTAATCATAGGTGCCAATCCAACGCGCAATCAGCACCTGGCTCACATAGGCGATGAAGGCGGAAGCGATGCGCACGCTGAAGGCGAGCGCCGCGGTGCGCAGGGATTGGCTGTTATCATCCCCGCCCTGCCAAAGACTGTCAGCCTGAACCATGGCCTTAGCCACAACGGGTTTTGCCGTCAGTTTTTGATGGAACTTGACGGGCAGGAGCCGCTCAAGCCAACGCGAGGGCGCTGCCTGCTTTTTGAGGGCATTATCCGCTGGAGGAGAGGAGGCGCTGGTGCTGGACATTATCAAGGGCAATGGCGTGAACAGGTTGGAGGATTGGTACGCCTCGCCACTCCGCCCCGAAGTTTTGAACCCCACCGATGGACGCGACGCACGGCTGGTGTCGCTCACGCAAAAGCTAAAGCGCGTTCGTTTCAATTTTAGCAGAATTGGAGGGGTAAAACGCAGTAATGGAAAACAGCGTTAAGAAAGCCTGCTTTTGTGCCAGCGCCTGTTCATACCGCTGGAATAGCGGGCAGGTGATCTAGCCCTTGAAGCCACCCGCGTCGAGGAAGGCTTGTTCCTCTTGCGTCATGGTGCGGCCCAGCACCGGATTGCGGTGGGGGAAGCGCCCGAATTTCGCGATGATGTCCAGGTGTTCCTGCGCGGCGTCAATGCTCTCTTGCCCACCATGGGCTTTCATGAGCGCGAGACAGGTTTCCTGATCTTCCAAATCTTCGCTGTGCATGAAGGGTAAATAGCAAAACACGCGCAGGTCTTCGGGCATTTCCTGATCCTGCCCCTTGGCAACCGCCTGTTTGGCAAAAGCCAGTCCCCTTGCGTCTTGGGCGAACGCTTTGGCACTGTTTCGATTGAGATTGCGGGTAAACTGGTCCAGCAAAAGGATCAAGGCCAGCATGGACAGGCTTTCCTGCGCCCAATGATCCAGCGCGCCATCGCTTGCTACCTCATGTGTTTTCCCGAAGCGTTGATCGATGGCCGCATCGAAATCATCATCCTTGCTCCACCATTTTTCGTGTCCTGCTTCGCGCCAGAAAGCGATTATCTCTTCAGGTGTGGTGGTCATCGGGGGGTGTCCTGTCGTTTGTTTTCCGCCCAGAGCGGTCTATAGAGACCGCGAGTGCTGCAAGGGGCCATAATGCAATGACGGATGAAAGCGAAACGGTGCTGGACTTGCGCGGGTTCCAATGCCCGCTGCCCGTTCTGAAAACCCGCCATCGTCTCCGTCAAATGGCTGTCGGTGATGTCATCGTTGTGCTCAGCGATGATCCCCTTGCGGGCGTAGACATCCCCCACCTTTGCGCAGAGAAAAGCCAGGATCTGCTCGACCAGCAGTCACTGGAAGGGGATGTGCAACGCTTCACCATCCGCCGGACGCAAGCGAGGGTTTAAAACGTCTTCCCCGGAACCGCGAGGGGGTTTTGCTCCAGGGCTGTTTTGTCGGGCGTGTCGACGGCCACATCACCCACAAGGGCTTTGAAGAGGCGTTGGACGTAGTCTTCGGCCATGTCGCGGGTAATCATGACCATGCGGGTTTCGCGCGGGCCTGCGGGCCACGCGGGCAGGGTGGCTGGGGGGTGGAAGACTTCCTGAACACCGTGGAGAACAACCGGGCGCTCCTCGTCTTCTACAATGCGCACAATGCCCTTCATGCGCAGCAGTTTGGGGCCGTGGGCGGAGCGCAGCAGGTCCACAAATGTGGCCAATGTGGTGGCGGGGATGGGCGTTTTTGTTTTCAGCGTGAAGGCGCGGATGCGCGCATCATGGCGGTTCACGTCATGGTGGTGGCTATGCCCATGATGATGGTGATGGCCATGATTGTGCCTATGGTCATGGTCGTCGTGCCCGTGATCGCGGTGGCCATCATTGAGCGCCTCATCGGCCAACCAGCGGGAAACATCGGCGGTTTTGGTTTTGGGGTCATAAAGCCCGCATTCCAAAAGGGCGGAAGGCGTAAGCTCGTCAGAGCTCTGCAAAACCTGCGCCATGGGGTTGAGGCTCTTGAGGCGGGTTTTCAAAGCGGTTGTTTCTTCCGCAAGATCGCCCTTTGTGACCACAATGCGGTCGGCCACGGCCACCTGTTTGACCGCTTCTTCGTGCCCGTCCAGCGTGGCCATGCCGTTGACGGCGTCCACCACGGTGATGACACCGTCCAGCCGCAAGGTCTCGCTCAAGAAGGGGTGGGCCATGACGGCGTGGAGGATGGGGGCGGGGTCTGCCAGGCCCGTGGTCTCAATGATTATGCGGGCCGGGCGAGGGTTGCGCGCTACGAGACGGTTGAGCGTGTCCACCAGATCGCCGCGAATGGTGCAGCACAGGCACCCGTCGGAGAGTTCCACAATGCCTTCATCAGCCGTCTCCACCAGCAAGTGGTCGATGCCCACGTCGCCAAACTCGTTGATGATGAGGGCCGTATCGGCAAGCTCACCGCTTTTGAGGAGACAGTTCAGCAACGTCGTCTTGCCCGCACCGAGAAAGCCGGTGAGGAGGGAGACGGGAATGGCAATGCTCATGAGCGGGGCCGGAAGGTTGGTAGCGGAATGCCGCTGGACTTTTGTGAGGTTTCCGCGACTGGAGCAGCTTGTTCGATCAGCGTCGCCACCGTGGTGGGCGCATTGGCGGGGCGGAACGTGGGGCGCGGCAGGCGGGCGAGGCGCAGTCCACCGCCAGGAATGCCCAGCCGCACGGTGAGGGGCTTGGCCCGCACCACCCGGTCCTGCAACCACGCAGAGCGGATCACGGCTTGACCTGCACCGGGATTATACCGGGCGGCACGGGCGGCCTCGCTACACATGACGGGTCGCATGTTGCGGGGAGACTGGGCGGGCGGGCTGGACGGTTTCAGCGCCGCAAGGGAGGTGCCGGCGGTGAGCGGGTATTGGAATCCTTCGGTGATGAGTTTGGCCGCATCAACCGCGCGGCTCGTCTGACCATCCCGGCCCAAAACGATGGCGGCGACACGGCGCCCGCCCTGGGTAGCGGAGCCGATGAAATTGTAGCCGGAAGCGCATACAAAGCCCGTTTTGAACCCGTCGCCCCCCCGAAAGCGCTCCAGTAGTAAATTGTAGGAATAGTAAATCCGCTGGATCATTTTGCCGTTTTTGGTGCGGCTGGGGGCCAGGACCGAAGGGGTGGAAAACCAGCTGTTATATTGCGGGTAGCGCTTGTGCAGAGCCTGCACCAGCAGCGCCATATCCCGGGCCGTTGTCACTTGCCGTGGATCATGCAGGCCGTGGGGGTTTACAAAGCGGGAGCCGGTCATGCCGAGGGCTTTGGCATCATGGTTCATGCGGGCGGCAAAACCTTCAACGGAGCCGCTAATGCTTTCGGCAATGGCGTGGGAGACATCATTAGCGGATTTGATGAGGATGAGTTTGAGGGCGTTTTCCAGCGTCATGGCCGTGCCCACACCATAGCCCATGCGGCTGGGGGGCTGGCGGCGGGCGGCTTTGGAAATGCGCACCGGGTGGTCACGGCTCAATTCCCCCGTCTCAATGGCGCGGAAAGCCACATAGGCTGTCATGAGCTTGGTGAGCGATGCCGGATGCCACGGGTCAAAAGCCTGCTGGTGGGAGAGCACCTGCCCATTGTCCAGATCAATGGTGAGATGGGGCAAGGCGTGGGCCTTGACGGGCAACAAAAGCGCAAGGGCAAGAAAAGCGAAAAACGGGCGCATGGTTTTTGAAGCTGGCACGGTTAATCAGGTGGACGGGCTCTCGCCCTGACTAACCGTTTTTGGGTGCAAATTGAAGCTGTAGCGTGGCAAGGGCTTTATTCAGCCTGCGTGCCGCCGCCGCCAATGAATGACTTTCGGCCATATGCGACGGCCCTGCTGCGGACAGGCGTGCGCGTAGAGGTTCATTCTCCAAAACTCTCGCAATATTGGCCGTAAAGCCGGTGAGGTTGTTTTCCGGACTGAGCAGACCCGTCTTCCCGTCAAGAACGGTCAGCGGTACGCCCATGGAGTGGAGTGCGATGACGGGCAGGCCCATGGCCTGGGCTTCCAGATAAACCATGCCAATGGGCTCGCGCCAACCGGGCCAGCAGAACAGGGCCGCCCTTTGCATGATTCCTAGAACCTGCGCGTGGGGCAGTGCGCCGGTGAAGGTTGTGCGATCCGGTCCAAGGGCTGCAAACGCTTCTTTTAAGGATTGCCGGCTGGGGCCATCGCCCACCAAGACCAGATGCCAGTCCTTGTGTGTGAGCGGCTTGAGGGCTTCCAGCAGGAGGCGGAAGTTTTGCTCCTTTTTGCCGGGGCGCATCATGCCCACGGCCAGCAAAAGCGGGGCTTTGGTGTCGGGGGGTGGATAGGGCGCCGGTTCGGGGAGGGGGGCGATGAAGGGCGGAAACATTTCAATGGGGGCTGCATCGCCCATAAGATCCCGCAGCATAGCGGCATCCTGGGGTTTGAACGCCAGATGCAGGTCCGCCATTTGCATGCCGATTTGGGCTTCATGCCGCCAATCGCGCCATAGGTCCTGGCCGTTCCCAAAACCCTGCCCCGTTCGAGCGGCTTCGACGGTGATATAGGGAATGTTGAGCGTTTGCCTCACACAGGGACCCAGCCAGTCGGGGGCTTTGCAATAAGGGTGATAGGTGAGCCAAACGTGAGACGGGTCGTCTTTCAATCGTGCAACGACGGCATCAGCTTCGGCTAAAGCCTGTCTCTTACGGTCTTCCAGGGTAGGGGTATCCGGCCGTTTGGAATAGGCGATGAAACGGGAGGCGAGGATGACGTTATGCCCGCCCAATTCCAATGCCTTGATCAGGTTTTGGGCGATCAACCGGTCACCGGAGGGGATGGGATGGTCTGGTGGTTTGATGGGGGCGTAGAAGGCGATTTTAGCCATGGCGTTCGCGTAGCCAGCTGGTGATGAGGCTGGTCGTATTACCAACACCGTCAAAATCGATTCGGTGGTCAACGGGCGGCAAAGCCAGCGCCCGGTCCATGGCTTGGAGCAATGCCTCTGGCGTGAGCCGGGACTGGGGGAGGTTGATGGCGTATCCTGCTTTTTCCAGCAGCGCCGCCCTTTGCACCTGTTCTTTTTGGCCCTCAATATCGTAGGGCACAAAGACAGCGCGGCAGCCGTGTTGGTGGGCGCTCAAGACATCCATGGCGGTGTTGTAGCCGCATTGGGAAATGGACAGGCGTGCCTTGGCCAGGTGGTGGGTTAAACCTTCCAGGCGCTCCACCAGGGTCAGATTACCGGGCCGCGCCTTTCGAAGAAAAGCCCTGTCATCAGCATGCATGTTGGGACCCGTCGCTAGCGTCCAGGAAAGGTCGCGCCGCAGGCTGGCTGCCTCCAATGCCACCCGGGCCAAAGGTCCGCCAAAAGCACCACCGCCCACCGTTACGATAATGTCTGTTTCCGTTGGAGCAGTCTGACTATCGGCGGCTGGGGGCACCACAAAGCCGGTATAGCTGGTCTTTTCTGTGACCCGTTGAGCCAAAGGGTATGTGGCTGCCAAATCCATGAGCGCGGGGTCGGAATGCACCAAGATATGATCGTAAAATTCATCCAGCACACTAACTGTTTCTTCTGCTCGCCCCGCTTTGCGCGGCTCTAAAATATCGCGGATGGAGGCCGCAATGAGGGGTGGTTTGGGTCGTGCTTTCGCCGCTTGGAGTAGCGCGGAGATTTCGTGGCGCACAAGGCGACGGCCGAAGGGATAAGCCTCCGTGATGATGATATCGGGGCTCAGATGGTCAAACGCGGCCATCAGCGCTGATTGCCGCCTTTTCATCCAAGCCTCACCAAGGGTGTTCCCCTCCCCGTCCAGATAATGGGTAAAGCTGGGGTCGGCGGCGCGGATGGGCGGCAAGTAGGTGATGGTTTGTGCCGGTAGCGTCAGCCCTTCGATTTTTTCTCCGCCATAGATCACATCCACCTTCAACCCAGCAGCCACCATGCCTTCCATCAGTCGTTTGGCGCGGTAGACATGGCCCACGCCCAACAGGTGCAGCACGTAGAAGAGAACACGTTTGCTGCTCATGATGGGGTGTTGAACAGGGCGAGCAATTGCTCGATCTCGCGGGCTGCGTTGAAATTTTCATGGACCCGGGCCATGCCCTCGCGCCCCATGGCATCCCGTCGGGCCGGGTCTTGGGCCAGCTTAATGATGGCCTGGGCCAGTTTTTCCGGCTGGTCGGGCTTCACTAATAGCCCGTTGGCTCCCTCTTCGATCAGTTCGGGAATTCCGGAGATGGGGGAAGAGATGACCGGGACCGCCTGACTCTGCGCTTCCACAATGACATTGGGCAGACCATCCCGATCCCCATCGGCTGCGATGCGGCAGGGAAGGACGAAAAGGTCCGCTTCGCCATATTCCGCCAGCACGCGGGACTGGGCTTGGGAGCCTAAAAACGTAAGCCGTTTCGACAGGCCCAATTCTTCACCAAGCGCTTTGAGGTCCGCCAGCAAAGGGCCGCCGGCGATATGGGTGAAGCGCCAGTGCATGTCTTTGGGCAAGAGAGCTAGTGCCCGCAGGAGGGTATCAAGCCCTTTCTTTTCCACCGCCCGGCCCACGCTGAGTATATGGAGTGGGTCGCCGGGGTCGCCGCCCGTGCGATGGGCGGGCGGTCGGTTCGGGGCAGGGAAACGGTGCAAATCAAGCCCGTGATAGAGCAGTTTGACCTTATCATCGCGGCTTGCAAGCCCTGCCAGATGGTCGGCCCCGCCCCTGGTGCAGGTGACGGTCCAGCGGGCATCATCGAGCTTTTCGTTCAATTCCCAGTCGGGGGAGGTCCAAATGTCTTTGGCATGGGCGGAGATGGAATAGGGTTTGCCCACCATCATGGCCGCATAGCGGGTCACCGAACCGGGTGTGTGGATGAAATGGACGTAGAGCCAGCGCACCTTTGGGTCATGGGCTACTTCAGTAGCGGCCACCATGGCCTGCACAAAGCGGCGTAGGCGGTTTCGCGTGCGGTCCCGCCGCAAATCGCGCAACCATGTTTTGAACGCCTTGCCGTAACCGGGCAGTCTTCGCGCCGCGCGCCATGCTCTCAAGGAGCGGCCCCACTCATCGTGCACATATTCCGGCAGGTAAGTGACGGGGGCCGTGATTTCGAAATGGACCGGATGGCGCTTGGTGTCGGTGGGGTGGCGCAGGGAGACGAGATGGAGCTCTAGCCCCGCCTTTTGCAGGTTGAGAATTTCCTGCGCGATGAAGGTTTCCGACAAACGCGGATAGCCCTTCAGGAAAACCGCAATGGTGCCTGGTTTATGGGGTGTCACGAGGCAAGCACTTCCAGTGGTCCATCATTGATGGGCAGGGGTTCTTCCAACAATTCCTCCACCCGGTGGGCGATGACGGACAGGCCGTTTAAGTCCACCTGCGCTGTGCTTTGGGAAGGAGAGGGGGCGTTGGGCAGTCGGTGCAGGGCATCGGCCATTTTTTCCGGGTCCACAGCTTGGTCTGCATCCAGCACGCGGGTCAGGCCCAATTCGCTGGCGCGGGTGGCGCGAATGAGTTGTTCTTGCCGCGGGTGGGTGCGGGGCACAAAAAGCGTTGGTTTGTCGAAGCTAATGACCTCGCAAAACGTGTTATATCCGCACATGCCCACCACGGCAGTGGCCCGGTTCATAATTTTTTCCATGGAATTGTCGAAATCGATCACTTTCACAGCCGTTAAATTGGCGGCGCGGCGGTGAATGTCTTCGCGCAATTCCTGTTTCATGAATGGGCCGGGAACTAGCACAAGGGGAAAGATGAGATTGCGGTCATGCTCCCGGGCCGCCAGCACCATGGACATGAGATCCGCCCCGTCCCCGCCACCACCGGCGGTGACCAAAATGAAATCATCCGGCAGATTGTGCTGGACGGGGGTGTCGGTATCCTGGGGCAGTTCACGGTAAAGAAAGCCCGTATACCGGCATTTTTCGCGCACACGGCGGGGCACATTGAGGCCCTGAAGCGGGTCCCAAAAGTGTTCGGGGCCGTAAATCCATACATCATCGTATAGGGCGGCGATTTTCTCCATCACCTCCTTTTTCTTCCATTCTTCTTCCAGAAGATCCGGGGCATCCATCACATCGCGCAGGCCGAGCACGGTTTTGCAGCCGCGCAGTTGCAGCGCCACGAGCGTCTTTTCCACCTCGTTGCGCAGACCCATTGGCTCCTTGTCCACGATGAAAATATCAGGATCAAAAGCCTCTGCCGTCTCCACAATGAGCGCTTCGCGCATGGCCAGCGTGTCGGCAATGTCGATGTGATCGCCAATGGAGGTGTAGTCTCCCGAATAGAGCTTGATGACGGAGGGGACTTTGATGAAATCCACCCGTGCCTTGAACCCAAAAGCACCGGCGATTTGTGAGCCGGAAATGATGAGAACGCTTAATCCCTTAAACCGGTCCACCAAAGCATGGGCGATGGCGCGGCAGCGGCGCAAATGGCCGAGGCCAAACGTGTCATGGCTGTACATGAGGATGCGGGCATCGTTCAGGCGTTTCATGAAATTCCGTTAGACGACCGTCGGGCGCCATTGGCGCGCACTACAAGCTCGCCGATATAAGCGCAAAGGAGCTTTGGTGACAAATAAACTCCTAGAGCGTGTCCATCTGCGATGGAAACACTGTAGATTTTCTGCGCTCACGCTGTCGGCTTAACGGCCTTCGCTACGCCCTTGTCAGGCAGTGTAGCGCGGCAAAGGGTTGCCGGGTGGCTTCTCGCCACCAGAGCGTTTCAATCAAGGGATGAAAAGCTCTTGAGAGTGGGCAGAATCACAAGCGCTGCTTTGCTGAAAAGGCAGAAACCACAGCCGATCGGTTGTTCTTGAAAAATACTGTGGTCGCCCAGCCCCGAAAGGTGAGGGGTGTGGGAATACAGTCTACGGGCCGGTCCGGCCAGTGCAAACGGTGAAAGCGTTAAAATACAGTTATTTAGGGCTTATTTACCGATTTAAGGCATTCTAAAAGAATGGAAAGATCAACGGACCAGGGCGGGTTGCAGTTGTGACGAAACGATTGTGGCGAGGAGCGCACGAGCAATCCGGCGATGTTTATCGCGCGCTTGTTGTTGCGCTTTCGGGAAATTTGAGAATCTTTGTGTTCAGCATGCTGGGCACCTCCTTTGCCATGGGTTTAACGGCCTATGCCACGGGTTTGATAAGCCTGTGGGTGGTGATGGTCATCAATATATTGGTGGGCCTTGCACGAATCATCGTCATCGACCGCTTTCACCGGCGCTATCGCGCTTCTGCTTTCACTGACGCGGTGGCCCAGCGTTGGGAGAGGGTTTTCACCATTTGCGCGGTGGCCAGCGCGATTGTTTTGGGCTGCTGGGTCTTTGCAGCCTGTATGAGCGATGACAAATTCGCCATGGCGGCCAGTTTTGCCGTCACATTTGGCAATTTAATCGGTGTCTGCTGCCGCTCCTACCCGTTTTCCAGGCTGGTGAGTTATCAACTGTCTGGCGTGTTTGTGCCCCTGTTGTTGGGTGTGGAACTTCAGGGTGGGCTGTTCATTCTTCTGGGCATTTTGCTTGTTCCTTACATTCTTTCCATCCTGCAATTTGCCAGCGACCTGCGTGAAACGCAGATGAACAACATCACTCAGCGGAAATTGGCCGAGCACACGGCGGCGCAGTTGAACACAACCGTCAACAGCGTTCCCCAGGGTATTTTGTTGTTTGATGAAAATGTCCAGGTGGAGATCGTCAACACTGCCGTACTGCGCTATTTGCGTGCACCCCTTGAGGATGTGCGGGGGCGTCCCCTGCGTGATATTCTGGCCCATGTTTTACAGCGCGGCCAATTGGACAAGAACGATAGCACCATGCTCCTGCATTGGGTGAAAAACCCGCTAGGGCGCGCATTTCACATGACTTTTGCCATGTATGTGAATGACAAGCGGCACACGGTCAAAGTGCAATCAACGCCCACCAGTGATGGGGGATTGGTGCTGACGTGCGAAGATGTGACCAAAGAGATGGAGAGCAAGCGTCGGTTGCAGCAAATGGAGCGGCTGGACTGGCTGACCGGGCTTCTAAACCGCAATTACTTCACATCGTTGCTGGATGAGAATCTTAAGACGGATCCCCAGTGCTGCGTGTTGATGGTGCATCTGGACCGCTTCAAGCAGTTCAATCGGCTTATGGGGCACCAGACCGGGGATGTCTTGTTAACGCAAGTGACCAAACGGCTCGAACGGGTTGCCCGCGCTGATGGCCTTCTGGCCCGCCATAGTGGCGACAAATTTGCCCTTGCTCTGTTTGGTCCAAACGCACTCGACGCGGCGCGTATGACCGCCGATGCCATGCTTGAGAGCATGGTGCAGCCTTTCTTCGCAGATGGCCGACAGGTGCAAATGGGGTGCAAAATTGGGCTGGCAGAGGCCCATAGTGTCGATGTGAATGCGGCCGGTCTTTTGACCTTTGCCAATCTTGCCCTGCAACAAGCGCGAAAGGAGGGCGGGGCTGATGTGGTGGAGTTCCGTCCTGAACTGGCCGCAGAGGCCATCGCGAAAGTGGAGCTACAGGAGGATTTGCGCCGTGCTCTGGAGCGCCGAGAGATCGAGGCATGGTTCCAGCCGCTCGTCTCCCTCCACAAGAATCAGGTGACCACCTGTGAAGCGCTCATGCGTTGGCGTCATCCCGATAAAGGCCTGATTTCTCCAGGCATTTTTATTCCCATGGCCGAGGATATGGGGTTGGTGAGCGCGCTGGGTGAGTGGATGCTGTTGGAGGCGTGTAAAGCCTGCGCTACGTGGCCAAAAACCGTGCGTGTTGCCGTCAATCTGTCCCTGGCTCAATTTCAGCATGGGGATATCGCATCAACGGTGCGCCGCATATTGCACGAGACAGGCTTGGAACCCTCTCGCCTGGAATTGGAAATCACCGAATCCCTTGCCATGGATGATATGGAGGGCACCGTGGCCGTGTTGAACCAGTTCAAGGCCATGGGCGTGGGCATCTCCATGGATGATTTCGGCACGGGTTATTCCTGCCTGAGCCACATGAACAGTTTGCCTATCGATAAATTGAAGATCGACCGCGCTTTTGTGCTTGGCCTAACAAAAGGTGAAAAGGGTTTGCCCTTGTTGCAAGCCATTTCCGCCATGGGCCGCAAACTGGGCCTTAAACTTGTGGTGGAGGGTGTGGAGAAACCCCGTGAATTGGAAATTGTCACAAAATTTGATCTGGCCGATGAAGTTCAGGGCTATTTGTTTTCCAAACCCCTCAATAGGGCCGATATTGTTGAGGCCCTGCGTCCTTCAAGCACGTTGAACCATCGTATTGACGCTCAACTCGGCACCAAACCCATGCGCGTGGCCTGACGTTGTTAACCACAGTCTTTTTTTGATCCCCCGTCCATTTGACACTTATTAACAGAGTGTTAACCTTTCGGTCCGGGGGCCAATAAATTGATGGGCGGCCCCCGCAAGGGGCATTCATGGGCGATTTATCTTTCCGGCAACAGCTGGACCGACGACTTCACGATTTACTGCCAGATACGGAATTTCGGCGCATTGTGGATGCGGAAGACCGGGAAGCTGTGCTGAAAATGCACTATGATGGCTATTGCCGCAGCTTTGACGTGGTGGAGGGGTGGGATGGTTTTGGCGACCCGCAGCAGGACCGTCATAACACCATGACTTTCGGTCTTTATCGGGAAACGGTGCTGGCCAGCACCGTGCGCGTTGCTGTTATTACAAAGCAGGAACCGCACTCCCAGGCCATGGGGCTTTACGGCGATATTTTGCAGCCCAAACTGGACCAGGGGCAGGTCCTTATGGAAGTGACCCGGCTGGTGGTTGATCCGCAAATGGCGCAACAGCTTCCCGAATTGCCCTATCTCACCTTCCGCGTGGTGGCCATGGCTTGCCAGCATTATGGCGTGGATGAGACCCTTTCGGTGGTGCGGTTGAAGCATGTGCCTTTCTACCGCCGCATGTTTGGCGGGCGGGTGATTGGTGAGACCATTCATTATGAACAATTACAAAGTGATGCCCGTCTGGTGAGCTTTCCGCTCAGCGCCATTACGGAGGATTTGTCACAGCGCTTTTCCAGCTGGCTCTCCACCTATCAAGAGCGGCGCATGCTGTTTGGCCGGGCGGACAATATTGCCGGGATTTCAGAAAAGCACTCGCTGGCGGCTTAGCACCATCGGCAGCTTCTTCGTTTTGTATTCCTATCTCCCAAGCGACCAACGATTGGATGGCGGATATCGGGTTACTTGTAGGGATCAGCCGCGTCTCTTAGCCCATCGCCCAGAAAGTTGAACGCGATGATGACGAAGATTACCGGCACTACAGGCAGCATGAGCCAAGGATAGACAGCTACTGCATTGATGTTTTGGGCTTCATTGAGCAACACGCCCCATGACGTGATGGGTTCGCGCAGGCCCAGGCCCAGGAACGACAGGGCCGTTTCGCCCAGGATCATCACGGGGATGGTGATGGTGGCGGAGGCGATGAGGTGGGACATGAAGCCGGGGATCAAATGTCGGCCGATGATGCGTGAGGGACTAGCGCCGATCAGGCGGGCGGCCAAAACATAATCTTCTTCGCGGAGCGATAGCAGTTTTGAGCGCACGGCCCTTGCAAGTCCCGTCCAGTCCAGTAGGCCTAATATAATCGTTATCCCGAAATAAATGAGGATGGGCGACCATGAGGCGGGCATGATGGCCGATAGGGTCAGCCAGAGCGGGATGGTGGGGATGGATTGCAGCACCTCGATGACCCGCTGCACCACCATATCCACCCAGCCGCCATAATAGCCCGCCGCACCGCCAATTACGATGCCGAGGATGAAGGAGACGGTGATGCCAATAAGGCCGATGGTGAGCGAAATGCGCGCGCCCTGTAGTATGCGCGAGAGCAAATCTCGCCCCAACCTGTCTGTACCCAATAGGTAAAAGGGCGCGCCTTTGGGGGCGCAGACCAGATGGTTGTCGGCGGGGATCAGGCCAAACCAGTTATATTCCTCGCCAGAGCAGAAGAAGGATAATTGGCGGGGCTTGTTGGTGTCGGGTGTGTATTCCCGCTGCATGGTCTCCAGATTGAGCTTGCGCTTCAGATCATAAACGAACGGCCCGATAAACTCGCCCTTGTGAAACAGATGCACGCTCTGGGGCGGGACGTAGATGTGTTTGTTGTGGCGGGTCTGGTAATTGTAGGGCGCGAGGAACTCGCTGATGAGAATCGTGCTGTACAGGATCAGAAGGAAGATGCCGGACCAGACGGCCACCTTGTGCTTCTTGAACTTCCACCACATGAGGGTGAGCTGGGAAGCGAAGTAAATCTTCTCCTGCTCTGGCGTCAGCTTTTCGACGGAGCGCAGGTCGAAGGGGGCGTCTGACACAAAGTGGGGCAGGTCCGCCGTACCCTCGGGGGGCAGGGGTGTGGTGCTGATGGTGCCGCCGCCATAGGCTGCTTTGGTTCGCAGCAATTGCGCCTTGTCTTCGGCCGAACGGGTTTCATCCACCGTGAGGGGCGTATCCGCATCGTGCTCGAAATTCTTGCTCATCGCTTCGCTCCGAGCATTTTTGTTGTTTCGCTCCGCTGCATACTCATCTGTCCACCCCTCCCTGCAAACGGATGCGGGGGTCGAGGAAGCCCAGCGCAATATCCGACAGCAACACACCGATGACGGTGAGCGTAGCCAGGAACATGAGGAAGGATCCCGCCAGATACATGTCCTGCGATTGCAGGGCCGCGATCAACAGCGGGCCGGTGGTCTGTAGCGAAAGCACGATGGCCACGATTTCTGCGCCGGATATAATGGCGGGCAGGAGGGAGCCGATGTCAGCCACGAAGAAGTTCAGCGACATGCGTAGGGGATATTTCACCAGCGCCTTGAACGGTGGCACGCCCTTGGCGCGGGCGGTGACCACATATTGCTTCTGCAATTCATCCAACAGATTGGCGCGGATGCGGCGGATCATGGCCGCCGTGCCGGATGTGCCAATGACGATGGTGGGCACAATGAGATGCTCAAGGATGGATTTGAATTTGTCCCAGCTCATGGGCTGGTCGATATATTCCGCATCCATCAACCCGCCGATGGACACGCCAAAGATGGTTTGCGCCAGATACATCATCACCAAGGCTAGCAGGAAGTTGGGGGTGGCGAGGCCCAAGAGGCCCACAAAGGTGAGGCCGTAATCGCCCCAGGAATATTGGTGGGTGGCGGAATAGATGCCGATGGGGAAGGCGATAACCCAAGTGAGGATGATGGTGCAGAAGGACACCAGAATGGTGAACCACAGCCGGTCCCCTACCACTTCCGAGACCGGGCGTTGATATTCGAAGGAATACCCGAAATCACCCATGATGAAGTTGGAAATCCAAAGGAAATAGCGCTGCACCATGGGCTTATCCAGCCCGTATTCCTCCCGCAGATATTGCGCCCGTTCCAGATCGACGCTCTCGCCGGAGGCCAGCAACTCGCCGATATAGGTTTCCACATAATCACCCGGCGGCAGCTGGATGATGATGAAGATGACCACCGACGCCAGAAACAGCGTCGGCACCATGGCCGCGATACGGTAGAGAATGTAACCTAGCATGGCGCGAACACTTTCTTGCGCTCACGCTGTCGGGCGCCCACAAAGTTGGGCAGCCTGCGCTCCGCCCCTTTCGGGCAGTGGAGCGCGGCAAACGATTGCAAGGCGGCTCTTCGCCGCCTTGCCAAGTTTGTGATCTCGTTCCGCGTCACGCCAACCGCCCGCTTTTACTCGTCCAGCCAGAACGTGTCGGGCATGTATTGGCCGAAATAGAGCGTGGGCTCAAAAGCCCAGATGCCTTCTTCCGGCACGTTGCGCAGTCTGGTGGAAACCACGATGGGCTGGAGCCCGCCGGAGACGATGCCGATGGTGTAGACCTGATCGGTGAAAATGGAGAGCATTTCGCTCCACACCTGTTTTTGCTCGTCATAGGAACCCGCATTACGCCATTGGGTGTAAAGCGCGTCCAGTTTCTGCACCTCGGGAAGATTGGGTTTTTCGCCAGACGTGCCACCGCTTTCTTTGTGCAGACCCCAGACCGGCCACTGGCCCTGAACCGGGGAGACGGGGGCCAGTTCTTCCGGGTTCATGTCCGGGGTGGCGAGGCCGCGGTTCAGCCCTTCCCATGTGGACATGAGCGCTTCCCCGTTGGAAACGCGCCCGCGCAGGATGTCCCGCTGGGAGGGTTTCACGAACAGCTTGATGCCGATGGCTTTGTAGTGGTCGGTAATCAGCTGGAGAATATCGGTCTCTTGGCTTTTCTCCCCAGCCGTCTCCACGATGATTTCAAACTCGCGCCCATCGGGCAGCAGACGGATGCCTTCGCTGTTTTTCTTCGAATAGCCCGCTTCATCCAGCAGAGCATTGGCCTTCTCCACGTCCTGCTGGGCATAGGCACCGGAGGCTGCTTCTGTGAATAGCGGACTGGAGGGCAGCACGGAGTTTGCCGCCTCGCGGGCCAGGCCAAAGAAGATCGCCTCATTGATTTCTGACCGGTCGATGGCCAGCGACAGGGCGCGGCGCACGCGCACGTCTTGGAAAGCTGTGCGGAACGCTTCGTCTTTGGCGTTCATATTGGGCAGCAGCGTCATTTCCGAGCCGCGCCCCGATGGCCACAACAGCAAGCGATAGTTCGCCTTTTCCGCGCCCCGCTTGAGGAAGGTGTAATCCTCAAAGCCGATATAGCGGGCCTGCAAATCGCTCTCCCCTGTTCCCGCCTTGGCGGCGATGATGGAGGAGGAGGCGATGTTCAGCACCACTTCGTCCAGATAGGGCAGTTGGGTGCCGTTACTGTCCACCCGGTGGAAATGTTCATTGCGTTTAAAGACAATGCGTTCGGCGGGCAAAGACGTGGTGTTGCGCCAGGCTTGCAGGGTGGGCATTTCCGGGTTTTCGGGGCGGTATTGGCGGCCTTTGCGTTTGTGCAGCGAACCCCAGTTTTGCACCTGCTCCTCTTCCACCATGGCGGCTAGTTTTTCGGGGTCCGCATAGCTTTCGTGGAACTGTTTGAGGTAATGGGACGGCATGTAGATATACATGGGCCGGGCGGCGGCCAGCGCCGTGAGGAAAAGCGGGTTCACCGTCTCGAATGTGTAGCGGATGGTGTGCTCGTCGATGATCTCCACCACCGGCTTTTTGCCATCGGCCAGGATTTGCCGGGGCGGGCCTCCTTTGAAGAGGGCCGGGTTATTGGCCACATCTTCCCACCAATAGCGGAAATCTTCGGTGGTGAAGGGCGCGCCGTCGGACCATTTATGGCCCTTGCGCAGGTGCAGGGTGAACACCTTATTGCCCTCGTTATCCACCTTCTTGAGAATATCCGGGGCCAGTTTGAAGGTCTGGTCATAGGCCACCAGCCGCGCGCCGGAATAGACGGTCATCCAGCGCACGTCTTTGGTTTTGGCCATGAGCGTTTTAATGGAACCGCCGCGCTTGCCGGGCACTTTATCCAGCTCTTCCATATTGATGACGCGCGGCTCTTCCGGGGGCTCTGCCCAAGCTGTCTTGGAGGCAAGGGCCGGGGCCAACAGCAAGGATGCTGTCAAAAGTCTGGCGATCGTCTTCATCTTTTGTCTCCCTCTCATCACGCCAGTTCCTGCATGGCGTGTTTCACCAGGTCCTTTGGGCTCGTACCCTTTAGAGCACGGACCTGATGGTTGTCATTAATGCGGATTATGTCGAGCGCCCCTTCGCCTGCAAAGGGCGCTGGCCATACGCGGGCATTGCCGCTCTCATCATCGAGCGCCATGTCGCGGTTGATGCGGTCGAAATCCAGCGGATGGTCCAGATTGGCGTGGGGCACCACGTCCAAAAGGGCGCGTGTGTAGGGGTGAATGGGGTTTTCAAACAATTCCTTGCGCCCCGCCATTTCCACCAGCTGCCCCTTGAACATGACACCAATGCGGTCGGCAATGTAGCGTACCACGGCCAGATTATGGGAAATGAAGATATAAGTGAGGCCCAGTTCTTCCTGCAATTGTTTGAGTAGGTTGAGCACCTGCGCCTGCACGGAAACATCAAGCGCCGAAACCGGCTCATCACAAACCAAGAGTTCGGGCCTTAAAGCCAGGGCGCGGGCAATGCCAATGCGTTGGCGCTGGCCGCCGGAGAAGGAGTGGGGGTAGCGGCCGAGATAGGTCGGCTGCAGGCCCACGAGGCGCAGGAGTTCCGCCGCATATTCCCGCTGCTCCCGGTCTGAACCGAGGCTGTGAACCTCCATGGGTTCTTTTAAAATGTTCAAGACGGTAGAGCGCGGAGAAAGGGATGAGAACGGGTCTTGAAAGACCATCTGGATGCGGCGGCGAAACTCCCGGATGGCCTTGTCGTCCAATTGCATAATGTCGGTATATTGGCCGTTCTCCAGCCATTCCACCGAACCTTCATTGGCGGATAGGGCCCGCACGATCATTTTCAGCGTGGTGGTCTTGCCGCAACCGGATTCGCCCACAAGGCCAAAACACTCTCCCCGACGCACGTCAAAACTCACATCATCCACGGCGTGGACGAGTTTCTTTTCACCCCCAAACCAGCCGCCTGATTTTTTGGTCTCGAATGTCTTCGTCAGGCCCCGCACGCGTAGCAGGGTTTCATCCGCATGGGAGCGGCGGGCCGCGCCGTCGCCGCGCATGGAGGCTGGGATTTCATGGTCAATATCCCGCAGGGATTGCAGCTTTTCATCATAGCCCATGTCGAGGTCCGGCACGGCATGGAGCAGGGCTTTAAGATAGGGGTGCTGCGGGTTGCGGAAGATGGCTTCCTTCGTGCCCGCTTCCATAATTTGCCCGTGATACATGACCACCACTTCGTCAGCCATATTGGCCACCACACCCAGATCATGGGTGATGAGGAGCACGGCCATGCCGAGCTTTTCCTGTAACTCGTTCAGGAGTGACAAGATTTTCGCCTGCATGGACACATCCAGCGCCGTGGTCGGTTCATCGGCAATCAGCAATGCTGGGTGGCAGATAAGGGCCATGGCGATCATGGCCCGCTGGCGCAGGCCGCCGGAGAGTTCCATAGGATACATGGAATAGGCGGCATCCGGGTCGGGGAAGCCCACGAGGCGCAGCATATCCACCACTGTGGAGCGCACTTCATCGCCGGTCACATCCCGGTGCAGTTCCAGCGCTTCACCGATCTGATTGCCCACCGTGTGGAGCGGCGATAGGGAGGTCATGGGCTCCTGGAAAATGATCGACATTTTCCCGCCCCGCAAGGCGATGCGTTGGGGGGAATTATCCGCTAGCGCTGCCAGATCCAGCGGCTCGTCATTGGCCTTTTCACGGTACCAAATGGAGCCATCCGTGATGTGGGCCACTTTTGGTAAGATGCCCAGTATGGCTTGGGAGAGAATGGATTTGCCGGAGCCGGATTCGCCCACCAGCGCCACCGTCTTGCCCGCTGGAATGCGGAAAGATGCGCCCCGTACCACTTGTAAATTGGTGCCCTGAGGCTCAATCACGATGTGAAGACTGTCCACGCGAATGATGTCGTGGACGGGCGCGTCAACATGGTTTCCCGCACCAGCAGGTCGTTCTGCCGTGTCGCGGGTGGCGCTGGTTTTGCTCACTCCATTGACGTGCTGGTCCAAGCCGCGCGCCCCTTGAATCACATCTCCCTAGACGCTTACGCGCCTCTCTCGCGGGGACAGTGGCATGATTTCACGCCTTCGTTAAGCGTTGCGATGGCGCATTTTTTGCCCGTCAAACAGCCATACCCCTTCATGGGGTATGTTTTGGCGCGATGCTGTATTTTTATCACCCCCGTTGACGTGCTGGAGGAGGATGCGCAGCACCACAGAATGGGTGACGATGATAGCGTGGGCGGGCAATTGATTTGCCGTGGCGATGATTTCATTGGCCCGCCCGGCCATGCTTTCCCCGTCCGGTGGTGTAAAATGCCAGCGGTCCGCGCGTCGCTGTTTGCGCAGGGTAAAGTGGTGCTCGCGCAATTCGTCCGTGGTCATGCCCTCCCATGCGCCCATGGAAACCTCCCGCAACCCGTCATGGGTTGCGATACTGGCTGGAAGCTGCAAGTTGCTACGCACAATTTCGGCGGTCTCATAGGCTCGGCTGAGGGGAGAAGTGTGGAGCGTGATGCGCTGATTTTCCAAGATGCCTGTGGCGATCAGACGTGTAATCGGTCTTGCTTGCGCCTTGGCCTGGGCCCGACCTGTTTCATTTAAAGGAATATCTTTGCTCCCCTGAAAACGCTTCAAGCGGTTCCAGTCCGTTTCGCCGTGGCGCAGGAAAACAAGGGGTTGGGAAAGGGATGCCATGCCCTCTCCTTGCAGGGATTTAACTTGAAGGAAAGCGGTGCGCGGGGCAGGACTAAAGCGCCAAACGGGCGGGAGGGAAATTATGGCCATGCCACCAACGCTGAAAGCCGCCGCGCGGGCGGTGATGATCGCCGTCTGGTTTGTCGTCATGGCGCTGCCCGCCATGGCTCAACTGACGCCAACATCAGAAAACGCAGAAGCTGCGCCCAGCGGCCTTGAGGCTTTAGTGAAGGAGGCGCGGGAGGAAGGATCCACCGTCGTCATCATTCGCCCGCAAGAAGAAACCGCGGCGCCAGGCATGACGGACAACATGCGGGCCGAGCGCTTTTTACAAGCCCGCGAACGGGTTGGCCGTTTTTTGCGCCAGTTTCCCACCCTGCTGCCCGCCCTGGCCCGAACCTTGGAGGCTGCCAGTCCGGACGACACCTATTGGTGGATTTTACGGGCCATCGGCACCGCCCTGCTGGGCCTGCTCATCGCCACATTTTTAACGGGCCGCAGTTTCCGATGGCTTGAAAAGAACACCAGTCTCGTCAATCCGCCGGAGCCAAAGTCGCGTGCGGATCGGGTCAGATATCTTCTGGTACGCACAATCATGGCGGTGTTTCTGGTGGCGATGGCTCTGGTGTCAGCCTTTGTGGTCGCCGTGGTTTTGGACAGCGGGCATGAACCGACGCGGCGGTTAATCTATGAAATCATCATGGCCAACGCGGTTTACCGCTTTTTGCGCCACGGTATCTCATGGAACTTTTTTGCAGGCTCCATGCCGAAATTTCGTCTGGTCAACCTGACCGACCAGCAGGCGCTGACCCTGCATCGGGATTTTCACATTTCTGCCCTTGTAGCCGTGCTGGTGGCGGGTTTGATCCGTTTCTTTGCCTTCACATCACGGGAAGAAGTGATGCGGGGGGTGGAAGGCGTTTTGCGACCGGAACAGGTGGCCCTGCTGCAAATCATTATGGGTGTGGTGATTACGCTACTTTTGCTCTTCATCATCGTCAAAAACTGGCGCGCGCTCTCGCAAATGCTGGCCCCCAGTAAAGTGGGGGTTCCTTTTGCGCGCGCCCGGGCCAATTTGGCAAAACTGGTGCCCCTTGTGTTTGCCATTTACGCAGTGGTGGCGCTGGTGAGTTACGTTTTGCGCGTGGAGGTTATGACGCCACCGCCGGGCGCCGTGCTCTTTGCCCCCGCTGTCGTGGGCTACATGGCCATTTTAATCTACGGCGTGATTTTGATCCTCATCCAGAGCTACTACAACCGGCGTGAATGGAAGTTTCGGGAACGGTATGAGGCTGAGAAAGTCCGTCATGCGCAGGATATCACCGTTAAAGACGAAGAGACCGGCGAGGAGATGGTGGTCAACACCGTGGCCATGCCGGAATTTGAGTATCAGCCGGTTTTCCGCTCGTTTTTCGAAAATGGTGCCTTGGCCATTGTGGCCGTGTTCGCGCTGGGTGAATTGGCGCGGTTTTGGGGTTTTGAGGTGGGCCGCGATGGCCACCCGTGGACGGCATTCCTGGACATCTTTTTAGCGGCAACCCTGTGTTGGCTGGCCTATCGCGCCGTTTCCATTTTCATCGACCGGCGGTTGGAGGAAGAGGGCGGCGTGCCTGTTGAAGAGGAATTGGGCGGCGATGGGGGAGGCGCAGGGGCCACGCGTATGGCGACCCTTCTTCCCATCATGCGCTATGTGATGACAATCACCATCTTCTCCGTGGCGGGCATGATTATTCTGTCTCGCATGGGGTTTGACATTGCCCCCATTTTTGCCGGTGCCGGCGTGGTGGGCATTGCGGTGGGTTTTGGGGCGCAAACCCTCATTCGGGATATTTTCTCCGGAGCCTTTTTCCTCATGGATGATGCATTCCGGCGCGGGGAATATGTGGAGATTGAGGGCATCAAGGGGACGGTGGAGAAGATTTCCGTCCGCTCCTTCCAATTGCGTCACCATTTGGGGGCGCTGCACACCATTCCCTTTGGCGAGATTAAACAACTCACCAATTATTCCCGCGATTGGGTGCTCATGAAACTGCCCCTGCGGGTGACCTATGACACGGATGTGGAAAAGGTGCGCAAGCTCGTCAAAAAGCTGGGTCAGGCCCTGCTGGACCACCCGCAGGTGGGTCACACATTTATGCAGCCGCTCAAGAGCCAGGGCGTTTATCGCATGGAAGACAGCGCCATGATTATCCGGGTGAAATTCATGACCAAGCCGGGCGAACAATTCGTGACCCGCAAAGTGGTCTATGAGAGCATTCAGGATCTCTTTGCCCGTGAAGGCATCCACTTTGCCCATAAAGAGGTGACGGTGCGTCTGGCAGACCGCGGCAAAGATGAGCTGACTGAAGAGGAGAAGAAAGCGGTCACCGCGGCTGCCCGGTCGGTTATCGACCAAGAAGAAGAGGCGGCACAAGCAGCGGCGGGCGGAAAGGCTGGGGGCGACGGTGGACGCTGATTTACGCCAAGGGCTGGACACGCATAGCCCTTTCGGCACCCATCGCCCGGGTTTTTTTCAACGGTTTGTGTGGGGGGTGAGCGATCATCCCCGTCTGTCGCAATCGGTGCGCCAAAAACTGCGCAAACGCTTTGCGCGGCCCGTTGCGGGGCCTTTTGACATCACCCACGAGGGTATGAATTTTCGCCTTTATCCGGCGGAGAATTATTGTGATCGGGTGTTGTTTGGACGCGATGATCTGCCGGAGCGGGCCGAACATGAAGCGCTGGCACCGCTGATTACGGGTGATACCTGTTTTGTGGATATTGGTGCCAATGTGGGCTCCTACAGCCTGTTTGTGGGCAGCCGGGCGGGGCCGGGGGCTAAGCTGGTGGCGCTGGAGCCCCACCCGCGCACCCATGCGAAACTGGTGTTCAACTTTCAGGCCAATGGTCTTTCCACGGCCCATGTTCTCAACTGCGGAGCCGGGCCGGAACGGACGCAGATGGATTTATGGTCCGACGGCGGCAGTAATATTGGCCATACTTCCATGCTGAAAGAGGTCACGGCTAATCCCAAGACGCGCGTTTCCGTGCCGGTTGTGCCCTTGATGGATTTGCTCACCGAGCATGAAATTAATCGGATCGATCTCTTGAAAATGGATATTGAAGG
Source organism: Pseudomonadota bacterium (assembly GCA_039198355.1). GTDB lineage: Bacteria > Pseudomonadota > Alphaproteobacteria > Rhizobiales > Rhizobiaceae > Pseudahrensia. The sequence continues at coordinate 80,694 of JBCCTO010000002.1, forward strand.
TTTTGAGGACCGGGCGCTTATGCCGTTTCTCGATGCTGCACCTGAAACGCTCTTACCCCAACACATTCTCATCGAAGTGGCTCACGCTCATTTGTGGGAAGCGGATTTGATGGGGCGGTTGGAAGCGCTGGGCTATGTAGAGACATTCCGCACGGCGGAAAATCGGCTGCTTATGCTAACTTGAGCAGACGTTCTTTTTGCACCTCTGTTACTGAAGCCGCCAAAGCCCGTTTCACTGCACTGCGGATTTCGGCAAGGCTGAAAGGTTTGTTGATGACATCAACAACCACTGCATTGACGCCATCTGCCCGCTCGCGCTGGTCGGCATAGCCGGTCATGAGCAGGATGGGCATGTGGGGGAAGTGTTTGGCCACGGTCTGCGCCAGCTCAATGCCGTCCATGAAGGGCATTTTAATGTCGGACAGCAGCAGGTCAAATTCGCCATCATGCTCAATGATGCGGTCATAGCCGTCTTCGCCGTCGTCGGCTGTGATGACAGTATGGCCGTCCATCTGCAACGCGCGGGCCACGAAGGCCTGCACGGCATCATCATCTTCTGTCAGCAGAATTCGAGCCATAACAACGCATTAACCACTTGAGCACGGTTTGTTCTGCAAAATGCGTTGATTCGGGTTAACGGAGTGTTAACGATATTAAATATCAAAACCGTCATAGGCCGACTTGATCGGCCTATCTTCACACGTTTCAGACAAAGGCGGGGCGACCGAGATCCGCAGATCAAGTCGGCGGATGAGGTTGGTTGATCTGACTAGGCATCCCCTTCCACAACCCCCACAAAGGGGAGTTCGCGGAAGGCATAGGCCACGTCCATGCCGTAGCCGACGACGAAATGGTCTGGGCAGTGGAAGCCTACATAGTCCGGCTGCAAATCAACGGCACGACGGGAGTGTTTGTCCAACAGAACCGCCACTTCGACGGATTTTGCACCCCGTTCCAACATGAGGTTGCGGGCAAAGCGCAGTGTGTTGCCGGATTCCAGAATGTCGTCGATGAGCAGCACATCCCGCCCGTCTACCGCGCTGTCAATGTCTTTAACGATGGTCACGCCCTTGCTGGTGGTGCTGGTGCCGTAGCTGGAAAGCGTGATGAATTCCACCTCCGGGGCCATGCCGGCGGCGTGCATGGCGCGGATGAGATCGGCGGCAAAAATGAAAGAGCCTTTGAGGATGGCGATGACCAGCAGGTCACTGTGGGCCCGCTTGCCCATCTCCTGCGCCATGGCCTCATTAGCGGCGGCAATGTCTTGGGGCGAAAACAGCGTTGAGATGCGCTTGCCCCGCACTTTGATGCGGGGTTCGCGGGGTTGAGGTTCTGGAGCAGCGGTCATGGTTATGACCCTTGTGAAACGGGTGCGCTATTGCCCCGTCTTAGCGGATGCGGGCGCAAATTCCACATCCACATTGACCGCTCCATCCGGAATATCCGTGGCGACGGCGGTAAAGCGGCTTTTCTCACCCTTTTTAAGGCTGTCGCGGGTGGTGGTCACCGTCCAGGCGTAGAGACTGTCATTGCCCTTGTCGCGCATGATGAGTTTGAGCGGCGGTACGGGCACGGTGTTGTCGGCCACGTTGAGGACTTCGCCTTTGACGATGAGTTTGGCGATGCCGTCTTCCGTGCGCTTGTCGGTGCTCACATTGGCTATTTGCAGACCCGGGTTCTCGGAGGCCAGACCGGCGGCCTGATAATAGGCGACGGTGGCGGGGATTTTGGCCATGACCGCATCTTTGAACAGGATTGTCCCGGCCACGAACGTGGCGAAGGCCAGCGACAGCATGGGAACCACCATGGCGGTTTTGGAAAGGGTGTGAACGGCTTGCGGTGCGCGGTCCACCACCCGTGGGGTGATGGCTGGTTTAACCGTTTCGGTTTCGCCTTCCACCACAACGGGCAGGTTGGTTCGGATGGTTTTGCTGGGTGCCAGGTCCGCCAGTTCCGGTGCCATGGCGGGTGCATCCAGCGTCATGCGGTGGCTCTTTATGTCGGATGGGGCAGGCGTCCATTCATGGTCGCACACACCACATTGCAGGTTGCGGGTGCGGATGATGGCGTCGCCGGGGTGGCGGTAGCGGGCTTTGCAAGCGGGGCAGGTGATGGTCACGGCGTTTAACTCGGCACGACAAAAGGGTGAACAAATTCCTGACCACGTTGGGGCATAAGTGGTTAAGGCATTGCTTACAAAGGGGTGCCTTTAACTCCCTCTTAACCATAAGAGCGCGACAGGTTGGTCGCAGCATTTCAAGGAGAAAACACCCCCATGATCCGGTTCGACAATGTGGGGGTGCGCTATGGCATGGGGCAGGAGGTGCTGCGGGACCTGACCTTTTCCATCCAGCCCCGCTCGTTCCAGTTTCTCACAGGCCCGTCAGGTGCGGGTAAAACCAGCCTGCTGCGGCTGCTGTTCATGTCGTTGAAGCCCACGCGGGGCGTTATCAACGTTTTTGGCAAGAATGCTGCTGATCTGGACAAAAAAACGCTCCCCGCCATTCGCCGGCTCATCGGCATCGTTTTTCAGGATTTTCGCCTGCTGGGGCATTTGACGCTTTATGAAAATGTGGCTCTGCCCCTGCGCGTGCGCGGCAGGGAGGAAGCCAGCTATCGCCGCGATGTGGTGGAACTGTTGAAATGGGTGGGGCTGGCCCACCGCATTGATGCCTTTCCCTCGGTTCTCTCCGGCGGTGAGCAACAGCGTGCCGCCATTGCCCGCGCGCTGATCGACCAGCCGGAAGTGCTGTTGGCGGATGAGCCCACGGGCAATCTGGACCCCACCCTGGCGCGGCGGCTGTTGCGCCTGTTTGTGGAATTGAACCGTTCCGGCACATCGGTGGTGATTGCCACCCATGATCTTACCTTCATGGATCAATTTGATGCGCGCCGATTGGTGCTGAACCAGGGGCGGCTGCAGATTTATGAGTGAGGAGGAACCGCCAAAAACGAGGGCGAAAGGGCCGCCCATTCCGCGAAAACCTATCATGCCTGACCAGGTGCCTCAGTCTGTGGATGAACCACCGGTGCAGGGCGTGGAGGCCGTGCGTCAAGCCTTGCAGCGCAGCGCGCGTGCCCGCAAACAGGCTGAGGAGCGTGAACGTAAAAAAGCGCAAGCACGCACCCGGGCCGAAGTTGAGAAGCGTCAGCAAACGGTTATTTTAGAAACGGAACGTTTGGCTGCCTTGGTCCGAGAGAAGGAGGCCGCCGCGAAGGCGGAACTTGAGGCAAAAGCAGACCCGAAAAGCGCCATCACCATCGCAACCGAGAAGGCTTTGAAAGCGGCCAAGGAAGCGTCTGCATTGGCAGAGCCTTCGCCCGCAGTTGAAACAAGGCTGCCCGAACAGGGGCCCATGGCCCCCTTACCCGGCTCGAAATTGCCAAGTTCGGAAAAGCAGGAGCCGCAAGGGAAAGACATTCCCAAAAATAAGGGTCCTGAAGAAAAGGCTCCAGCGCAAAAACAAGCGCCCGCGCCTCCAAGCGCAAAACCTGACGATGAATTGCTCGAGGACCGTCCCCAGCATTCCATCGTGCCCCGGTCTTCTGTGGCGGGGACGGCGCTAACGACCGTCATCGCCATCATGGCGTTTTTGGCCAGCCTGACATTGGGTTCGGTTTCTATGGTGCGTGACACGGCTGCGGGCTGGCAGTCGGACATTGCCCGTGAGGTGACCATTCAAATCCGGCCTGTGGAAGGCACGGATATGGCGCAGGCCATGGCCCGGGCGCAGGCCATCGCGCGGCAGTTTGACCGCGTCACCAGTGTTTCCGTGCTGGATGACAGCGCCATGAACCGTTTGCTGGAGCCTTGGCTGGGAGCAGGTCTGGATTTAGACCAGCTGCCCGTTCCGCGTCTCATCATGGTGCAGGTGGATGAAAGCAAGCCGCCCGATTTTCGCGCCATGGGGGATATGCTTTCCGCTGATGTGCCCGGCGCGTCGCTGGACAATCACCGGGCCTGGGTGGACCGGCTCACCACCATGGCGCAGGCCACGGTGGCTGTGGGCGTGGTGGTGTTTTTGCTCATGCTCGGGGCCACCATGTTGATGGTGGTGTTTGCCACGCGCGGTGCCATGTCCGGCAATGCCCATGTCATTGAAGTGCTGCACTTTGTGGGGGCGGAGCAGTCTTACATCGCCGGAGAATTTCAACGCCACTTTCTGCTTTTGGGATTGAAAGGCGCGGTGGCAGGGGGCGTGACGGCCATCGCCTTCTTTCTTGTGGTGGGCTGGTGGACGGCCCGCAATGTGGCGGACCCGGCGGCGGAACAGGTGAGCGCTCTTTTTGGCACATTTTCCGTGGGACTTTGGGGCTATGTGGGGGTTCTGGTTTTGATCTTCGTGATTGCGCTGCTGACGGCCCTCACATCGCGTCTGACCGTTTATCGCCATGTGGGTGTCTTGGACCGCAGTGGTGCCGATTCTTGATCTCTTTTCACCCTTGTTAAACGCGCCTATATTGGAGATTGGGGCAGGGAGAGTAAGCGTATAGCGATGAGTGAGCAGGTAGACGCACCACGAAAGAGCCGCAGTCGGCGTGCTGCTAAGGCCACCATGCGTGGTACCAGCTATCTCTTGGGGTTTTTCACCAAACTCACACTGGTGCTGCTGGTGGTGGCGTGCGGGCTTTTTGTGGGCGGGTTTTTCCGCTTTGCCAACACCGTGGCCCAGTCTGCGCCACCTGCAAACCCCGTGGAAACGCAGGCGGTGGTCGCCCTCACCGGCGGCTCCTCCCGCATCGCCCAGGCCCTTGATCTGGTGGAAAAGGACAAAAGCAAGCGCCTGCTCATTACCGGCGTGGACGCCAAGACATCCCTCAATGCCCTCAAGGCGCTCAATGAAAGCCGTCGCGCCACGTTTGACTGCTGTGTGGAAGTGGAGCGGGTGGCGTTGGACACGGTGGGCAATGCGGAGGAAACCGGCAAATGGATGGCTGCCAATAAATTTAACAGCATTACGCTGGTCACAAGCGACTATCACATGCCCCGCAGCCTGGTGGAGTTTCGCAGGAAATTGCCGGAGGCCACCATTCAGCCCTTTCCGGTAAAACTGCCCCGCTTACAGGCCAAGGACTGGTACACTGATGGCGAAACCGTGCGGCTGATGGTGGCGGAATACATAAAATATGTGGGCGCGCTTTCGCGGGACTATGTGAACCGGGACACGCTAAAGAGCTTGCGTGCATCCATGAGCGGCGCCTAGAGCATTTCATGTTTACACAAACAGGAAACGCATCGAAAATCGCGTTCGAAAATAGCATTTTGCTGTTTGAGAGACAGCGAATTTCGGTTCTTTCTAAAACTGAAATGCTCTAGGAAGCACAACGTTTTTACACCGGTGCGCGCCCATGCTGTTTCTCCGTTCCCTGCTGTTTAATATCGCGTGGTATGTGAATTTGATTGTTCAGATGATCGTACAGACTCCCTTCTACTTTTTCCTCTCCCACAAGAAAGCGCTGGACGTGCCGCGCCGCTGGGCAAACTCCAACCATTTTTTTCACCGTTGGCTGGCGGGCACAAAGATGGAGATTTTGGGCCAGGAGAATATCCCTGACCATGGGTGCGTGGTGGCCTCCAAACACCAGTCCCTGTGGGATTTCTATTCGCTCTATGCGCTGCTGCCAGACGCAGCTTACATCTTAAAATCGGAGCTGATGAAAATCCCGTTCTTTGGCTGGTATGTGGGGTATCTGGACATGATTCCCATCCGCCGGGGCGACAAGGGCAAGGCGTTGCGGGGCATGTTGAAGGAAAGCCGCAAGGCGCTGGAACGGAACCGGCAAATTCTCATCTACCCAGAGGGGACGCGCACGGCACCGGGGGCGCAGCCCCACTACCGCTATGGCGTTACCCGCATGTACTTGGAGTTGGGCTGTCCGGTGGTGCCCGTGGCGCTGAATTCCGGCCTTTATTGGCCCCGCCGAAAATTCATCCGCCACCCTGGCACCATCCGCGCCAAATTCATGGAGCCCATCATGCCGGGCCTTTCTGCGGAAGAATTCACCAAAGAGCTGGAACGGCGGGTGGAGGAAGGCTGCGACGAGCTCTATTGGATGGCCGCACAAGACGAAGAACAGCCGCCATTAACTGACGCTGTAAAGGCTCGAATTGCTGCTCATGCTGAGCGCGTGAAAGCCCGCGAGAGTGCTGCCTGAATAATTCGTTTAAGAACGTGCTTAAAAAGTTCTTGTAATGTTCTGTAAATTTGTTCTACCTATGTTCGCACGACATAAGGAGAACAACATGCCCGCTGTTTCGCTCACGTCCCCCGCCGCTGCCCCAACGCTTCCCACCACTTACCCGTTTGCTCCTGGTTCCGTGCCCGCCTTCAAAAAAGGGGGGATGCAGGAAGGCACGGTGGAATTTGTGCAAAGCCCGGCGCGGGAGAATGCGGCGTGGGCGGCTTTGGAGGCAGAAAAGCAAGCTCAGGAAGACCTGTTTGCTGCTGGTGATGCTGTGCCTCTGGCCCGCGTCGTGCGCTCAGTAGTGGCGGAGGCGGGGTTAAACCGCTTTGTCTATCTCAATGGTGCATCGGGCAAACGCTATGTTTTTTCCTCCATCCAGCCCGAGCAGGCCGGGCTCTACGACCGTGCCTTGTTTGCTGCCACTGCGGTTGGTGGAACCGTGCTACGGGTGAGCGACAGGGCTGATGAAGTTATTGTGCCGGGCACTTTGCTGCACGTGCATTTGTTGGATGATGATGGGCGCGACGATGGTTTTGCGCTTAAGGATTTGAACCTGACACTGGCCAGCTAGGTCTTTTTCAATTCGGCCACATTCAGTGCGGCGACGATGGCTTCCATGGCGGGGTCTTTTATGCCCATGGATTGCAGTTTCTTGGCTGTGTCGATGAAGTAATCCTCATTGGGTCCGGACTTTCCCCGAGCGCCGCTGATTTGTTTGACCAACCCATTCATGTCCAATCGTCTGGCATATTGTTCGTGAGCCCTGTTCACAACGTAACAGAGGGCTTGAACGGTACGACCGTCCACGAGCGTAACAGGCCGATGTGTTTCGCGGTAAACATTGGTGATGAGCTCCCGCTCCCGCAAATAGGCCATGACGGGTTCGTGATCTGCTCCGGTGACCTTAAAGGCCGTGCCCACGCAAGAACCACCGCGATCGAGGCCCAGCACAATGCCGGGCCTTTCCCTTGTGCCTCTGTGTTCCCACGAATAGATGCAGGGTGAACGGTGCAGCCCCTTCAAGTGAGCCTGGACAGCTTCTTTATGGTCAAAGCCGGGTTTCCACATGAGGGATCCATAGCCAAAGACCCAAAAGTCTGGAGGTGCGGTCATGGCGTGTCTTTCGAAATGGCAGCTGATACGGGTGCCATAGCAGAAAATGTCTGGCGGGGCTTTGTGATTGGGGCATCAGAGTGTGCGGCTTTCAATTTGGGCCACGAGTTGCGCTACGAACCCGAATCCTACGCCACGTCTCGAAATTGGACTGGCCAAAAAGTGCCCCAGAATTTTGCCTTTTTGAAAGGGGCTGCAATTCTTTGCTGCTTTTGAACACTCGGCCCCTCATCCACGCCCGCTTTGGAATAGCTGATCGCCCTCATTGCAGCCTTGGCCCCCGAAAGCCGCGTGCGAAGGCGTTGGCTTGATGCGCCATAAGCGCCAGACTGAAGCTCCACGCTTGGGTGAACGTCTGGCTGTGATATGCGTTGCTGCAAGATTGACAACAGAGTTTGCGCCCCATGTCCGATACCCGCTCCTTTATCTCCCACGGCATGGCCAAATGGGCCTTGTTTGTGGTCATGCTCTTTGTGCTCTGGTTTGGCGGTTGGTTCATTTTTGCCCGTTACTTGGACGGGCAGATTGGGCAACAGATCACGCGGCTCGATCAGCGCGGTTTGGAAATTGAATGCCAAAATCGAGACATAGTGGGTTTTCCATTTCGCATTGGATTGTTATGTGAGCGGACCGCCGTCTCCGACCCATCGCGCAATTTACTGGTGCAAGGGGGTGAGCTGCGCACAACCGCCGTTGTGCATGACCCAACGCGGGTAATCGCGGAACTGAAAAGCCCTTTTGTGCTCCAAAGAGGCAGGTCGGAAATTTTGGCGGATTGGAAGTCCATGCGTTTGTTCGTCAATGGTGAATTATCGGGCGGATTTGAGCGTATTTCGCTGAACGGCAGTACCGTTAAAATCAGCACTGGCGATGGTTCAATCACGATGGATAATGGCGCATTTCATCTGCGCCCCAATCCCACAGACGGTCAGGCCCTGGATGTGGCTTTTTCCACCACACAGCTGGCCGCTAACCCTGCACCGGGCGTCTCCATTCCACCTGCAACGCTGGCATTCGATGCGCGGATGGATGACGCCTACGGGCAATTGGTGGTCAACCGTTTGCCCATGGCATCTTATCTGGGCGCTGAGGGGAGCGCGGTGCTACGGTCTTTCACCCTGTCCACACCGGAGGATGGCAAATTGGCCTTTTCCGGTCCCATCACCTGGCATGGAGATGGTACGTTAAGCGGTGAAGTGAGTATCGGCATTGCCAATGCAGAAGCGGTGGGAGCATGGGCAGGGCAGCTCAATCCCAACTTGCAACAGGTCGTGGCGGGCATTGGCCAGGCGGTCGCTGGAATGGGCACAAAGGCCAGCTTTGGCACGGCAGAATTGCGCTCGGTGAAAGTGGTGATCGACAAAAACGTGGTGAAACTGGGTTTCATAACGCTGGCCACACTTCCAAAATTGGGTGGTTAGAGCATCCCGCGTTCTATACAAACTAGCGATACATCAAAAAACGCGTTCGACAACAGCATACTGCTGTTTAAGAGGCAGAAGTTTTTGTTTCGTATTGAATGCGCAGTGCTCTAATCAGGATCACTCTCTACGACATCACGGCCAAAATTGGCCACGGCCACTTCTTGACCCGCTTCGATAATACCTTTGCGGATGGCGCGGGTCTTGGTGAACTGGTCAAACAGCAATTCACCATTCCCATTGCGCACAGCCCTTTGGAGATAGGCCAGGTCCTCGGAAAAGCGGCCCAGCATTTCCAGCACCGCCTCGCGGTTGTGCAGGAATACATCGCGCCACATGACGGGGTCCGATGCGGCGATGCGGGTAAAATCGCGAAAGCCGGAGGCAGAAAATTTGATGACCTCCGATTGGGTGACCTGCTCCAGGTCGGAGGCCGTGCCGACGATGTTGTAGGCGATGAGGTGGGGGATATGGGATGTCACCGCCAAGACCCGGTCATGGTGATCCGGGTCCATTAATTCCACATCGGAGCCCAGCGCTTCCCAAAACCGCACCAGCACGTCGATGGCCTGGGGATCCGTATCGGGAAGCGGGGTGAGCAAGCACCAGCGATTGTCATAAAGCGTAGCAAAGCCTGCGTCGGGGCCTGAATATTCCGTGCCCGCCACCGGATGGCCGGGGATGAGATGCACGCCGTCTGGAATGTGGGGCAAAAGCTGGTCGATGACGGAGCGTTTTACGGAGCCCGCATCGCTGACGATGCAGCCCGGTTTCAAGTGGGGGCCGATGGCCGCGCCCACGGCGGCAAAAGCGCCAACGGGGATGCACAGGATGACGCAATCGGCGTCCTTCACCGCCTCAGCAGCGTCTTGGTGGTAGCCGTCGCCTAAGCCCAATTCCTCCGCCCGCTTCAGTGTTTCCGCACTGCGGGTGGAAATGCTGATATGTGCGGCCAGCCCATCCCGGCGCGCGCGCAGGGCTATGGACGCACCGATTAGGCCAATGCCGATGAGGCATAGCCGCTGAAAAATAGGCCTGTTTGTCATGCGGCCTGGCCGAGAAAATCGCGCAGATGATCGACAGTGCCACGGCAGGCCTCTTCCGTGCCGATGGTCATGCGAATGGCATCGGGCAGGCCATAGCCTCCCACACGCCGCAGCACATAGCCCCGGGCGGTGAGATAGGCATCCGCGTCCGCCGCGGTCTTGCCCTTTTCGGGGTCGAAATGGATGAGAATGAAATTGCCCACGCTGGGGGTCACCTTTAGGCCCATCTCTTCCAACTGCTGCGTCGTCCAGGCCAGCCACTGATCATTGTGGGCGATGGCTTTGTCCACCATGGTGCGGTCTTGCATGGCAGCTTCCGCAGCCGCCAGCGCCGCAGCATTGACGTTGAAGGGGCCGCGCACACGGTTCATGGCATCGATAATGGCGAGGGGGGCGTAGACCCAACCCACGCGCAGGGCGGCCAGGCCGTGGATCTTGGAGAAAGTGCGCGTCATCACCACGTTCTCATTATTGGCCACCAGCTCAATGCCGGATTCATAATCATTGCGGCGCACATATTCCGCATAGGCCGCATCCAGCACCAGGATGACATTGGAGGGCAAGCCCGCGTGGAGGCGGCGCACTTCGCTCATGGGAATGTAGGTGCCCGTTGGATTGTTGGGGTTGGCCAGAAAGACCATCTTGGTCTTTTCCGTCACCCGCTCCAAAATGGCATCCACGTCGGTGTGGAAGTCTTTTTCCGGGGCCACAACGGGCGTAGCGTCGCAGCCCAAAATTTCAATGCGATAGACCAGGAAACCGTGCTGGGAATAAATTGCCTCGTCCCCGGGGCGCAGGAAGCACTTTGCCAACAGGCTCAGGCATTCGTCAGAGCCGTTGCCGCACAAAATATTGTCGGCATTGATGCCATGGGTTTTGGCAATGGCTTGGCGCAAAGCGGTGGCGCTGCCGTCGGGATAATCTTCCAGCCGTTCGGCCAGCGCCGCGAAAGCCCTTTTGGCTTCGGGGGAGGGGCCAAGGGGCGTTTCATTGGCGGAGAGTTTGTGGAGCTTTACCCCCTCCGGCACGGCGGATTTGCCAGGGACATAGGCATCAATGTCCATCACGCCGGAATTGGCGACAGGTCCTGCGGCCATGGTTTTGCTCCCTCATTGGTCTTATCATGCGGCTCATCTTTGCGCGCTTGTTTAAGCGGGATTGGGGGCAAAGGAAAAGCGCTATTTCACCTCTTTATGGGCATCTGCGCCCACTTTAGCCCCTTGGGGGGCGAGCGCTGGCACGAACACGCGGCGGGACTGGCGTTGGCGCACGGGCAGGCCCTGTACCAGCTGTTTTGTGGCGGACACAGCAATGGCTCCGCCAAAGCGAGGGGCAAAACGGCGGCCAAACCGCTCCAATGCGCCCGCGCTCTTGAGCAGAAATTTCCGGTTGGAAGGTGGAAAGTGCAGCAGGTCCACCCAGGCATTGGGGGTCAGCATGTGTTCGCGCAACAAGCGGGAGAGTTGCCCGGTGGAATAGGGTCGACCCGTGCCAAAGGGGGTGTGATCCATGCGCGCCCACACGCCCCGCCGGTTGGGCGTGACAATCACCAGCTTGCCGCCCGGGGCCAGCACCCGCCAAATTTCTGTCAGCGTTTCGCTGGGGCTTTCGCAATGCTCCAACGCATGCACCATCAGCAGCCGGTCGATGGAGGCATCGGGCAGGGGCAGGTCCTCATCAAACACAAGCGCGGTTGCGCCCGGCTCGCTGAAGGGCCAGTGCACCGCCCCTTGCCGTGCCGGCATCAGGGCGATGGTGCGTTCCGTATCAGCCCGGAAACGGTCCAAATAGGGCGTGGTGAAGCCAAGCCCCACAAGGCGTTCGTCAGAAATGGGTTTCCACAGCGCCATCAACGCCTGTTCCGTGGAGCGGCGGGCGAGCATGCCCAAGGGCGTGGCGTAGAACTGGCGCAGATCGACAATATCCATGTGCATGGTGGTGTCTTAGCGCAACGGAATGGGGCCTGCCATAAAGTTCCCCTGCGGCATTTGACGGTTACACCAGGGCGGTGAACTGATTATGGTGCCGCAAAAGACCCCAAAGGATATTCGCCATGGTTGCCCGTTTGAAATGTTTCCAATTCCCCTGTCGGGAGGACAATTACGGGGTCATTTTGCATGACCCAGAGACGGGGCTTGTGGCTGCCATTGATGCGCCGGAAGTGGAACCCATGGAGGATGTGCTGGCCGACAAGGGGCTAAAACTGACCCATATCCTCACCACCCATCACCATTTTGACCATGTGGAGGGCAACCAGCACTTCAAGGCGGAGACCGGTTGCACAATCATTGGTCCGCGCAAAGAGGAGGCCAAGATCCCGGGCATCGATACGGCTGTGGACCATGGCGAGACGTTTGATTTGATGGGGAACACGGTGGAAGTGATCGGCACGCCCGGCCATACGCTAGGGCAGATTGCTTATCACTTCCCCGAACAAAAACTGGTTTTCGCCGCTGACGCTTTGTTTGCCTTGGGCTGTGGGCGCATTTTTGAAGGGGATGCGGGCATGATGCACACGGCCCTGCAACGGCTGGCAGCCCTGCCCGACGACACGAAGGTTTATGCGGGGCACGAATACACCCTCTCCAATGCGCGGTTCGCCGTTACCGTAGACCCGGACAATGAGGAATTGGCCATCCGTGCGCGGGAGATTGAATTGATGCGTGATGAGGGAAAGGCCACCCTGCCCACGACCATTGCCCTTGAGAAACGCACCAACCCCTTTTTGCGCCCCCACGACCCTGCCATTCGCGCCCATTTGGGCATGGAGGATGCGACTGATGAGGCCGTCTTTGCAGAAGTTCGTGGGCGTAAGGACCGTTTCTAATGGCCATCAGCGATGAGATGAGCGCGCGGGAAGTCATCGCTCAGCTGGAGCTTGCTCCCCATCCGGAGGGCGGCTATTTCCGCGAGACGTTTCGCGATGAGCATTCCACGGCCATTTATTATCTGCTGGAAGCGGGGGATTGTTCCCACTGGCATCGGGTTATGGGCAGTGTTGAAATTTTCCACCACTATGCAGGTGGCCCGCTTTCCATGACGCTCTCGCCCAATGGCCATGATGCTCAGGCCATGCGGCTGGGCCCCAACATTGCCATGGGGGAACATCCACAAATCGTGGTCCCTGCCGATTGGTGGCAAACGTCCGAGAGCCTCGGTCATTGGACGCTGGTGGGATGCACTGTAGCCCCCGGTTTTCAGTTCGAGAATTTCGAAATGGCCCCGCCCGACTGGCGACCTGTGCCCCGCACCGGATGCGGCTAGGTTGCGTCTGCGCTCACCCTCGGGTCAAGCCTGAGGGCAGGCTGCTGTCGGCCTGCCATGTTCATGGAAGGCCTTCGCTGGGCGGGCGCGACGTATCAGCGTCCGGCGGCTCTTCACCGCCGTCGAGCTCAATCGAAGACTGATGCGCACTAGGAGGGGTTGTCGGCCTCTTAAGCGGGCCACGGCAAATCACGGGAGGGTTTGCCCAGCCAATAGCCTTGCAGGTAATCCACGCCCCAGTCGCGCAGCATGGTGGACGAGGCCTCATCTTCTACCCATTCCACCACCACTTTGGCATCAAACAGGTGGGACAGGCCCACCAATGCCTTGATGAAGCTCTGGTTTTCGTGGCTCTCAACCACATTATCCATGAACTGGCCGTCCACCTTGATGATGTCGAAGGCCAGTTCCTTCAAATTGCGGAATGAGGTGAAGCCCGCGCCGAAATCATCCAATGCCACTTCCAGCCCCAGATCGCGGATGGAGGTGATGAAACGGCGGGCTTCTTCCAAGGACTCCGCGGCGTGTGATTCGGTAATTTCCACAATCAACCGACCGGGGATGGACGGGTTGGCGTAAATGGCGCTGGCCAGTTTGGACAGCCATTCCGGGTCGCAGGCTGTTTCGTTGGAGACATTGAGCGAAAAGCGAGCCCGGGGTGCCCGGCGCAACACGTCGATGGCCAAATCCAGCGCGTGATAATCCACCATGCGGATGAGGCCCAGACGCTGGGCGATGGAGACGAAATCCCCCGCATCCATGCGCATGCCATCGGGGGTGTGCAGGCGCAAAAGGGCCTCGTGGAAAGCCACTTGATTGGTCTTGGCATCCACGATGGGCTGGAAGGCCAGATGGATGTGGCCCTGTTTGAGCGCGGTGACAATGCGCTCGGCCGTCTGGGCATCGTGCAATTGCCGGCGGGCTTTTTCCGCATCGTATTGATAAACCACGATGGCCGCATCGCGGGCACGGCGGCTCTCTAACAAAGCCTGTTGCGCGGCCACGAAAACTTCGCGCGAAGTGCGGGCCTGTTGGGGCATGCACACGCCACCCACGGAAACGCTGATGGCGATGGGGCCTTTGGCGGTGACAATGACGTTCTCGCGCAAAAGGTTCAGCACGCGGTAACCGGCCACGAGCATATCGTGCTCATTGCACTCGGGCAGAATGATGCCGATTTTTGCGCCGGAAAAGCGGCCCACAATGTCATTATCGCGCAGATTTTCGTTTAATCGGCGGGCGATCTCGGTGATGACCTCATCGCCCGCGTCATAGCCATAGACGGAATTGATGAGATCGAAGTGCTCCAGTCCTACAACCATGAAACAGGCGTTTTCGCCGCTTTGTTTTTGGTCCTTGAACACCTGTTCCAAACTCGCGTTCAAATGGGAGCGGTTAAAAAGGCCCGTGAGGGGGTCAAAGCGGGAAAGTTGGTGCAGGCGTTCTTCATTGTGGCGGCGCTCGTTGATAACGCGCAACACGCCGTGGGCGTGGATGGGTTTGCCCGCTTCATCCCCAAACCAGCGGCCCTGTTCTTCAATCCAGATGTCTGACCCGGTGCCCAGCGTTTCGCCACTGAGACCGTATTGGATGCGAAAAGCTGTGCCACTGGGATCAGCGCATGGGGTGGCCTGGGCCAATGTGCTGTCCCGTGTGGTTACAGATTGGGGCAGAAGAAGGCTGTTAAAACTGCGGTTTGCCGTCAGTAATGCCGGGTCCTGGACGCAAAGAAGATCAGCCGCCCCTTCGCTCCAGACCATGTGGTCGGTCCTCACATCCCATTCATAGATCGCTTCCCCCACCGAGTGGAGCACGGCGTTGGCCATTCCCCGCCTGTCGTGAGACTGTTGCGGTGATAGAGCCTGCAGCGGCGCGGTTTGGCGTTTTGAATTTTCCATCGTTTCTACGCTTGTCGTCGAGGATGGTTTGGGCTGTGTTGATGAAAGTAGAGGCCAAGAGTAAACGCATTGTTTACCATGTTTACCAAATTGCACCGGATTTGGCAGTCACGATAGGCAAATGGCCGGGCGAAAGCGTGTGTTGAAGGGCCCAAACGCGGACAAAGCCACCGGCTGTTCATGAAAGAGGTTGGACCATGTTGACCACAGTTACGCAAACCTATGGCGCTTTTGCCGACCACATGCGCCAGCTCGCAGCCCTGTCCCAGGCTGCCGGAGTTTTGTCTTGGGACCAGGAAGTGATGATGCCTCCAAAAGGGGCCGTGGGTCGGGCGGAGCAAATGGCGGCGCTCAGTGCGGTGATGCATGAAAAGACCACCGACCCCCGTATGGGAGATTGGCTGGACACGCTGGAAAATGCAAAGGCGGATTTGTCGCCCGCTCAGTCCGCCAATATTCGCTTGGCCCGGCGCAAATATGCCCGGGCCAGCAAAGTGCCCATGCCTTTGGCAACGGAACTGGCGCGCACCACGTCCATGGCGCAAAATATTTGGGCTCAAGCGCGGGCCGATAAGCACTATGCTGCCTTCGCCCCGACGCTCAAAAAGATCATTGAACTGAAGCGGGAAGAGACCGGCCATATCGCCAGCGAGGGCCAATCGGCCTATGACGCGCTTTTGGCAGATTTTGAACCGGGAATGACCGTATCGGTGCTGCGGCCGCTGCTGGAGAGCCTAAGGCCCCGGCTTTCTGCTCTGCGCGAGAAGATTGCGCAAAAAGCCCCTTCCCAGCCACAACTTTCCGGCACTTTTGATGCAGATGTGCAGATGAAACTGGCCCGGCAATTGGCGGATGTCTTGAATTATGACTGGCAGGAGGGGCGGCTGGATTTGTCCGTTCACCCCTTTTCCTCTGGCACAAGGGGCGACAGCCGCATCACCACGCGGGTGGAGGACCATGATCCCATGGGATGCCTCTATTCCACCGTCCATGAATTGGGCCACGCACTTTACGAAACGGGCCTTCCGGAAGAGCACCAATTCATGCCTGCCGGGCAGCATGTGTCCATGGGGGTTCATGAAAGCCAGTCGCGGCTTTGGGAAAACCAGATCGGGCGCAACGCCGCCTTTTGCCGTTGGCTGGCACCGCGCTTTGCCGCCGCGTTTGATCGGCCGGAACTGGCCGAGGGGGATGCGCTCTACCGTATTATCAACCGAGTGGAGACAGGTTTTATTCGTACCGAAGCGGATGAGGTCCACTACAATCTCCATGTCCTGCTGCGCTTTGAGCTGGAAGAGGATTTGATGGCAGGCACCCTTTCCGTGGATGATTTGGAAGGTGAATGGGCCAGCCGGTTTGAGCGGGATTTTGGGATGGCCGTGCCCGATGCATCGCTGGGCGTGTTGCAGGATGTCCACTGGTCGGTGGGGCTGTTTGGCTATTTCCCCACCTATGCACTGGGCAATATTTACGCCGCCCAATTGCATCAAAAACTGGTGGCTGATCTGGGCTTGCTTGATGAGCGGCTTGAGAAGGGCGAGACAGGCGATATTCTGGCGTGGTTGCGCAAAAATGTGCATGAAAAAGGCAGTATTCTTCCAGCCGCAGAGCTGATGGAACAGGCCAGCGGGCAGCCTGTCTCCGGGGAGCCGCTGCTGAATTATCTGGAAGAAAAATACGCGTCGCTTTTAAACCTGTAAGGGTGAAATTTTAGCCATGGTCATCACGTTTTCCAAGCCCTTCACCCAACAGGAGCCCATTGATGAGGCAACCATCGCCCGGGTGGGCGACATTCTGCGCTCTGGGCGGTTGCACCGCTACAACACGTTACCAGGCGAAATGTCCGAAGCGGCTCTGCTGGAGAAGGAATATGCCCAATGGCAAGGGGCGGACTATTGCCTCGCCTGCGCTTCCGGTGGCTACGCGTTGCAAGTGGCGCTGCGCGCTGCGGGTCTCAAACAGGGCGATAAAGTCTTGGCTAATGCCTATACGCTGGCTCCGGTACCCGGTGCTATTCACAATGCGGGCGGTGTGCCGGTTTTCGTGGAGATTGACGAGAATTGGCACATCAATTTGGCTGATCTGGAAGCCAAGGCGAAGTCCAGCGGGGCGAAATTTCTCATGCTCTCCCACATGCGGGGCCATGTGGGGGATGTGGATGCCATTATGGCCCTTGCAGACCGGCATGGCATGACAGTGGTGGAAGACTGTGCCCACACGATGGGGGCGCTGTGGAAGGGCAAGCGCTCCGGCAATTTTGGCCATGTGGCGGCATTTTCTGCGCAGACCTATAAGCACATCAATTCGGGTGAGGGTGGGCTGCTCACCACCAATGATCCTGAAATTGCTGCCCGCGCCATCATCATGTCCGGCTCCTATATGCTCTATGGCAGTCATGGCGCTGCGCCTGATGAAAGCGTGTTTGCCAAGGTGAAGTTGGACGTGCCCAACTATTCCGGGCGCATGGACAATGTGCGCGCCGCCATTTTGCGGGGGCAATTGGCGGGGTTAGAAGAGAATGTGGCGCGCTGGAACAGCCGCTATCGGGCGGTGGAAGAGGTGGTTCGCACGTCAGACCACATCACCGTGCCCATGCGTGCCGACCATGAGCGTTATGTCGGATCATCATTCCAATTCCGCCCCCGATTGGCAAAGGACCATTTTGAGCCGCTGGTGCAAAACTGCGCGGCGCGGGGGGTGGATTTGAAATGGTTTGGCGCGGATGAGCCCAAGGCTTTCACCAGCCGCTTTGATTCCTGGCGCTATCTGGGTGACCCGCCAAATCTGCCGCAGACACAAGCTGTGCTGGCCAATACGGTGGATATGCGCGTGCCTTTGACCTTTAGCGAAGACGACTGCCGCAAGATTGGCACAATCATCACCGAAGAGGTGGCACGGTTGAAGACAATAGATTAGAGTACCGGGCGATGGGGCCGCGCGGATTTGTGGGGTAGGGTTTTAGATGACCTTCAAATCGGTTTTGAGCACCATGCTGGCCGCATGGATTTTGATATGGCCCGGGGCTTTGAGTGCCAAAGAGGCTGCAAAGTCAAACTCCAATAGCGTTTTACGGGTGCCGAGCGCCGACAAACCGTTGCGCATTGTAGTGCTGGGGGATTCGCTGGCGGATGGCCTGCACTATGGTTTGACGCAACTTAATAAGAACCGGGATGACATCAAAACCGTCAAGAAAGCCCGTGTGAACACGGGTCTGGTGCGGCGGGACCGGTATGATTGGAACAAAGGCACCCGCAAGATCATGCGCAAAGGGCGCTATGATGTGGCGGTGGTGCTGCTGGGTCTCAACGATCTGCAATCCATCCGCGAGAAGGGCAAAGCCCACCACTTCCAAACCGATGGCTGGGTGGAGCGTTATCAGGCCCGGCTGGAAGAAATGATCGGTGATCTCAAAAAGGCGGGTGTGGCCGTCTATTGGGCTTCCATCCCCATCACCACGCGCTATTCGGACGAATATCAGTATCTCAATAGGTTTTATGCCGCCGCTGCCAAGAAGATGGGCATTGGCTATGTGGATACATGGTCCGCCTTGGCGGATGCCAATGGTAAATATACGGCCTTTTTCACCATGGCCGACGGGAAGAAAAAGGAAATTCGTCGGCGCGATGGCGTGCACTTCACGCCGAAGGGCTATGTGGCTTTTGCCTCCCTGGTAAATGACCGGCTGATGGCAGACTTGGAAAAACTGGCCAGTCCGACGCAGTAGAGGAGCGTGGCGGTTGAGCCTTCCTTAACCGTGTTTGGTTAGCCTTCGGTAATGTCCTGTCCCACTCTTGCCCATCTTCGCGGGCATAGTGAGGCACCGCGTTTATGGCTGGAAGTCCTCTTTGAACCTCGTTCTCCGCCCTGTCTTGCTTGTCGCGTTGACCGCCGCCACGGTGCTGGCGGGGTGCAACCGTGCAGGGCAGGAGGGTAAGGTAGTCCGGGCGAATTATCCCGTTCCGCCCCAGGCTGATTTGGATCAGCGGGCCAAAGTGCGCCGGGATTTGGCGGTGGAACTGAAGGCTCAGCGTAGCCAATTACTGGCCGGGCGGACGGAACCGGTGGACCGCAAGCCGCTTCCGAAAACGCCCTTTCAATTGGCCGCCCTTGCAGCCCATGACAAGCCAACCCTTTCAGGCAATGCCCAAACCCAATTGGCGCTAGCGACGCCGGCCCCCATCACCATTGCAAAGCCGGATCTGACCGAGAGGGAAACGGCCATACCTGGTGAGCGCAAGGGCTTGCAGCGTTTCCACGCTAAATTACGCGCATTGGAAGAGGGGCGGCGGGCCAAGCCCATCACCATTTTGCATCTGGGCGATAGCCATGTGGCGTCGGATAGTTTTTCCCGGGGCATCCGCCGGGCTTTGCAGGCTCGCTATGGGGATGCGGGGCGGGGCATGGTGATCCCGGCCAAGGCGTTCAAATATGGTGTGGCCGACCAGATCAGCATGAGCGCCAGCGGGAATTGGAAAAGTCGAACCGCGCTGAAAATCCGCCAAGGGGGCGGATTTGGGCTCTCGGGAGTTTCTGTGACCTCTGCGCAAAGGGGCGCGAGCATGAAAATAGTGGCCCGCAAGCAGCCTTTCGACGAAGTGCGCGTGACGGTGATGACGGGGCCAAAGCTCGGTAAGTTTAAGATAACTGTGGGTGACAAGAGCGAGACGTTCTCCGCTCGTGCGTCCAAATGGGGGTCCAAACAGGTTGTGATGAAGGCCAAAGGGCGGCGATTGTCCGTGACCGCTTTGGGCGGTGGCGCGGTTTCCGTGCTGAACTGGTCCACCCTGCGCAACAGGCCCGGCATCCGATACGTCAATTTTGGGTTGATCGGAGCCACTGTCTCCATCACGCAACGGTTTAGCGAAGCGCGGATGCTGGCGGACATCAAACGGTTGGACCCGGATTTGATTGTCTATGGCTACGGCACCAATGAGGGCTTTCAAGATGGTTTGAGATTGAAGGCCTATGTGAAAGAGGCCCGTAGCCTCACCGGTCAATTCTTGAATGCTGCCCCCAATGCGGACCTCGTCTATGTGGGCGCAGCCTCTGGCTTGCGCAAACGGGGCAAGGGCAAACCTTGCAGCGGCGGCTGGCGCACCCCACCCAAACTAACTGCGGTGCGCGAGGCGCTGCGGGAGTTAGCGAAAGAGCAAAATGCCGCCTATTGGGACTGGGCGCAGTTCATGGGTGGTCGCTGCGGCATCGACACATGGGCAAGCCAAGGTCTCGCAGCGCGAGATCGTGTGCATCTCACACCCAAGGGCTACGCCAAAAGCGCTAAAGCCTTTGCCGGTTTTCTCATGCGCCCCGCCGGTGCGCCGGTAACGGTGGCCTCAAACTGAGCGACTAAATCTATAGTGCGCCATAAGCTCGTCATCTTCAGTCTTCGAACCGAGCACCTCCAGAATTAACAATCGAAAGATCGGTATTTTTTGGAGGGAACTGGAAGCTTAGCGCCGCTCCCCTTCATCACCAATGTGCTGGTGACACGTCCTGAAGATCCTCGGTTCGGGGACCGAGGATGACGAGTCTGGGTTTGCAGTAGTGCAAAAACGATCTTCCCACGGTTGGAAAAATTCATCACATTGCGGCGCGTTCTCACCCGTTTCTTGCGTCTTTGCAGTGCTTTTTCCCACCGTCAGCTTTGCCGTGTTTTTCACCGGTGTGTTTGCGCTCTCCTGGGCCATGCGCGCGCGGGTGGAGGGGCGCAAGGCGTTTTTGCTGGTGGCCAGTTACGTGTTCTACGGCTGGTGGGACTGGCGGTTTTGCTTTCTGCTGGCCTTCGCTTCACTGGTGGCTTGGGCGTCAGGCCTGTTGCTCGTGCAGGATAAATGCAAAAGCGGTGTTGAGAAGCGGACAGGAAAACTCATCCTTGCTATTGCCGTTACCGTCTTGCTGGGTATCCTCGCGTTCTTCAAATATTACGGGTTTTTCTTGGACAGCCTGCAGGACCTGTTGTTCGCGCTGAACCTCCAGCGGGATCTGCCGTTCCTGCAAATTGTCCTGCCCGTGGGCATCTCCTTTTTCACCTTTCAGGCCATCTCCTACGTGGTGGATGTGTGGCGGGGGCAGGTGACCGCCCGGCGCTCGCCGCTGGACGTGATGCTTTATATCTCGTTCTTTCCGCAATTGGTGGCTGGCCCCATTGTGCGGGCGGCAGATTTTTTGCCCCAGTTGGAAAAGCCTGCGCAACTGGCCCGCCCCATGGTCACAGTCGGGCTCATGCTGTGCTTGTTCGGCCTGTTCAAAAAAATGGTGGTGGCCAATTATCTGGCCACCGATCTGGTGGACCCGGTTTTCCTCGACCCGGCGGATCATTCCTCGCTGGATGTGCTGATGGCCGTCTATGGCTATGCGGTGCAAATCTATTGCGATTTTTCAGGCTACAGCGATATTGCCATCGGTACAGCGCTGCTGCTGGGCTATCGTTTTGCGGAGAATTTCAACCAGCCCTACCGGGCTGTGCGCTTGCAGGATTTTTGGCGGCGCTGGCATATCAGCCTATCGGGCTGGCTGCGGGATTACTTCTACATCCCGCTCGGCGGTTCCCGCCCTACAAAAAAGCGTGGGTCGCGGTTTGGGGCGTTGCTAACCTATCGCAATTTGCTGCTCACCATGGTGCTGGGCGGGTTGTGGCACGGGGCGGCGTGGACGTTTCTTCTGTGGGGCACAATCCACGGGGCATGGCTGGCGCTGGAGCGGCTGGCGGGACTTAATGAAAATAAGAGCACCGGCGGCGCAATCGCGGGCTGGTTCATCACCTTCCACCTTGTGTGTTTGGCGTGGGTGTTTTTCCGTGCTGAGAACATGGACGGGGCACTCACCATGCTTGCAACATTCGCCGCTTTTGAAGCAGGCCCATCCATACTCACATGGTTTGCCTTGGCGCTTATCTTTACTTCTCTCGCTTTTCAGTTTGGACCGGCACGTTTGCCCAATCGCACGGGTGCGATGCTTGGCACTATGCCCCTTTGGATCACCGGTCTCATCTTCATTTCTGGCCTTCTGCTCACGTTATGGTTAGCTCCTGGCGGCACTGCGCCTTTCATCTATTTCCAGTTTTGAGGTTCCATGGACACGCCCATCGCACCGGAGCATGACTTTCACCACCCCCGCCTTGTGTGGGCGGCTTTAGCCGTGTTCTGCGCCGCCTTACTGGCCTTGGCCGTTTTTCAATCCGCAGCTTTGGTGACGTTGAGTTATGATTGGCCCCCATCCCCGCTGACCGAGCGGACGGTGCAGATGATCGAAACATGGCATGGCTGGATGGAAGCCCTTGGCCCAGGTGAATGGACCACTGCCTTGGGGGAGTCCATGGAAGAGCAGCGTGAAGCCTTGGTTGCACCGTAGAAATGGTCGATTAGCCCTCTAATACCCAGTCCAGAATTAATGTGCCTATGGGTCCAGAAGTACGCGCACTCAGCACTGCTTCGGGTCGGATGGGTTTGTGTAAAAAACCAACCCTTCCAATGGTTTGGCTTCAAATAATCTGATGGTTCTGTCCGTCATTTGGCCTGTGCAAGTTTTGCATTTTTTGTCCTTCGACCCCTTAAATTCCTGCTTGTGAAAAAACTGACGCTTTAGATGCATTTTGGGGCGCTGCGGCCGTTTGACTTTGGCGCAAAAACGCGACTAGCTTTTGTTTACCGGTCCCGCGCTTGTGCGGGGCACAGGCTCCAAGGGGTGCTGTTCATGTTCTCATGATGGCAGCCCCGGGCGGTAACTTCCAAAAAGGGGCGCTATGCCTGACCGGGTAACAACAGGGAGAACACCATGAAAAAAGTAATGAAATCCGTATTGGCCGGTGCCTTTATGGCCCTTTCCTCCACCGCGGCATTTGCCGACGGTCACTTGAAGGAATTGACGGTTGCCTATTTCCTGGAATGGCCCACGCCAAACCAGTTTGCGCAAGCCAACAAGATCTATGAAAAAGAGCTGGGCATTCCCGTCAAATGGGTGTCCTTCGATGCTGGGACGGCCATGTCCGCCGCCATGGCTTCGGGTGACGTGCAAATCTCCTTCTCGCAGGGCGTGACGCCCTTCCTGGTGGCCACCGCTGCTGGTCAGGACCTGCAGGTGGTGGATATTGCCGTGTCCTATTCTGACAATGACAACTGCGTTGTCCGTGCCGAGCTGGAAGTGAACAAGGAAAACGCTGCTGAGAAGCTGAAGGGCAAGAAAGTTGCTGTGCCATTGGGCACCGCCGCCCATTCCGGCTTCCTAGCACAGATTGCCTATCTGGGTATCAAAGAAGCTGACCTGAACATTGTGGACATGTCGCCTTCCGACTCGTCTGCCGCCTTCGCCCAGCCCAACACCGATCTGGCCATGGCCTGCGGTTGGGGTGGCTCGCTGCGCAAGATGAAAGAACACGGCAATCCCATCATTGAGGGTGCTGAGAAAGAAAGCGTCGTGGGCAAAGTGTTCGACGTAACCTCCGTGCCAACCTCTTTTGCAGAAGAAAATCCGGCCCTTTTGGCAAAGTTCCTGAAAGTGACGGCGGATATGAACGCCCGTTACGCCAAGGACAATGCTGATATGATGGACTCCATCGCCAAAGCCGCTGGCATGGACATGGATGCCACCAAGGCTGTGATCGGCACATTCGTGTTCCCCGATGTGGCAACACAATTGTCGGCTGACTGGATGGGCGGCGGTGTTGCCGAATATCTGGCCGCTTCCGCCAAGAAGCTGGAAGAGGGTGGCAAGATCAAGGCCCTGCCTGACTACACCGCTTTGGTGAATACCGGCCCGCTGAAAGCTGCCGCAGGCATGTAAGCGCACGGCTTGTGAGAAATCCTGGGGCGTGGCGGCAAAGGCTTGTCACGCCCTTTTTGTATGAAACCGCAATTCACGCGACAGGCGCAGACCCAAAATGGGCAAGCCCAGTGGATCATCGCGGGACTGGCGGGGGGCTGGTCGTTCCAATCCATCGGCAAGGTTTGCGCGCTAGCGCAGCCGATGCCAGCACCTGAAGAGGGGAAACCATGTCGGGACTGATCGTCGATGACATTTCCATGGTGTTTGAACTACCGCAGGGCGGTAATGTTCACGCCTTAAACAACGTGTCGCTGGACATACGCGAAGGTGAGTTGATTTCTGTGCTCGGCCCATCCGGCTGCGGCAAGACCACCCTGCTCAACATTCTGGCCGGCTTTCTGGCCCCCACCAGCGGTGAAATTCGCCTCAACGAAGCACAGGTAACCGGCCCAAGCTCTGAGCGAGGCATGGTTTTCCAGCAAGGGGCGCTGTTTGAGTGGATGAACGTGTCCAAGAATATTGGCTTTGGGCCGAAAATGAAGGGCACACCCCAAGCGGAGATTGATGCCCGTGTGAACGAACTTTTGGGGATCGTGGGGCTTCAGGATTTCGGCGAAAAGATGATTTATGAGTTGTCTGGCGGCATGCAGCAACGCGTGGCCTTGGCCCGTTGTCTTGCCAACGATCCAGACGTGATCTTGATGGATGAGCCCCTCGGCGCGCTGGATGCGCTCACCCGCGAGAAGATGCAAAGCCTTGTTCTCGATATCTGGAAAAAGACGGGCAAGACCATCATCCTCATCACCCACTCGGTGGAAGAGGCGCTGCTGCTGGGTGAACGGCTCATTGTCATGGCCCCGCGCCCGGGCCGCATTCACAAACAGTACAATCTGCCCTTTGCGGAAATCGGCGTGGGGGCCGATCTGCGTGAAGTGAAACGCCACGAAGATTTTGGCACCACCCGCGATGAAATCCTCGCCATGATCTGGGACATGGAAGAGGAAATCATGGGCCGGACGGAAAACGCATAAGGGGGCGGGGATATGTTTGGAGAAATTATCGACGTCATCATCACCACGTTTTGGATGGTGCTGGGCATTGCCGTTATCTTCGGCATCTTTTTGGCGGTCAGTGCGCTGGTCTATTTTGTGTGGAATTTCATTTCCGGCAAGCGCGAGCAAATGCAGGGCTATACCAGCCTGAAGACGGTGACTTTTGGGGATGAATCCGCCGTTAGCGCAAACCGCGTGGCCTCCATCGCCGGCGTTATCACGGTGTTTTTGATCTGGATGATCGCCACCGGCTCCAGCCTGTTGCCTTTCAACGTGCTGCCGGGTCCGTTTGTTGGCGATACGCAGTTCACCTACACGGCCACCAATGCTTCCGGTGATACGGATGATGGCGCGGTGAGGGTGCGGGTGAGTGCCTTTACCGATGAAAATGTGGAACGGTTGGAAGCGCCGCAAACATCTGACGGCTTTGCCAAGGACGATGTGGTCATGGTGGCGGAGCGTCGCCGCAAGATCGTGCGCGTCAACAGCAATGATGACGGAGGCAGTGAAGAGGGCTACGGGGTGACTGCCATCAACGGCCAGTCCATTGAGCGTGGTGGGCAGGTGGCCATCGATGGCGGCGTGGTGGCCATGTTGCCTTCGGGCAGTCTGCAAGTGCGCCCTGAAGAGGGCATGACGATGGAGGCGCTCTACCTGCCCCCGCCCGAACAGGTTTGGACCCGTTTTCTTCAGTTGAACGCCGAGGGTTATCAGGGCGTGGGCCTTTGGGAAAACGTCATGTGGTCCCTCATCCGCGTGGTTTTGGGCTTCTTTCTGGGTTGCCTGTTCGGCATTCCGCTGGGCTTCGCCATGGGGCTGAATTCCTGGCTGCGGGGCTGGTTTGACCCCATTGTGGAATTCATGCGGCCCGTGCCGCCCTTGGCCCTCATTCCGCTGGTCATTATCTGGTTTGGCATTGGCGAACAGGGCAAGGTCTCATTGCTCTTCCTTGCCGCGCTGTGGATCATGACCATAGGCGCGCGGGCTGGTGTGTCTGGGGTAAACATCTCCAAGGTGCATGCGGCTTATTCGCTGGGGGCCACCAAAACGCAGCTCCTGAGCAAGGTGATTTTGCCCAATTCACTGCCGGAAATTTTCACCGCCGCCCGTGTGGCCATGGGCGTATGCTGGGGCACGGTGGTGGCTGCTGAACTGGTGGCGGCTGAGAAGGGGGCGGGTAAGATGATTATCGCCGCGTCCAAATTTCAGCTCACCGATATCGTCATTATCGGCATCATCATCATTGGTATCATCGGCTACGGCATCGATGTGCTGATGCGCCAGGCTGAAAACAAACTGGTGCCCTGGAAGGGTCGCGGCTAGCGACCCTGACCACAAAAGAGCAGGGTCGCGGCTAGTGGCCTAGCCACTGACCTTGATCGCGAGAGAGCAAGGTCGCGGTGAGCGACCCTCGAAGACTGGTTGGGCTTTGGAAAAGGGCTGCCTTCAGGCGGCCCTTTTTGGTGTTTGGGATCAATGCGAAGACGAGTGTCTTTTGTGTAGGGATTTCAAAGAATAAGCCAAGCCCATTAAGTCAGCGATAACCACGTCACCAACCAGCATCTGCCCGTTAACCCGCCATTCCATCCAGTCACGCTACCTCATGGGGTGGTAGCGCGAGGGGCGACGCGGGGCGGTCGATCATGAAAATCAGAAGCAGTTTGGTGGCTGTCCTCTTCCTCGTGGGGCTGGTTCCCTTGGCCGGTTTCTCATGGTTCACCTATGAACGCATGGTGGAGCGCGAATTTGCAGATGTGAAAGATCGCCATCTTCTGTTGGCGCGCAATCTATCTTCCTCCCTTTCAAAATATGAGCGCGATGTGCGCACTACGGTGCGCACCGTTGCCCGCTCGCTCATCGAAGGGGATGTGTCAAAGGACATTCGCGGGCTTCTCAACTCCCTCAATATTGAGGTTGTGGATGTTCTCGACCCGCAGACCGCTCAAAGCGTCAATCGGGTGCAGGCGGATCGGCGCTTCCAAACCCTAACCCATAGCGTTCGTCTGATTGCCCAAGCACGCGATATCGAACGAGATGGGGTTATGCAATTCACCGCCGTCAGCCGCTCTTACGATAGCTACAACACCATGTATCTTGTGGGGCGGGTGGAAGATCACTTTGTGATTGCGCGGCTGAACACCAAACATTTTGTCATGCTGGGCCGACAGATCGCCTTTGGCGAAAAGGGCCATGCGACGATTGTGGACCATAAGGGAAATGCCCTTTTCCACCCCGAACAAAAACGGGTCCACACCGCCCTCAACATGGCGCATCTTGCGCCGGTTCAGCGTATGATGGCGGGGGATACTGGGGTGGAACGGTTCTACTCCACCGCTTTCAACCAGGATTTGATTGCCGGTCTCACCCATGTGCAAGGCCCCGGTTGGGGTGTGATGGTGCCCCAGCCGGTGTCGGAACTTTACAAGCGGGCGTTGGTCAACCTTACGCCGCTGATTGGTGGCTTATTTGCAGCCCTTGTTTTGGCGTTGGTGCTTATTCAATTATCCACCCGCTGGGTGGCCAGACCCCTTGAAAACCTCTCGCTGGAATTTGCCAAGCAGTCCGCCGATGGGGTGCCAAGGCCGGTTTCGCCCAGCAAATCCATGACGCGGATTAGCGAACTGAGCCATATTGCCGATGCCTATAATCAGCTGGCCTCCGCCATTCAAAAGAATGCCGCGCAGATGGCCGAGAAGGCTTTGCAGGATCCGGTGACGGGCATTGGCAATCGCGCCTATTTTAGTGAACGGGGCGCGGCGCAGATCAGTCAGCGGATCGCCTTGAGCAAACAGGGTATTTTGATGCTCATCGATTTGGATGGGTTTAAGGAGATCAATGATACGCGCGGCCATGCGATAGGGGACGAAGTGCTGCGCGGCTATGCCCAGCGCCTCTACAGCACCGTTAAACAATTCATGGACCAGGAATTTCGGGGGGTGCCGGGTGCCCATCCCATTATTGCCCGTCTCGGCGGAGATGAATTTGCCATCCTCTTGCCCCTGCCTTCGGATCGGGACGATTATGCAGCGATTGGTGAAAAGCTGCTGAAGCGTTTCCCCCGCACGGTGAATTTGGATGGGATTGAGATTGCCTGTGGCACGTCAGCGGGCGGGGCGATCTATCCCATCCATGGCACCACCATCGAAACCCTCATCCGCCGGGCCGATGTGGCGCTTTACACATCCAAAGCCAACGGCAAACAGCGCTTCACCGCCTACAGCCAAACCCATGCCTTAGGCAGCAAAAGCGAGATCATGGCTTCGGTGGTGAAAGCCATTGAACGGGACGAGTTGGTTTTGGAATACCAGCCCAAATTTTGCCTGCGCAAACATCGGGTAACGGGTGTTGAAGCTCTGCTGCGGTGGGATCATCCCACCATCGGGCGCGTGGCCCCCAATCTGTTCCTGCCCGCCGTTCAGCAAACGCAGGTGATGGTGCAGTTGGGCGAGTGGGTCACCCGCCGCGCCATCCTTGATATTCAAGCCATGGAGCAGGCGGGCCATAAGCTCACGGTGGCCATCAATATCGGCGTGGAACACTTTTCCCAGTCCGGTTTTGTGGAGACGCTGGAGCGAACCTGCGCTGAACATGATTTCAACCCCCGCCGCCTGCAGGTGGAGGTGACGGAAGACGTGATGGATGCCTCGCGTGGCATATTCCGTGAGACGGTGGAGCGGTTGCAAAAGCTGGGCATTTCCATCGCCATTGACGATTTCGGCAAGGGCTTTTCCAATCTATCGCGCCTGGCGGCCATCGAAGCGGATGTGGTGAAACTGGACCGGTCCTTGATTTCTGAAGCAGCCACCAACCCCCGTGTGCAAGCTGTTATGGATGGGGCGACGACCATGGCTCATGCACTGGGCTCGCGTGTTGTGGCAGAGGGGGTGGAAACCTTAGAGGAGGTGCGCCTTGCCCAATTGGCGGGGGCAGATGCCCTTCAAGGTTTCTATTTCTCCAAAGCCCTGCCGCTGGCGCAATTGGCGCATTGGCTGGAGAAGCAAACCCAGTCCCCCCAGCACAAGCAATTGTCAGGCCTCAAGAAGGGGTTGAGCAATCGGGCAGCATAATGGGCAAAGCGGTTTCCGTTTGGTCCCATTCTGGGCTAGCCTATGCGGACGGTCCCGTAGCTCAGCAGGATAGAGCAACAGATTCCTAATCTGTAGGTCGCGCGTTCGAATCGCGCCGGGATCACCAGGTTGAGCATGGTGGGGTGGTATGCTTTTTAGACTGGCGGCGGTGGTTGGGGCGTTTTGTCTGGCGGTTCAAGCCGGGACATCCTGGGCGCATCCGTGCCATGAGGGGGCGGAAGTTACCAGCATTCAGCCTTTGAGCAGTGTGCGTGCCGGGTTTTTCGGTGCCCAAGATAAACGGCTTTTCCGGCTTGCCGATGTTTATCTTCCCGGCAAGGCCGCCATACCCTCCGCCGCGCGCCTGGCTTTGCGCGATAATGTGGATCGCTATGGGCGACAGGCTGCTCACGTTTTTAATGACAAGAGTTGGTGGCAAGGCCGCTTATTGAAACGGGGAGACGCAGTAATTGTGGCGGGTGATGCAAGTGTGGCCTGTCTTGCCGCCCTGCGGGCTGCTGAAAGCGAAGCGCAAAAGGCGCAGCGGGGTGTTTGGAAACGGCCTGCGTTTCAACTGTCGGCCTTAAATCATGAAAGCATGGAGCCTTTCATGGGACAGTTTGTTGTCATCACTGGCCTTGTTGCCTCTGTGGGCGACCGCAAGCGGCGGCTCTATCTTAATTTTGGCCAAAACTGGGAGCAGGACTTCACCGTCTCGGTTGTCAAATCCGGCCGGGGGGCGTTTAAGGAACGGAAGGCTGGAGCGTTGGCACGCCTTCAGGCTTTGACAGGCAAAACGGTGCGGGTGCGCGGTGTTTTGGAACAACGACAGGGACCGTTGATCCGGTTGGCCGATGAAGCACAGATTGAAATTCTTGAGTGAGAAGCGAAGTTGGTGCGTTGTGGCGTTGGCGAGCTTTGTGCTGCTTTCCGGTTGCACCCTGTTTGGCAAGAAGGACAGCATTGACACGGTGCTTTCGCCCACCAATGGCGATGTGATGGAGAGCGCGGAGGGAGGCGAACAGCAGCCGAAATTCACTTTTGATGCCCTGCGCAAAGCCGACCCCCAATCAAAGATTGGGGCAGCGCAGCACCCCAAAATTTTAGCGGCTTATGGTGGGGCTTATGAAAATGAAGAGCTGGAAAAGACGCTGGCGCTCATTACAGGGCGGCTGGTAGCCCAATCCGCTGATGGGGCGCGTGCCTATGACATTACCGTTCTGGATTCCCCCACGGTGAATGCCTTTGCCCTGCCGGGTGGTTATCTTTACGTGACCCGTGGCCTGCTGGCGCTGGCCAATGACAGCAGCGAAGTGGCTGCGGTATTGGCCCATGAGATGGCCCATGTGTCGGCCAATCACGGGATTGACCGGGCGCGGGCCAATCAGGCGCAAACCATTGCTGAACGGGTGGCCAATACGGTGGTGAGCAATCCGGTGGCAGGTCAGGTGGTGAAGGCATCCTCCAGCCGCCGATTGGCTGCATTTTCTCAAAAACAGGAACTGGAGGCCGACGCTATCGGCATTCGCATGATGGGTGAAGCGGGATTTGATGCCTATGCCGGTGCTCGCTTTTTGGAATCCATGGACCGGTTCAACCGCTGGCGCAGCGCCCAGACTGAGGGCGCGGAGGCGGAAATGTCTTCCTCCCACCCTTCCACCCCGCGCCGGGTGGAGCTGGCCAAGCGCCACGCGCGCCAGTTTGGCCCGCCCGGTTCGGGGGAGCGCAATCAAGAGCGGTATTTGCGCGGCATTGACGGGCTTTTGTTTGGTGAGAAAGCGTCTGAAGGGTTTGTGCGCGGGCAAACATTTGCCCATGCCAAACTGGCCATTACCTTTTCCGTGCCCGACGGATTTACGCTCGCCAATAAGGCCAAGGCCGTGCTGGCCAATGGCCCCAATCAGCAGGCCTTGCGTTTTGATGCTGTCCCCCGGAGCAATGGCATGGCGGCGGCGGATTATCTAAAATCCGGCTGGGTGAACGGGCTGGACGCTGACACGGTGAAAGCGGGCCAGGTGAATGGATTGGCCATGGCCACAGGCCGGGCCGCAGCGGGGGACTGGCAATTTTCTTTGGCCGTCGTGGCCGTGAAGAAGCGCTTCTACCGTTTCATTATGGCCGCCCCTCGCAGCGCCACAGGTGTGGAGCAGACGGCCCAAACCATCCGAAATAGTTTCCGCAATCTGTCCAAAGCGGAAGTGGCTCAGTTGAAGCCGTTGCGGGTGAAGATCGTGAAGGTGGGCGCGGGCGACACGGTGGCCCTGCTGGCCAAGACCATGCCCGATGTGGGACAGGCGGAGAGCCTGTTTCGCGCTCTGAATGAACTGGGTCCTACGCAGGAGCCTAAGCGCGGTGCTCTCGTCAAGGTTGTCCGATAAGAAGCCGGGCCTGTTTCCAAGCCCGGCTTGCCGTTTTATGCGGCGTCCAGGTCGCCCTCCACCACTTCAAAGGTCCCATCGCCGGGAGCTGGTTTGCTGCCCTTGACGCGGAATTTGAGCTTGGTGGTGCCGGAGGTGACGGCCACCGTCTGACCGTCCAGCACATCACCGGCGAGGATCATTTCTGCCAGCGGGTCCTGAACCTGGTTTTGGATCACGCGCTTGAGGGGGCGGGCGCCATAGGCAGGATCATAGCCTTTATCCGCCAGCCAGGAGAGGGCGTCACCGTCCAATTCCAGCGTGATTTTCCGCTCTTCCAAAAGGCGTTCCAGCCGGGCCAATTGAATTTCCACAATAGCCTTCATATTGGACCGCTGCAGGCGGTGGAAGAGGATGGTTTCGTCCACACGGTTGAGAAATTCCGGGCGGAAGGAGGCTTTCACCACGTCCATCACCGGCTCGCGCACGCTGTCCACATCATCCCCCTCGCCCAAGTTCACGAGGAACTCGGAACCCAGATTGGAGGTCATGATGATAAGCGTGTTGCGGAAATCCACCGTGCGGCCCTGACCGTCTGTGAGACGACCATCGTCCAGCACTTGCAACAGGACGTTGAAGACGTCCGGGTGAGCCTTCTCGATCTCGTCGAACAGGATGACCTGATAGGGACGGCGGCGCACGGCCTCCGTCAGCACACTACCCTCATCATAGCCCACATAGCCGGGGGGCGCGCCAATGATGCGGGAGACGGCGTGCTTTTCCATATATTCGGACATGTCCAGCCGCACCATGGCGGTGTCATCGTCGAACAGATAGTCGGCCAGCGCCTTAGTCAGTTCCGTCTTGCCCACGCCCGTGGGGCCGAGGAAGATGAAAGAGCCCAGAGGACGATTGGGGTCCTGCAAGCCGGCACGGGAGCGGCGCACGGCGCGGGAGACGGCCTGCACTGCTTCACCTTGCCCCACCACGCGACGGGCCAGTTCGTCTTCCATGGCCAGCAGTTTTTCCCGCTCGCCTTCCAGCATCTTGTCCACTGGAACGCCGGTCCAGCGGGAAACCACATGGGCGATGGATTGGGGCGTGACGGCTTCATCCACCATCACATCGCCGCCTTCTTCTTCCCCCTCGGCGGCTTCGATCTGGCGTGTGAGGTCTGGGATAACGCCATAGGAAAGCTCCCCCGCGCGGGCGAGATTGCCGTCACGCTGGGCGATTTCCAACTCACTGCGGGCTTGATCGAGCTTTTCTTTCAGATCGCGGGTGGAGGAGAGTTTGTCTTTCTCCGCCATCCATTTGGCCGATAGGGCCTGGGCTGTGTCTTCCAATTCCGCCAGATCGGCTTCCAGTTTTTCCAACCGGTCGGCGGAGGCCTTGTCGGTTTCCTTCGTCAGCGCTTCCCGCTCGATTTTCAACTGAATGATTCTGCGGTCCAACTCGTCCAATTCTTCGGGCTTTGAGTCCACTTGCATGCGCAGACGCGATCCGGCCTCGTCCATCAAATCGATGGCTTTGTCCGGCAAAAAGCGGTCTGTGATGTAGCGGTTGGAGAGGGTGGCCGCAGCCACCAGCGCGCTATCGGCGATGCGCACACCGTGGTGCAATTCGTATTTCTCTTTGATGCCCCGCAGAATGGAAATGGTGTCGGCCACGGTGGGTTCGTTGATGAAGACCGGCTGAAAGCGACGGGCAAGGGCCGCGTCCTTTTCCACGTGCTTGCGATATTCATCCAGCGTGGTGGCCCCCACGCAGTGCAATTCACCCCGCGCCAAGGCGGGCTTGAGCAAGTTGGAAGCATCCATGGCCCCGTCCGACTTTCCGGCGCCCACCAGTGTGTGCATCTCGTCGATGAACAGGATGATGCCGCCTTCGGCTGACGTTACTTCTGACAGCACGGCCTTAAGGCGCTCTTCAAACTCACCGCGATATTTCGCACCGGCAATGAGGGCACCCATATCTAGGGACAAAAGCTGTTTGTCGCGCAGGCTTTCCGGCACATCGCCATTGATGATACGCAGGGCAAGGCCTTCGGCAATGGCTGTTTTACCCACGCCCGGCTCCCCGATCAGCACAGGATTGTTCTTTGTGCGGCGTGACAACACCTGAACGGCGCGTCGAATTTCCTCGTCACGACCGATGACCGGGTCCAGACGACCCTCCCGCGCATCTTGGGTGAGGTCGCGGGCATATTTTTTCAGCGCGTCGAAGCCGTCTTCTGCGGAGGCTGTATCAGCCGTGCGACCCTTGCGGATGGTTTCGATGGCTTGATTGAGAGCCCGTGCGGTCACTCCAGCTTTGGCCAAGATATCCGCTGTCTTGGCAGATTTTTCCATGGCGAGGGCCATCAAAAAGCGCTCGACGGTGACATAGCTGTCGCCGGCTTTTTTTGCGATCTTGTCCGCCTGTTCCATCACTTTGGCGAGTGGCTGGGACAGGTAAACGCCATTGCTGCCGGAAACCTTGGGCAGCTTATCAATGGCCAGCTCGGCGGCTGTGAGAGCCGCTTTGGCATCACCTCCGGCACGGTCGATCAGAGAGGCGGCCATGCCCTGCTCATCTTCCAGCAAGACCCGCAGCAGGTGTTCTGGCAAAAATTGTTGATGCCCGTCGGACAGGGCACGGGCCTGCGCAGACTGGATAAAGCCGCGCATGCGTTCGGTGTAGTTTTCAATATTCATGGATCAATTCCTCATAATCCTGCGCCACCCGAAGCGAAGCGCAGCCATCACAAAAGATAGGCTCCCGGTGGGCGCGACGCCCCTGTGGCAAGCCTGGCTAGAGAATATGTAGGGAGAGGAATTGGGTTTTGAAGGGTAGCGGGAAAGTGCCGTTGGTTCGCGGTTTTGGTTTGGCGAGATCGATCCGCAGCTAAACCTCCCCCTGGAGGGGAGGTCCAAGAGCGCTAGCGATTGGGGCGGGGGGAATTGAGGTTTGTCGGCGATTTCGATGCCAAAATTTGACCTCCAACCCCCCACCCGAAACGGCGAGCCGTTTCGACCTCCCCTCCAGGGGGAGGTTGGGTCGCTGGACCATTTAGCAACATTCTAACGATCGGGGGTGTGGAACATTTACACAAAAAAGGCGCGGTCTTTTTCGACCGCGCCTTTTGGAAATACAGATGGATTTGGCTTACTCGCCAGTCACAAATGCTGGCAGGCTGGCGGCGTCTTCGGCTGGCACAGGTGCGGCTTCCGCTTTGCGGGGACGGCGGGCGCGGCGAGGTTTGGGGGCTTCTTCGTCGTCATCTTCCGATTTTGCTTCCGCTTTTTCTTCCCCGTCTTTATCAGCAGATTTATCGGCAGCTTTGGGGGCGGCGCGGCGTCGGGTTTTGCGGACTGGCTTTTCGGGCTCGTCCTTAGTTTCCGTCTCTTTCAGCGCAACTTCGGCAGGCTCATTTTCCAACGTGGGTTGAGGCGCATCCGAAGGGTCGTCCTTGCGCTCCTCTTGCTTGTCCCCGTCGTTGTCTGAGGTGTCGTCATCGCGGTTGCGGCTGCGCCGGGGGCGACGCTCGGAGCGCTCTTCGTCATTGTCCGCATTGCGATCGGGGCGGTTTTCCCGCTGCTCGGCGCGGCGGGCTTCCTGCTCCTCGCGGGCTTGCTGCTGGGCAGCCTGGGCGGCGGCGACAATGCGGTTGTAGTGCTCCGCATATTGCCAATAGCTTTGGGCGGCGACGGTATCGCCTGCGGTCTGCGCGTCATTGGCCAATTGCGTGTATTTTTCCGCAATGTGGGCAGCGGTGCCGCGGATGCGCACGTCCGGCCCGTTGGACTCCATGGAGCGGTTCAGCTGATTGCGGTTGTTATTATTGTTGCGGTTGTTGTTGCCGCGACCGCGGGAACGCTGCCGGTTTTGGGGTTGGCCCTGTCTCATTCAACGCTTCTTCTTTTCTAGCTCGGCTCTGGCCCGTGCCGTCATTGGCGCGGGGCAGGCGGAAGGGAATGTGGTTTTGAGTTTTGTCCTGCTGGGCACCGTAGGGCGGTGCATCACATGCGGTTGTTAAAGGTATCAGCCCAAGTCAGCTCTTTCGTCGGATGCGCCCAGGTGCGCTGAAACCGTCTGAAATGTGAGGGGGCAAAAGCGCTGCTCGCTTCGTCTGTGCCTAGTGGTACCCGTTGATTTTGAAAAATCAAGCCCCAGCGTGCAAATTCCTGCTTTGACGGCCATTACATCACATTTTGTTGAGTCTATGGACCTGTTCACGCGGGGCAAAAATGAGGGCTCGGTCCTGCCCGCCCAAGTCTTTTTGTGCTGCGAGCAGAGCCCAGCCTTTGGTCCTAGCGAGGTCAATAACGCTGTCTTTTTGGTCAAAGCCAATCTCCAGCGCCAAAAAACCATGGGGGTTGAGGTGTTTGGCTGCGCCATCCAAAAGGACGCGGTAGGCGTCTAAACCATCCTCTCCTCCGTCCAAGGCGCGACGCGGGTCGTGTTGAAGGACTTCTGGGCTAAGTCCGTCAACAACATTTGTAGCGATATAGGGTGGATTGGAGACGATGAAATCAAATGGGCTACCCTGGCCAGCCTGGTCACCCTGGGTACACAAGGGCTCAAACCAGTTACCCTCCACAACCGTAAGGCGCGAAGCGTAGCCCAATTTTTCCCCATTCATGCGCGCTGCTTCACAAGCGTGCGAAGCGGTGTCGGTAGCAAAGGCCGTGGCGCTCCCAAGCTCGGCCAATAGTGAAATTGGGATGATGCCGGTGCCGGTGCCGATGTCGGCGAAGCGCAGGGGTTGGTTACGATCTTCAATCTGCGCCAGCACCGCTTCCACCAGCGTTTCCGTGTCGTCGCGGGGTTCCAGTGTTTCGGCGTTGAGGTGGAAATCCATGCCGTGAAATTCCCGCCTGCCGATGATGCGAAAGACGGGTTCCCCGCTTAAGCGGCGCTGGATGTAGGCTTCAAACAACCTCGCTGTATTTTGCGAGACAGGGTCATTTTCGGCGAGCAAGAGCGCGGTGCTGTCTAGCCCGCTGGCGTGTTGCAACAGCAGCCGTGCTTCGCGTTGGGCATCGGGCAGATGGGCGTTGGGCAGATGGGCATCGGACAGTGTTTTGGTAGCGCTGGCCAGGAGCGTCACGAACGTGACCACCGCTAGTTCTCATCCCCCAAAGCGGCCAATTGGCTGGCTTGAAAATCGGTAATGAGCGCGTCGAACAGTTCATCCAGCCCTTCGCCCTGGATCATACGGTCCAGTTTGTAGAGGGTGAGATTGATGCGGTGGTCGCTCACCCGCCCTTGGGGGAAGTTGTAGGTGCGAATGCGCTCGGAGCGGTCGCCCGAGCCCACTTGCCCTTTGCGCGAATCCGCCCGTTCCTGATCGGCCCGCTGCCGCTCCATGTCGTAGAGGCGGGTGCGCAACTCCTTCATGGCGGCGGCGCGGTTCTGGTGTTGGGATTTTTCGGCAGAAATTACCACCACGCCGGTGGGAATATGGGTAATGCGCACGGCGCTGTCCGTGGTGTTCACATGCTGGCCGCCCGCGCCGGAGGCACGCATGGTGTCGATGCGGATGTCCTCATTTCGAATTTCAATGTCCACATCTTCCGCCTCCGGCAACACGGCCACGGTCGCCGCAGAGGTGTGGACACGCCCGCCGGATTCCGTTTCGGGCACGCGCTGGACGCGGTGGACGCCGGATTCAAACTTCATGCGGGCAAAAACGCCTTGGCCGCGAATGGCGGCGACGATTTCCTTATAGCCCCCCACTTCGCCCGCGCTTTGGGAAAGCACTTCCACCTTCCAGCCGTGGGTCTCGGCATGGCGCTGATACATGCGAAACAGATCGCCGGCAAAAAGTGCAGCTTCTGAACCACCTGTCCCGGCACGCACTTCCAGGATAACGCTTTTGTCGTCAGCTTCGTCCTTGGGCAGCAACAGGATTTGAAGGTCGGCTTCCGCTTTCTCGATGGTCTCTTTGAGATCGGGCATTTCCATCTCGGCCATCTCACGCATTTCCGCATCCGTTTCGCTGTCCGCCACCATTTCGGCCAAATCGGCAAACTCGTTCTGGGCATCGCGCAATTGGCGGATTTTTTCGATCACCGGTGTCAGATCAGAATGTTCTTTGGCCAGTTTGATATAGGTATCCTGATCCGGCCCCTCGGCCATCTGGGCTTCAATTTCGCCGTAACGGGCGAGCATCTGGTCAATTTTTTCGGCAGAAATCATAGGGCAGGCTTTCGTGCGAGAGGATTAAGTCGATGATCTCTCGCGCTAGATGGGGAGGCCATGGGCATCGGCATAGTCTTGCAAGACTTCGGTGAGTGTTTGGGTGCCAATGGCATCATCCACAGCCCCGTTGACGGCCTTGGTGAGGCTTGCCATGTCGAGCGCCAGCAGCAGTTCTTTAATGGGCCCGATGCTGGCTGGGGGCATGGAAATGGCGCGGTAGCCAATGCCCAAAAGCGCCATTGCAGAGATGGGCTCGCCGGCCAGTTCTCCGCAGAGTTGGCAGGGCGTGTTATGGCGCTGGGCCGCCAAGACCACTGACCGCAAAGCCCGCATGAAGGGCCGGGAAATGGGGTCGAACCGGTTGGCGATGTGGCTGTTGGTGCGGTCGCTGGCAGCCATGAATTGGAACAGATCGTTAGACCCAACGGACACAAAATCCACCCGCTCCATCAATTCGTCCAGCTGGTAGAGGAGGCTTGGCACTTCAATCATACAGCCCAGTTCAACTTTTTCCGGCAGGCTGTGGCCATATTTCACCTGATTTTCCATGAGCTGGTCCAAGACGCTGCGCACCTGGTCGATTTCCGTGACCATGGTAATCAAAGGCAGTTTGATGCGCAGGGTGCGCCCGCGCCCGGCCAGAAGCAGCGCCCGCAACTGCGTTTGCAACAGGGCTGGGCTGTCCATCACCAGGCGGATGGCCCGCCATCCCAAAGCCGGGTTGTCCTCTTTGACGGTGCGCAAATAGGGAAGCACTTTGTCGCCGCCCACATCCAGGGTGCGGAATGTGACGGGTTTGTCCCCCGCAGCGTCTAACACAGAGGTGTAGAAATTGGCTTGTTCTTCCCGCCTTGGCATACGCGAGGACACCATGAATTGCAGTTCCGTGCGAAACAGGCCGATGCCCGCCGCGCCAGAGGCTTCCAACTGGGGCAGGTCCATGGAAAGACCTGCGTTGAGCATCAAGTCTATTGCCACGCCATCGCGCGTGATGCTGGGGCGGTCGCGCAGGGTTTCAAACCGGGCCTGGCGAGAACGGCTATAGGCCAGCCGCTCCTCGTAGGAGGACATGACATCGTCAGCCGGACGCAGGTGGACCGATCCCAAATCGCCATCCACGATGAGCGTGTCATTGTTTTCCGCACGGGCCGCGAAACCCTGCAATTTGCCGCAGACCGCTATGCCAAGCGCCCGCGCAACAATGACCACATGGCTGGTGGACGTGGCCTCTTCCAGTACCAGTCCACGCAGTTTGCCAGTATTGTAATCCAGCAATTCGGCGGCACCCATGGTGCGGGCCACCACGATGAATTCCTCATTATCGATAATGGGGCGAGCTACCTCACCCATGAGTTGTTTCATCAACCGCCGGGCAAGATCATCCAGATCGTGAAGGCGCTCGCGCAGATAGGGGTCCGAAGAGCGCAAGAGCCGGGAGCGGTTTTCCTGGCTCACTTTCTCCGTGGCAGCTTCGGCTGTGAGACCATCGCCGATGGCGGCCTCGATGCGGCGCACCCAGCCCTGGTCATGGGCAAACATGCGATAGGCTTCCAGCACATCCCGGTGGTCGCCATTGGGGGCCATGCCGCCATCGCCGGTATTGCGCACCAGCATTTCATCCACCGAGGCGCGCAGGCCGCGAATGGCGGCGGCCAGGCGGCGCAACTCTTCTTCAGCGCTATCGCCAAAGCGGCGCTCCACCACCACCCGGGGTTCATGCAACACCACTTTGCCAACGCCGATGCCGGGGGACAATTTGGTGGCGGGCAGGGAGACGGGCTTGGACTGGTCTAGTGTCATGCCCTGTTGGGCAAGGCTTTTGAGTTCCCCGGACGCCACCAAATCGGAAAGCACCATGGCGGCGGTTTCCAGAGCTTCCACTTCTTCCTCTTGGAACGCCTCCTTCAAGGTGGTTTGCACCACCAAAACGCCCAGCGGCCGTCCAGCCCGCTTCATGGGCACGCCGAGGAAGGATTGAAAGGCATCCTCCCCGGTCTCGGGCAAATAGGCGAAGCTGGGATGCTTATTGGCTTCTGCCAGATTAAGCAGTCGACCGGTTTTGGCGATGTTGCCCACCAGACCTTCGCCCACTTTCAGTTGGGAGAGGTGAACAGCATCGGCGTTGAGACCTTCGGTGGAAAACAATTCCAAAACGTCATCGGCGCGCCGCACATAGACTGAACACACCTGTGCGGCCATGGCCCGGGCAATTTGCTGCACGATCCGGTTGAGCCGCTCCTGGGGCCCGAGGGGTTCGGCCATCGCTTCCCGCAGATTGCGAAGCAGAACCCGTGGTCCGGTCGTTCGACCCAACATAGAGTTTCCCTCAACAGTCAGAGCGTCCCATTTTGTGATGGGGCGCTTAAAAGGCGAAGAGCCTTCCGGCGATCGCTCGCCGCTCCCGCAAAGCGAAGGTCGCCCTTTGAAAAAGGGAGACCGTCAGCGTGAGCGCTAAAGAGCTATGCGCTGTCCAGCCCGTAAACGGAATGGAGCGTGCGCACGGCAAGTTCGGTGTAATCCTGATCGATCAGAATGGAAATCTTGATCTCCGATGTGGTGATGGCGCGAATATTGATGCTCTTTTCCGCCAGTGCCTTGAACGCGGTGGACGCCACGCCAGCATGGGAGCGCATGCCGATACCCACCACAGATATTTTCACCATCCCGGGGTCTGACTGGGCCACTTCATAGCCGATTTCGCTCTTTGCAGTTTCCAGTGTGGCGAGGGCCTTGTCCAAATCGCCCGCAGGAACCGTGAAGGTCATATCCGTCACGGTTCCGTCTTCGGAAACGTTTTGGACGATCATGTCCACGTTGATTTGTGCATCGGCCAGCGGGCCAAACACGGCGGCGGCGATACCCGGCTTGTCGGCCACACGGCGCAGGGAAATTTGTGCTTCATCCTTGGCATAGGCGATGCCGGTGACGGTTTGCTGTTCCAAAATCTCATCCTCATGGCAAATCAGCGTGCCGGGCACCACCGCCCCTTCGCTGGAATCGATACTTTCGGGATCATCAAAAGAAGAGCGCACAAAGGTGCGCACCCCATGGACCATGGCCAGTTCCACAGACCGCACCTGCAAGACTTTTGCGCCGAGCGAGGCCAGTTCCAGCATTTCCTCAAAGGAGACCTGGTCAAGCCTGCGCGCCTTGGAGGTCATGCGCGGGTCGGTGGTGTAGACCCCATCCACATCTGTATAAATATCGCAGCGGTCCGCCTGCACCCCAGCGGCCAGCGCCACGGCAGACGTGTCGGAGCCGCCCCGGCCCAGCGTGGCGATGCGGTTGTCCGGGGCGATGCCCTGAAAGCCTGCCACCACAGCCACCTGCCCACCGGCCATGCGGGAGATGATCTCGCCGCCTACCACATTCTTGATGCGGGCAGCGCCGTGGGCGTTGTCCGTCTCTAGCGGTATCTGCCAGCCAAGCCATGAACGGGCATCCACCCCCATGGATTGGAGCGCAATGGCCAAAAGGCCTGCTGTGACCTGCTCGCCGGAGGCCACGATGGCGTCATATTCGCGGGCGTCATAAAATGATGCATTGGCCCCGGTGACTTTGGGCATCTCGTTGACCCAGCCCACCAGTTCATTGGTCTTGCCTGCCATGGCGGAGACCACCACGGCCACCTCATGGCCCGCGTCGTGTTCGCGTTTGACGTGGCGGGCAACGCGGTAAATGCGTTCCAGATCGGCTACGGACGTGCCGCCAAATTTCATCACCAAGCG
This sequence comes from Pseudomonadota bacterium, assembly GCA_039198355.1. Lineage (GTDB taxonomy): Bacteria > Pseudomonadota > Alphaproteobacteria > Rhizobiales > Rhizobiaceae > Pseudahrensia. Next base: position 121,772 of record JBCCTO010000002.1, read on the forward strand.
TGCCATCTGCGCCGCGAACCCCTGCGATATATGTCTTGAGACGTGTGGAGAGGACGCGGTCATGCTGCGCGCCGTGTTGCGGCATCGTGTAAACGAAGGGGGGCTGCGTCACAAGGGTTGGCGGCGGGTTCAGTTAACCGGGATGATGGGTAATTCCCGGGGTGCCCGGCGCGAAAGCAGGCGGGGCGGGCCGTCGGTTATGACGATGTTTTCCTCATGCACCAGCATCCCGCCGCCTTCCACAGCCACGGAGGGTTCCAGCGTTATCACAGCCCCTTCGCGCAGCACGGTATCGTCCCAGCTGATGATGGAGGGTGTTTCCGTCAATTGAAGGCCCAGCCCGTGGCCCATGCGGCCCACATTGCCACCTGCTTCTCCGATGACCTTTGCCATCGTGTGGAAAAGATCAGCGCAGGTGGTGCCGGGGCGGGCGGCATCAAGGCCTGCTTGCGTGGCCTACCACAGGGTTTCATGGGCGCGTTTGACCGCATCATGGGCATGGCCCAGGGCGAAATTTCGGTCGAAATCGCAGAACGCGCCTTTCAGTGTTGCGCCCGTATCCATCATCACCACATCGCCCGCTTGAATGGGTGTGTCGTCGGGCGGAGAGATCACATCGTCATAGCCAAGCGGTCCGCGCCCGCCCACCAGATAGGGCACGTCTTCCGCACCGGCCTTCAGCAGTTCAATTTTGAACTGTCGAAAGAGCGTTTCCATGCTCATGCCCTCGCGCAAAATGTCCGGTACACGGTCGAAAGCATCGCTGGCGATGGTGGCGATTCGAGCATGGAGGTTGATTTCTGCTGGAGATTTTACGAAGCGCAGATGGGCCAACAGGGGTGAGGCATCGACGAAATTTTTGCGGGGCAAGGCGTGAAAGTCGTTGAGGGGCATCCGCAAATGACTTTCGCGGCCCATGGCCATGCCGATTGTATTGAAGGGGGCCAGCGCATCGGCCACTAGCGAAACCCCATCATCGGTTTCCGCTGGAGAGGGCCAGGCGCGGATGTCCTTGATCCAGCCCCGGGCTAATACCGGCGCACCGATTTCCGGTACCACAGCGATGGGGTCGCCTGACTGTGGCAGGATGAGATACCAGGGCCGGGTGGGGCTTTGCCAAAACAGGGAGCGGAAGCCGCTGAAATAGCGAAACTCCGCCTCTGTATTGATAAACAGCGCATCCATGCCCGCCCTCGCCATGGCGCGTTGGGCGTTGGCAAGGCGGGCTTCATATTCGCTGGTTTGAAAGTCCATGGCCTATTCCACGCCCTCTGAAATATAAACGAGCACACGGGATGCCTCGTTTAGGCCAATCGCACTTCCACCATGGTGAACCGCTGCCGTTCCGGCTGCGCCGGAAGGGGTGGTGCGCACGTCACTGTCTTCCAAAATGGCAACTGTCTCAGCCACCTGTTGGTCGGTGAGGGTGATGAAATAGTCCGCTTCTTGGGCAAGATATTTCAGCGCCAGATGGGAGGGTGTCTTGCAGTCCAGCCGCCCCATGGTGGAGACGGGGCCGGTGGTATCCACCACCTGCCCTGCACGCACGCTCTCCATGAGCGCCGGAGCCGCTTCTGGTTCCACCACCACCAGCGTCACCGCATCGCCCCAGATTTTTCGGGCCATGACAGCGCAACCGGCGGCCAAACCGCCAACCCCTGCTTGTAGCATCACATGGGTGGGTGGCTCACCTTGCCATTGTTCACCCGCTTCGTGCCCCATGATGAGATAGCCTTCCATCACGTCCCGTGGCGGGTCGGCATAGCCCTGCCATGAACCATCGGAGAGCAGGAACCAGCCGTTTTGGGTGGCCAGATGGCGGGAATGGTCCATGCCTTCTTCATAGTCGGCACCGTAGCGGACCACACGGGTTCCCTTTGCCCGTAGACGCTTTGCGAAACTTTCCGGCACCGTTTCAGCCAGCACCACAACCGCCTTCGCACCAAATAGAGCCGCCCCCGCCGCCATGGACAGGCCGTGATTGCCCGCGCTGCAACAAATAAAAGTCATATCGCTCAGTGCCGTTTTCATGGCCTCATGGTCACCCATCGACACACGGGCCGCCGCCATTTTGGCAATGGCGTAGGTGGCACCCAGGGCTTTGAAACTGCCAAGCCCCATTCGGTTTGCTTCCAATTTCGCCTGAAGCTGGCTTACGCCCCATGTTTTGGCGAGGGTTGGCATGTCGCGCAAAGGCGTAGTGTTGGCGACAGGACAGGCTGCAAAAAGGGCCAAAGCCGCCGCACTGTTTTGGGACACATCGCCTTGTGCCATGGTGGTCAATACCGAAGGTTCAAGACCTTTTCCCCGCAGCGGATTGTGTAATATTTTCAAAGGGTCCGCCTTGAAAAATGAGTTCTTCTCAACCTTGCCATAACCCAATATGCCGCATAAGCCGCATCTTGCGTTTTTGCGCGTCAAACCCGACACCCACACCAGTGCACGCGGTCAGCGCATTTACCCCAAGGAGCTTATTATGGCGCACGCAGAAACCACCATCGACCAATCTGAAGTCGACCGGTTTTCGGCGCTGGCGCAAGAGTGGTGGAATCCCACCGGTAAGTTCAAGCCGTTACACAAATTCAACCCCGTCCGCCTCACCTATATCCGAGAACGATTATGCGAACATTTTGATCGGGACATCAAAGCACCCGATGCGCTCAAAGGGCTACGCATTTTGGACATTGGCTGCGGTGGCGGGCTTTTGTGTGAGCCTCTGGCGCGCATGGGCGCGGACATGGTGGGGGCTGATGCGGGCAAAACAAATATCGAAGTGGCCAAACTTCACGCCGTCCAATCCGGCCTCGACATCGACTACCGCGCCACCACCGCAGAAGCGCTTGCCGAAGCAGGAGAGACCTTTGATGTGGTGTTGAACATGGAAGTGGTGGAACACGTTTCCAACGTGAACCTCTTTCTCACCGCTTGCGCCAATATGGTGCGTAAGGACGGTTTGATGCTCATCGCCACCATCAACCGCACCTTCAAGGCCCGCGCTTTGGCCATCGTGATGGCGGAGCAGGTGCTGCGCTGGTTGCCGAAGGGGACCCACCAATATGAGAAATTGGTGAAGCCAGAAGAAATCGCGGCTCCCGTGGAAGCGGCCGGCATGCGTGTGTTGGAAAAGCTGGGCGTGTTTTACAATCCCATCAGTGACAGCTGGAACCGATCCAACGACACGGATGTCAATTACATGATGCTGACACACCGGCCTGCTTAAGTATTTCACTTTCGCGAGGGCAATGCTTAATCGCTAGTGTCAGGGTCATACTGATCTCAATTCCTCATCCTCGGCGAATGCCGGGGATCCATTCCAAAATGCTTAAAACGATTTCGGTGTAGCGGTATGGATTACCGGGACAAGCCCGGTAATGAGGAGGATATGGTTGGCGTTGCATCTACTCCGCAGCCGCCAGGGTTTCTCCGTCCACCTTCACCAATTCATAATCCCGACCATTCTTGAGGTTGGGTATTTTGGCCCGCGCCTCGAGCGCCTCTGCTGGATCGATCTCTGCCAAAGCAAAGCCCGGTTCCTCCCCTTTGACTTCTCCAATCACCTTGCCCCATGGATTGATGATGAGGGAGTGGCCATGGGTGGTGCGGCCATCCGCGTGGTCACCGCCCTGGGCTGCGGCCACCATGAAAGCCCCGTTTTCAATGGCCCGGGCACGGAGCAAAGCGTGCCAATGGGCTTGGCCCGTTTGGCGGGTGAAGCAGGAAGGGCCGGTGAGCATGAGTGCCCCCGCCTGGGCATAGTCCCGGTGGAGGGCCGGGAAGCGGCAATCGTAACAGATGGCAAGGCCTGTGGGCGTGCCGCTGATATTGACGATCACAGCCTCTTCGCCGGGCCGGTAGACGGCGGATTCCCGCCAGCTTTCGCCATTGTCCAAATCCACATCGAACATGTGGATTTTATCGTAACTGGTCAGCAGCGCTCCCGTGGGCGCAAAGACATAGGCCCGGTTCGCCGCCATGCGTTCGCCCACCTGAACGGGTGTGGAGCCGATATGCAGTGTGATATTGAGCCAGGCGGCGAGGGCTTGGGCCGCTTCTTTCACCGGGTCTTCGTCTTCCGGCTTGATGGTGGCAAAGAAGTTTTCCCGTTCCTGTTCCACCAGCCCCGTCATTTCCGGCGTTTGGATGTAGGTGGCGCCCGCTGCGGCGGCTTCTTCCACCAGCTTCGTCATGGCGGTGATGTTTTGCGCCATATCGGTGGTGGAGCGCATTTGGACGACGGCGGCGGTGAACGGGGTCATGGTCGTATCCTCTAGGAATTCAATAAAGCGTCCAATTTTCCGGCCCGCTCCAGGGCCATCAAGTCATCGCAGCCACCCACATGCATTTCGCCGATAAAAATCTGCGGGAATGTGGCGGCCCCCTTGGTGCGCTGGATCATCTGCTGGCGCAGGTCCGGCTCATAGGTGGCATCATGTTCGGTAAAATCCACATTCTTGCTTTCGAGCAGGCGCTTGGCGGCGGTGCAATAGCCGCAGAGTTGGCGGGTATAGATGGTGACGTTGGCCATGGTGATGCTTTCCAAAACGGGATGGACACCCGATATAGGGTTCAAATCTCGTGCACTGCAACCCCGTTGGCCACACGGGCGAAGGTGAGGCAATTCACCTGAGCCGCTCCACTGCGCAGCAGGGCGCGGGTGCAGGCTTCCAGCGTGGCCCCGGTGGTGAAAACATCATCCACCAGCACGATTTTGCGCCCCTTTAGCCATGGGCGCTGGCCTTTGGGCACTTGAAAAGCACCGCTCACATTGTTGGCCCGTTCCCGGCGGCCCAGTCTCACTTGCTGTTTCGTGGCGCGGGTACGCACCAGCATTTCCGGTGCATAGGTCAGGCCCTCTTCGCGGGCGATGGCCCGGGCCAGTTCCGCTGCCTGATTAAAGCGCCGCATGACCATGCGGCTGGTGTGCAACGGCACGGGTACGATGAGCGGATTGTCCGCCAGAAGGCCATCCGCCGCGCGCACCATGAGTTTAGCCATCCAGGGGGCCAGGTCCGTGCGGTGGGAAAATTTCAGGCCAAGCACCAGCCGCCTTGCCACGTCTTCATAAAGCATGACCGCGCGGGCAGCGTTGAACCGCGGCCTCTCCGCAATGGCGCGGGCGCTTAAGGCTCCCTCTCCCAGGTCATAGGCGAAGGGGGAGCCTAAAACCGCGCAAAAGGGTTTCTCAATAAAACGCGCCTCTTGCCAGCATTTCGGGCATAGACTGCCCTGGCGGCTGACAGTGGTATCGCAGGCCAAACAGGTGGGGGGCAGGAGAAAATCGCCCGTTTGATGAAAGAGCCTGCGGGCGAAAGCCCTTATGTTTATGGAAGATGGTCCCATGGCGAAACTGTGCGCAATTTTCGCGGGCGATGCAAAGGATCTGCCCTTTTCTGGCTGCACGCAAATTGCCATTTCATAGGAAAGCATCGCAGGATTTGCCACTTGTTTGATCCCAACCGCCGTCAAGCCGTCTTCAACCGTGCCAGGCGCATGGCGACCCGTTCCGGTTGGGACGGAGATTTCCTCATGCGGCTGGCCGTGGACGATTTGGTGGAGCGCATGGGCGCCGTCCAGCGCCAGTTTGAGACGGGCATCGCCCTGTGCGGCCGCACCAGCTATTTGACCGACGCTATGGAGGCAAGCGGACAGGTGGGGGAGGTCATCCGGGTGGAAGAGCCGGGGGGGTGGATCGAGAGCGGAGCCGTTGAACACCCTCTTGCCCATTTGGATATGCCTGCCAACAGTGCAGACGTGGTTCTCGCGCCACTAACGCTGCATTGGGCGGATGATCTGCCCGGCGTGCTGATCCAATTGCGCCAAATTTTGCGCCCCGATGGCCTGCTCCTCGCCATTCTGCCCGGGCCGGACACATTAGCAGAATTGCGCCATGCGCTTTTGACTGCGGAAGCGGAAGTGAGCGGTGGCGCTGCGCTGCGGGTGGACCCGTTTACCGATATTCGCGATGCGGGGGCCCTATTGCAGCGCTGTGGCTATGCCCTGCCGGTGGTGGATCAAGATGTCCTCACCGTGCGCTATGATAACCCGCTCAAGCTCTTGGGTGATTTGCGCCAATTCGCTGCCACGCGGCAGGTGACGGAACAATCTCTTCCCCTGACCCGGGCTGTCATTGGCCGGATGAGGGAGGTTTATGCCGAAACGGCCAGTGACCCGGATGGGCGTATAAGAGCCAGTTTTTCTTTCGTGTCTCTTTCTGGCTGGGTGCCCCATGACAGCCAGCAAAAACCCCTCAAGCCCGGAAGCGCCAAAATGCGGCTGGCAGAGGCGCTCAATGTGGAAGAGAAGAAGGTCTAGCAATCGCCTTCCTGGCCGCCGTCATCGTAGATGATGCATTCAGCGGAGGGGCTGGATTGGAGGACGCTTTGGCGGATGGTGTAGCTGCGGCCCTCTGTATTGCTGATGCGGGGGGCAGCGGTTGGCTGGTCCCTGTCAATGGACCCCACCACGGTATCATCAATGCCGTCACTGCTGTCCGCCAAAATGCCGATGCGGGCGGCGCCGTCTGCCATCATGGGGGCAACGAACAGCGCGCCCAGCGCCCCTATGGCGCAAAAGCCGATGGCCAATTGCAGGGACGAAAATCCCTTGGGGTCCAATTCTTCTTCCGTGGGTTTGGCGGCGGAAGAGGTGTTGAAAATGCGGGCCATTTTTTGCTCCGAAACGCGATACCGAAGCCTTAAGAATGGACGCAATATTTGAAGACTTGATTAACCATAGGGCGGCAAACGCCGCTGACTATTTGTCCGCGTTGCGAATTCAAACGGGTTTTGAACGCGAGACGGTGTAAAGCCACCCGGCAAAAATTTGCTGCGCTTCACCGCCCGACAGGGGCGCAGCGAAGGCCAACTGGCCAGCAGCGTGAGCGCGAAAGACTTAGAGCGCTTCCATTTCAGATGGACACGCTTTAGGCGATTTTACCGTGGCAGTGCTTATATTTCAGGCCCGAGCCGCAGGGGCAGGGTTCATTGCGGCCCACGCGGCCCCATGTGGTGGGGTCTGCGGGGTTCCGCCCTTCTGCGGCGGCGGCCCGTTGAGGGGTTTGGATGGCGCGGCCATAGTTGGAGCCGTCGTAGTCTTCGTAGGGGCCGTCTTCGAATTCCCGTTCTTCGAAGGGGTTAAACTGGCCTTCTTGCATGTCGGGCAAGGTCAGGTCTGCATCGGCGGCCTGTTCCACCACCTCCACACGCATCATCTGGGCAGTGACGGCGCGGCGCAAATTGCCCAGCAGGCCGTCGAAGAGTTCAAAACTCTCTGATTTATATTCCGAAAGCGGGTCCCGCTGGCCGTAGCCGCGGAAACCGATGACGGAGCGTAAATGCTCCAGATTTTCCAGGTGCTCCCGCCACAGCAGATCCAGCGTCTGGAGCAGGATGGATTTTTCCACATAGGCAGTCACTTCCGGCCCGAAACGTTCCTTGCGCTCGGCGGCCGCTTTATTGGCGGCTTCCATGATGCGCTCTCGCACGCCTTCGTCGTCAATGCCCTCTTCCTCGGCCCAGTCGTGAACCGGCAGGTCGAGGTTGAGATATTCCTCCACGCCCGCTTTCAGTTCATCCAGCGCCCAGGCTTCTGGATAGGCATTAGGCGGCATGGTCTGGGCCACCAGACCGTCCACCACGTCTTCGCGCATGTCGGAAATGTATTCGCCCAGATCCTCTTCAGTCATCATTTCGATGCGCTGTTCGAAGACCACTTTCCGCTGGTCATTCATCACGTCATCGAATTTCAGCAGGTTTTTGCGGATGTCGAAGTTGCGGGCTTCCACCTTTTGCTGGGCTTTTTCCAGCGCCTTGTTGATCCAGGGGTGGACGATGGCCTCACCTTCTTTGAGGCCCAGTTTGGTGAGCATGCCGTCCATGCGGTCGGAGCCGAAAATGCGCATGAGATCGTCTTGCAGGGACAGGAAGAATTTGGAATTGCCGGGATCACCCTGACGGCCTGAGCGACCGCGCAGCTGGTTGTCGATGCGGCGGCTTTCATGGCGTTCGGTGGCGATGACGTAGAGACCGCCAGCGGCCAAGGCCTGTTCTTTCAGCCTGGCCACATCGGCCTTCACGCTTTCTGTGATTTTATCGCGGTCCTTCTCCTTCGCGTCCTTCAATTCTTGCGCCAAACGCATGTCAAGATTGCCGCCCAGCTGAATATCGGTGCCGCGACCGGCCATATTGGTGGCGATGGTCACCGCGCCCGGAACCCCAGCCTGGGAGACGATATAGGCCTCTTGTTCGTGGTAGCGCGCGTTCAAGACCTGATAGTTTTTGACACCGGACTTTTTCAACTCGTCTGCCAGATGTTCGGATTTTTCGATGGACGTGGTGCCCACCAGCACGGGCTGGCCGCGCTCCTGACAGTCTTTGATGAGGTCAATAATGGCCTGATATTTTTCCGGAACCGTGCGGTAGACTTCATCGTCTTCATCAATGCGTTGCACGGGCTGATTGGTGGGCACTTCCACCACGTCCAGCTTGTAAATATCGGCAAACTCGGCCGCTTCGGTCATAGCCGTGCCTGTCATGCCGGCGAGCTTAGTATACATGCGGAAATAGTTTTGGAAGGTGATGGAGGCCAGCGTCTGGTTTTCCGGCTGGATGGGCACGCCTTCCTTGGCTTCCAGCGCCTGGTGCTGACCGTCGGAATAGCGGCGGCCCTGCATGGCGCGGCCTGTGAATTCGTCAATGATGACCACTTCACCGCCCACGACCATATAATCCTTGTCGCGGGTGAAGAGTTTGTGAGCCTTCAATGCGTTATTGATGTGGTGGACGATGCCCACATTTTCCACGTCATACAAAGAGCCGGATTTGAGAATGCCGGCTTCGGACAATTTCGCTTCCAGCTTTTCATTGCCCTCTTCGGTGAAGGACACGTTGCGCTGTTTTTCGTCCAACTCGTAATCCCCATCATCGATCATGGGGATGAATTGGTCGATTGTGGTGTAGAGGTCGGATTTGTCATCCACCGGTCCGGAGATGATGAGGGGCGTGCGGGCCTCATCCACCAAAATGGAATCCACCTCGTCCACGATGGCATAGTGGTGGCCGCGCTGAACCATGGCCTCGAGATCGAACTTCATATTATCGCGCAGATAGTCGAAGCCGAATTCGTTATTGGTGCCGTAGGTGATGTCGCAATTATAGGCTTCCTGGCGCTGGTCATCATCCAGCGCGTTGACGATAACGCCGGTGGTGAGGCCGAGGAAGGCGTAGAGCTTGCCCATCCATTGGCTGTCACGCTCAGCCAGATAGTCGTTCACGGTCACCACATGAACGCCCTTGCCTTCCAGGGCATTGAGGTAAACGGCCAACGTGGCCACCAGCGTTTTGCCCTCGCCAGTGCGCATTTCTGAAATCTTGCCTTCATGCAGGATCATGCCGCCGATCAACTGCACATCAAAGGGCCGCATGCCGAGGGCGCGCACTGAGCCTTCGCGGGCCACGGCAAAGGCTTCCACCAAAATATCGTCCAGCGTGGCACCATCGGCCAGACGCTGTTTGAACTCTTCCGTCTTGGCGGCAAGCTGCGCATCGGAGAGCGCCTGCATTTCGCTTTCCAGCGTGTTGATGGCCTCCACCCGGGGGCGGTATTTCTTTACTTGCCGCTGGTTGTCGGAACCGAAAATTTTGCGCGCGAGGCCGCCAAAACTGACCATGAAATGCTGTCCTTCTTGCCGCGCTTCCACCGCAGACGGGCGGTAAAAACCGGAGCCTGCCAGGCCACCAAGGGCATCCATACAGGGCTGTTTGTTTTGGGACAGATAAGAGCGGCATTATGGCTTGTCAACGCGATGGGCGCTGGCCAAAGGGCATGGTTTTCACACCATTTTTACCGTATTGGCCCGCCTCCCTGCGCTGTGACAACACCTTCACAGTTGCAGGGCTTGCCATGACACATTTGACAGGCGATGGAGGGGCAACCTTGGAAGGAAATGAATTCATGAAAACCGTCTCTCTGCTTCGCGCCCTCGCTTTGGGTGCCGCCCTTGCATTCTCCGCCCCCGCTTTTTCCCAAGACAGCAAAGTTGTCGCCAAAGTGGGGGAGAAATCCATCACTCAGGCTGATCTCGATCAGGCCATGAAGGATTTGGCCCAGCAATTTGCCAATTTTCCTGAAGCCGAGCGCAAGGCCCGCGCGCTGGATTCCCTCATTGATATTTACGTGCTTTCCCAAAAGGCGGAAAGCGCTGGCATGGATGATGAGGCGGTGATGAAAAGCCGCCTCGACCTGCTGCGCGCCCGGGCGCTGCACAATGCGTGGTTCCAAGGCGAAATTCAGCCCAGCATTACGGATGAAGCGCTGAAAGCGCGCTTTGATGCGGAAGTGGCTAAAGCTCCCCGGCAGCAAGAGGTGAGCGCGCGGCATATTTTGGTGAAGACGGAAGAGGAAGCCAAAGCCATCATCAAAGAGTTGGAAGGGGGCGCGGATTTTGTGGAACTGGCTAAGGCCAAATCCACCGGCCCTTCCGGCCCGAAAGGGGGCGATCTGGGCTATTTCACCAAAGGCCGCATGGTGCCAGCATTTGAAAAAGCCGCTTTCGACATGGAAAAGGGTGCCTTCACCAAAGAACCGGTGAAGACCCAGTTTGGATTTCACGTCATCAAAGTGGAAGACAAGCGGGATACGCCGCTGCCCAAGTTTGAGGCCGCTAAAAATCAGATTCAGCAAATCATGCTGGCCGAAGCCTATGCAGAGGCCGTGCAAAAGGCCCGGGAAGAGGCAGGGGCGGAAGTGTTGGACGACAGTTTGAAACTGCCAGCAAAATAAACGTCTCCCGAAAGTGTTGAAAAAGGGCGGGCTGCTTGCAGACCCGCCCTTATTTTTGCACACAGGATCACCTCCTATGAATGAGTGCCTGCATGGCTGACACACTGCCCCTCTCGCCTTTGGCCCCAAAAGAATTCGCCATCCTGCCGCCGCTGAAAGGGGTGCGCATGGCGGCTTGCGAAGCGGGCATCAAATATGCCGGGCGCACAGATTTGTTGTTGATGGTGTTTGACGAACCCGCTGCTGCTGCTGGGGTATTCACCACAAGCCGTTGCCCATCTGCACCGGTGGATTGGTGCCGGGAACAATTGGTAAAGAGCGAGCATGCCCGTGCGGTCGTCGTGAACGCGGGCAATGCCAATGCCTTTACCGGGCGCAAGGGTGTGGCGACGGTGGAAGCCAAAGCTGATGCCGTTGCAGAACTGCTGGGTTGCGAGCGGGCGCAAGTGCATCTTGCCTCCACGGGCGTCATCGGCGAGCCACTGGATGCCCAGCTCATTACAAATCAGCTCCCAAGCCTCAAAGACAAGCTGGTGGAAGACGGGTGGCATGGGGCTGCGGAAGCCATCATGACCACGGACACTTATCCTAAATTGGCAACGCGAAATGGGGTTGTGGGGGGTGATGAATTCACCATTAATGGCATCGCCAAAGGCTCCGGCATGATTGCGCCGGACATGGCCACCATGCTTGCCTATGCCGTTACGGACCTGCCCATCGCGCCGAAATTGCTGCGCAGCATTCTTGCACAAAAAACCCGCACAACATTCAACGCGGTGACAGTGGATAGCGATACATCCACCAGCGACACGCTCATGCTTTTCGCCACCGGAACGGCGGGCGGTGCGGTGATGGAGAGTGAAAGCGACTCCCGCTACGCCAGTTTTTGTGCGGCACTGGAAGACTTGTTGCAGGACCTGGCTCGCCAAGTGGTGCGGGATGGGGAGGGGGCCACCAAAGAAGTGCAGATCACCGTTACCGGTGCGCGGGATGACCGAGCGGCAAAGGGCATCGCCTTGTCCATCGCCAATTCGCCCTTGGTGAAAACAGCCATTGCCGGGGAAGATGCCAATTGGGGCCGTGTGGTCATGGCCGTGGGAAAGGCAGGGGAAGAGGCGGATCGGGACAGGCTGGCAATCTATTTCGGCGATGTGCGCGTGGCCGTGAATGGAGAGCGGGATCCCCACTATAGCGAAGAAGCAGCCAGCGCGGTGATGAAGCGTGACACAATCCTCATTGCGGTGGATGTGGGCATCGCCCATGGCATGGCAACGGTCTGGACCTGCGATTTGACCAAGCAATATGTGGCCATCAACGGCGATTACCGCAGTTAGAGCAAATCATGTTTTCAACGAAACAAAGAGCACCGAAAATCGCGTTCGAAAACAGCATGCTGCTCTTTGAGAGGCAGCGAATTTCGGTTCTGTTTGAACATGATATGCTTTGAGTCCGGTCGATCGGTGGCGCGCATCACGGATATTCCGCCCAGTGGTTTGCCATTGGTGCGGCAGCTGGAAGCCATCGGTGCGCGGTCGTGGCCTGCTAGCTCCACGCGGTTCGACGGGGCATGGGCAACGCGGTTGACGGCTTCCCACCCGTCCAAACGGCTCAATTGCGTTACCCCGCTGGACCGGGTTGATCTAGGCGATATGGACAAGCGTATGGCCATGATCGAGCGGCGCTTTGAGAGTTTTGGGCGTCCGGTCACGTTTCGCCTCTCGCCACTGGCATCGCCAGACTTGGAGCGGCTGTTGGATCGGGAAGGCTGGCACGTTTTCGATACGACCGATGTGATGATGATGGACCTGACGGAGGCGGATCTGAGCAGCGCTTTGTCTCAGCTTCCTTTGGCGGACCGGAGCAAGTGGATCGACCAGTCCATAGCTATGGGGGGTGTAGGGGCGGACACCAAACCGGGCGTGGCGGAGTTGCTGGGCCGCATTCGCGGGCAATATGGCTTGTTTTTGACAGAAACCAAGGGCGGTGAACCGCTGGCTGCGGTGTTGGCCGTGCGGTTGGGTGCCGTGGTGGGCATTTTTCAGATGCTGTCCAATCCCCGACAACGTCGTGCAGGGCACGCCCGCCAAATATTGCGCAGCGCGCTTTTGTGGGGCCGACAGGCGGGCGCAATCCGCGCGTGGCTTCAAGTGGCGGTTGAAAACGAGGCGGCGCAAGCGCTCTACCGCAGCGAAGGCTTCCAGCCGGTTTATCGCTATGACTATCGCCAAAAAATTGATTGAGACCCGTTCATATGACTGATCGAAAAATCGTCACTGTTGTCGCCTGTGCGCTCGTGGATGCCGATGACCGCATCCTGCTTGCCCAGCGCCCGCAGGGAAAATCCATGGCGGGGTTGTGGGAATTTCCGGGCGGCAAAATTGAGCCCGGAGAAACGCCTGAGGAAGCGCTGATCCGCGAATTGCAGGAAGAATTGGGCATCAAGACCAAGGTCGCCTGCTTAGCGCCCCTCACCTTCGCCAGCCACACTTACGAAAAATTCCACCTGCTCATGCCCCTCTACATATGCCGTCGCTGGTGGGGCACGGTTCAGGGCAAGGAAGATCAGGCTGTTAAATGGGTGCGGGCAGGTAAACTGCGCGATTACCCCATGCCGGAGGCCGACCTGCCGCTGATCCCAGCGCTGCAAGATTTGTTGATGGGATAGACCGAAAGTTCATGCCCACCGTTTTGGTTCATGAAAAAGCGTTGCTGTTTAAGATTTACGCGTTTTTCGAAAGCCCGCTTTCGTTAGTCGCGAACGAAGAGTTTGGCTTTGCAAGTTTGAAGGGCAAGCCGTCTGAAATGATATCTTTTCAGATCTTGGTCGACCAAATCTATCGACCATTTCAAAAACGGTTCTATCTGCTTCATCAAAAAAGATGACGTCAAAACTTGGTGCCAGATTTCCCAGCTATCTAAACAATGCTGATCTGAACTCTGCGGTGCCAGGTTCAGGTGCCTTTTTCATAACGGAAACTATTCCGCCGGTTTGAGCGCGGCTTCCTGAACGCTCGCGGTTGTTGCGGGGGGCGGTGCGACGGGAACCACTTTCGGCGCGGCCTTCTTGACCGTCACGCCCGGCAACAGCGCCTCAAACGACGTGCTCACCGCCACCATATCGCGTTTTTCCGCTTTGGCCAGTTTAGCCTCCAACGCTGTCAAAAACTCCCCCTGTTTCTTGGTAAACGAGGTGGCGAGAGACAGGGGCATGGTGCGGGCTGGACATTGGCCTGAAGAAGGATAGCGGCTGTCCGATTGGGTGTTGAACACGTAACGCTTCTCGCACACATCCACCTTTGGCGGTGTTCGGGTGATCTCGAAATGGTCATAACCTTTTTTGAGCATTTTCCAGAATTCGAAGTGCCGGTTATCCGTGTGCTTCAGCATGTTCTTGGTAGTCATGCGGAAGGGGAAGGCCTGCATCTGGAATTTCTTTTGACCGCCTTTGAAAGCGTCCCGCGCCAGGGCGTAAATGATTTCTACCTGCTCGTCGGTCATGGAATAGCAGCCAGCGGATGAACACGCGCCGTGAACCATCAAATGGGTGCCCGTGCGGCCATGGGCACGGTCATAGGCGTTGGGGAAGCCGATATTGAAGGCCAGATGGTATTTTGATTTGGGGTTCATCTGGTATTTGTTGATGAAATAAAAGCCCTCCGGGGCCTGTTTGTCCCCTTCCTTATATTTCGGCCCCAGCTTCCCGGACCATTTGCAAATCTCATACGTGTCCAGCAGGGCGTAGCGCCCGTTGCGGCGCTGTTTCCAGACCTCCAGCACATTTTCCTGCTTGAAGGAGCGGATCATGATGGGGGCGTGGATGGCCATGTTCTTGGCCTTCATCTTGTTGATGAGGCGCTTGGGAACGGGCGCTTTTTCCGGCTGGGACAGACCATCCAGCGCGTTTTGACATCCGGCGAGACCCAGACAAGCGGCCAGTGCCATTGCCACAGCACTTTGCCTTATCGAAGGGGTAGAAAACCAAACCGGCATGGGATGCCATCCAAAAAGGGTCAAACTTAAAAACGCGCACTGCCATCGGCCCGTAAAGCGACCCAAATAAGGCCTAGGGCGGTGAGGCACCGTCTATAGTTGATACACCGTTAGGGTTGCCATTGTCTTGACGGTAGAAGCTGGTTTCACGGAGAATTTAGGGAACCAAAAACATTCCGTTATAGGCCGACTTGATCGGCCTATCCCCTGCCTCTGCAAGACTCGCCGATCAAGTCGGCGAATGACGCGTGGACAGTTGTTTACAAATTACGCCCGATGGCGAGGAATTTCTCGCGCCTTTCGCGCACCAGATCATCGCCAGACTTACCGGAAAGATCGGCCAAGGTTTGGGCGATCACATCACCGGTGGCATCGAACACTTTGTCATGGTGACGGTGGGCGCCGCCCACAGGTTCGGCAATCACGCCGTCTATGATGCCGAGACGCTCCAGGTCCTGGGCGGTAATTTTCATGCTCGTGGCGGCCTCTTCGGCCCGTGTGGCATCGCGCCACAGGATGGAAGCGGCCCCCTCGGGGGAGATCACCGAATAGATGGAATGCTCCAGCATGTAGACCCGGTTGGCGGCAGCGATGGCAATGGCGCCACCGGAACCACCTTCGCCGATGATGATGGAGATGAGCGGCACGCGCAGGTTCAGACAGGCTTCCGTAGAGCGGGCGATAGCCTCTGCCTGCCCCCGCTCTTCCGCCCCGATGCCGGGATAGGCGCCCGCTGTGTCCACCAGCGAAATGACGGGCAAGCCAAAGCGTTGCGCCATCTCCATAATGCGTACAGCTTTGCGGTAGCCTTCAGGACGGGCCATGCCGAAATTGTGGTGGAGGCGCGAATTGGTGTCATTGCCCTTTTCATGGCCAAGGACTGCCACGGATTGCCCGCGAAACCGGCCAAGACCGGTCTGGATGGCATGGTCATCGCCAAAGCCCCTGTCGCCTGCCAGCAGCTGAAAGTCATCGATCAGCGCTTCCACGTAGTTTTTGAAATGGGGCCGGTCCGGGTGGCGGGCCACTTGCGTTTTCTGCCAGGGGCCGAGCTTGCGGTAGAGGTCTGAAAGGGCCTGATCGGCCTTGCCCTGTAAGCGGGCGATATCTTCTTCCAGCCCCACACTGTCATCGGATTCTGAGATGGAGCGGAGTTCGCGCACCTTGCCTTCAAGGTCCGCAATTTGTTTTTCAAAGCCGAGATAAGCCTGCATGGGGGAACTCTGTTGGGCGAGAGAGAGCCGGAAAGGGGCGTTGCGGTCAGTTTAAAGCACCAAACGTCCCTTGTTACACACGATTTTATGCGGCGGCTTCCGCTTCGTCGCCGTCTTCATCTGCATCGCTGTCATTGTCCGCATTGGCAGCTTCTTCAGGCTTGGGCCCGCGGCGGGGGCCTTTGGCTAAATTGGCTTCAATGAGTTGTACGGACTCTGTCTCTGTCAGCTTTTTCACCACAGCCACTTCCCGGGCCATGCGCTCCAGCGCAGCTTCATAAAGCTGCCGCTCGGAATAGGATTGTTCGGGCTGCGTATCGGAACGGAACAGGTCGCGCACCACTTCGGCAATCTGGATCAGATCACCGGAATTGATCTTGGCATCATATTCCTGCGCGCGGCGGGACCACATGGTGCGTTTGATGCGGGCACGGCCCTGCACGGTTTTCA
Organism: Pseudomonadota bacterium; assembly: GCA_039198355.1. Classification (GTDB taxonomy): domain Bacteria; phylum Pseudomonadota; class Alphaproteobacteria; order Rhizobiales; family Rhizobiaceae; genus Pseudahrensia. Next base: position 138,205 of record JBCCTO010000002.1, read on the forward strand.
GGCTCTTATCCACCAGGGCCGTATCGGCCAGTTTGCGCATGCCAACGGAGTCGATCTTCGGTACGGGTACGCGCAGGGTCATTTTGTCTTTGGCAAAGTCGATGACGAAGAGTTCCAGTTCAAAACCGGCCACTTCCTGCTGTTCAATGTCCACAATCTGGCCCACACCGTGGGCGGGGTAGACGATGTGCTCGCCGGTTTTGAAACCCTGACGCTGAATGGTTTTCTTGGCAGCCATAATGCTTGCTCCTGTGCTGGCGTCCGTTCGATGCGAACGCTCATGTTGCCGAACAGGCGCGGCACGCCTGCGGAAGTGTTGTTTAACCCGGTTGTGATTTCACAAGGTTGTCGTGGCGAAAAACGTTCGCGCAGATCGTCCCAAGACACTCGAAAAGCGCCTGAATGTACAATCGTGAGAAGGCAGTGTTTGAAACAAAAAGTTGCAGACCATGGGAGAGAGAGGGCCGACATTGCGCCGTTGCGATAGCAATAGCACAAAAATCAGTAAATTTCAACGCGCTGGCACAAGCGCTGGGTGCATACTATGGAACCAGAGTTGGAGCAGATAATGCTCCTAATTCCCCTCGCCCGGCTCTTCCGAGAAATACTTCTCAAACTTGCCCTGCTCACCATCGAACTTCTCCGCATCCGCCGGGGCTTCACCCTTCGAAATAATGTTGGGCCATTTTTCGGCGTATTCGGTGTTGATTTTGAGCCATTTGTCGAGGCCAGGCTCAGTGTCGGGTCTGATGGCATCGGCGGGGCATTCGGGTTCGCATACACCGCAGTCAATGCACTCGTCGGGGTGGATGACCAGCATGTTCTCGCCTTCATAGAAGCAGTCCACGGGGCAGACTTCCACGCAATCCATGTATTTGCATTTGATGCAGTTGTCGGTGACGAGATAGGTCATTTACAGATCAATCCATCGATACAGATGTCCAGAACGCTTTACGGGTTGATTAGCCCTGGGGCAGGCGGATGACAAGGAAAAGACGTGCCGCACTTTGCGGCATTTGGAGCCAAATTTTGCTTTATTTGCGCTCACGCTGTCGGCCTTTGGCCTTCGCTGCGCGGGCGCGGCGCATTAGCGCCGGGTGGCTCTTCGCCACCTCTTGAGTGCCACAGTTAAAGGCCATCCGTGTTCCGCAGCCGATCAAGTTCACGCCGTTGTTTTTTGGTGGGGCGACCGGCTCCCTCTTCGCGCACGGCTTGTTTCAGCGGGCGGGTGGCTGGGTCGCGTTTGATGGGGGGCGGGGATAGGTCTTCGTAGAGGGCTTGGGCTTCCGGCGCGGGGCCGCGGCGGGTGCCGATAGCGGCGATTTTCAAAACCTTGATTTGCCGGGGCAGGGTGACGGTCAGCACGTCGTCAATCGTGACCGTGCCGTGGGGCTTGGTCATCCGCTCGCCATTTACCCGCACATTGCCACCTTTGATGATGGTGGCCGCCAGAGATCGGGTTTTGGTGATGCGGGCATACCAGAGCCACTTATCGACCCGCAGTCGCTCCTGCTGCGCGTAGTCGGGCAAGACGGCTTATTTTCCCTTCTTGGACCCGCCCATATCCCCTTTCAGCGCCATGAGGGCTGCGAAAGGGTTATCGGGGTCGATTGGTTTATTGGCCGGTTTTCTGTCGCGCTTTTGTTGGTGTCCGCCGGGCTTTCCGCCTTTTCTTTGGGCGTGTTTTTGATCGCGGTTTTGTTTGTGATCCGGCTTGCCGCGTCCACGGGCCTGATGCCCATCGCGCCTTTGCCCATCGCGTTTCTGGCCATCTTTGCGAGGCCCACGGCTGCGATTGCCATCGCCCCGGTTCTGCCGCCAGATTTCGATGCGCTTAATTTCTTCTTCGACGGATTCGGCGGAGGCCTCCGCATCGGTTGTTTCTTCTGCGGACTTCTCTGAAATTGGCGTTGGTTCGAAGGGGGTGCCGTCCCAGTGGGCCAATTTGCGCTGAACTTGCTCCTCGCTAAGGCTTTCGGCGCGGTAGCCGAGACCGCGCAACACATCGGCCATGTCTTCGTGCGTTGCCCCTAGAATGGACAACATGGCGGTCGTCACCATGAACCCATGGCCATCCCACGCCCCCTCGGGGCGAGGATTGGCCGGTTTAGTTTCCTGTTTTCCCTCAACAGGCTTCGGCGTTTCAGCGTCAGCGAGTTCAGGCGTGGCGCCGCCTTCAGCAACTGCCTCCGTTGGTTTTTCGTCAACCGGCGCTGCCTCTTCTTTGGCAGGGGGCTGATAGCGCCATTGGGCGGCTGGGCGGATGAAATCGGCAAGACGCTCCAGAATGTCCACCCGCACGGCCTTGCGGCCCAAAACACGGAAACCGGCGACGCGGTAAATGCCCGCGCTGATCCCTTCTTCCACAGCCATGGAAGTGCGCCCGGCGGCCAGAGCGGCCAGCACTTCCGCGCGGCCATGGGCTTCTACAGCATCATTCTTCACGGCCCACAGGAGTGAGATAAGGCCGGCGGGGGCGGGCTTGATGAGGGCGGGCACGAAAATGTGGTAAGCACCAAAGCGCACGCCCTTGCGGCGCAGCGCAGCGCGCTGGTTTTGGTCCAGCGCCCGCACGTCTTCGGCCACTTCACGGCGATCGATAATGCCGAAATTTTCCACGAGACGGAAAGCGAGGCCCCTGGCTGTGCCTTCCAATCCTTCGCTGGCCACCAGTTCTTTGAGCGGCTGCACGGTCATCTCAATGTGATAGGCCAGCCACCGCTCCAGCCGGGCGGAGACTTTATCCAGCGCCGTGCCGGTGAGTTGTTCACCGGAGAGCACGATAATGCGGGGTTTGAGCGCATCGTCGCTGCCCACCACCCGTCCCACCGGTTCGCCCAACCAGCGCAAGGTCCCATCGCTCTCCATCACCACATCGGAATTGGGGGCGGCGGAGAGGCGGTCTGCGCGCTTTTCAATCTCATTGGCAAGCGCTTTCAGAGCAGCCGCGGTGGCAGCCTTGGCATCTGGCCCATCGGCGGTGTTGTCCGGCTTGAAACGGAATCCGGAGAGCTCACCCACATGGTGGCCCTCCACGGTAACAGCGCCGGACGGGGCGATTTCGGCTTCAAGCATGGTGTTTTCTCTAAGGCGCTTCATGAGCACGGAAGTCCTGCGGTCCACAAAGCGTTTCGTCAAGCGTTCGTGCAGGGCATCGGATAAACGGTTTTCAATGGCGCGGGTTTCCCCCTGCCAATGGGCATTGTCTCTAAGCCAGCCGCCGCGATGGGAAACGAAGGTCCACGTGCGGATATGGGCGATGCGGTTGGACAGGGCATCAATGTCGCCCTCCGTCACATCTGTCTGGCGCACCTGATGGGCAAACCAGTCTTCGTTGATGTGGGTTTGATCCGCCACATCGCGGAAGATCGTCGCCAACAAATCCGCATGATTGGCGGGGGCAATGCGGCGGTAGTCGGGGATTTGCGCCACCTGCCACAGTAGCTCCACCCGTGCCTGGCTGGTGACCCGCTCTCGGATTTCATCCAGCCCAGCCATGGTGGCCAATGCCCGCTGGTCCGTGGCCATGGGCGCGCGCACCAGTGTGGGGTTGGTGGAGGGCACATCCAGCGAGACCAAAAGATTGTGCAGGCTGTCGAATTGCAGATCGCGGTTGCGCCATTGCAGCAGTTTTTCGGGCGGGAATTCATGGGCTTCCAGCCGTTCCACCAACTCGTCTTCAAAAGGAAGCGTTTTGCCGGTGACGCCAAACGTGCCATCCCGCGTGTGGCGGCCGGCGCGTCCGGCAATCTGGGCAAATTCTGCTGGCTTCAGGCGGCGGCGGGCGTAGCCGTCAAATTTCACGTCCTGGGCGAAGGCCACATGGTCCACGTCGAGATTGAGGCCCATGCCGATGGCGTCCGTGGCCACCAGAAAGTCCACATCACCGGATTGGTAGAGCGCCACCTGCGCGTTGCGGGTGCGGGGGGAAAGGGAGCCCAGCACGACCGCTGCCGCGCCACGCTGGCGGCGGATCAATTCGGCGATGGCGTAAACCTCGTCCGCCGAGAATGCCACGATGGCGGAGCGGCGGGGCAGGCGGGTGATCTTCTTGGAGCCTGCATAGTGTAATTCGCTCATGCGGGGGCGGGAGACGATGGTGATGCCCGGCAACAACGCTTCCAGCGCCGGACGCAGGGTTTCAGCCCCCAAAAACATGGTTTCATGCGTGCCGCGCAGGTTCATGATCCGGTCGGTGAAGACATGGCCCCGGTCCAGCGAGGTAGCCAGTTGTACTTCGTCGATGGCAAGAAAATGCACATCCGTGCGGGGCGGCATGGCTTCCACCGTGCAGACGCTATAGCGCGCGCCTTTGGGGATAATTTTTTCTTCGCCGGTAATCAGCGCCACATTATTGGGGCCGACGCGCTCTTTGATGCGGGTATAGACCTCCCGCGCCAGCAGGCGCAGCGGCAGGCCGATCATGCCGGAGGGCTGGGCCAGCATGCGTTCAATGGCCAGGTGGGTTTTGCCCGTGTTGGTGGGGCCGAGCACCGCCGTCACACCCCGGCCCGTGCGCGCATTCACCGGAAGGCGCTGGGCGAGTTCGGGATGGGAGTGGAGGTTCATGGGTAACGCAACCCAAAGGGTGTCAATCGGTGGCCCCATCCCTAACACGGGTTACGGAAGCGGCACAGGCTTGGCCGCTTCTTACCACAGCTAAGCCACCCGGACTTGCGACATTCTGGCGGTTAATAGACCTTAAACCCTATTTCACCTTGAAGAGCGTGGCCGTGCCCCGCGCCGTGCCGCGGCTGGTGGGTACTTTGAAGTTGAACATGGTGTAGGTGTTTGTGTTGCCCACCCGCGCAAAGCCCACTTCGGTGCCGCGATTGCGCTGCATCTGCCGGATGTTCTTTTTGTTTGGCCGGTGGCCGGACACAGGTGTGTAGCGCACGGAACAGACATGCACCTTGCCCTTAAAGCCCCGCGCCTTACCGTTTTCCGTGCGTTTGTGGCGGAAAGTCAGGTTGAAACGGTTTTTGCCGTCAAAAATGGGCACGGTGCGATTGCACACGCCGCTGCCCTTGCCCACGTCGCTTGCTTTTACAGGAAAGACCAGGGCCGAGATGGGGTCCATAACAGAGCGCAGGTGCGCTTTTTTCAGCGGTACGGTGCCGGGTTTATATTTCACTGCCGGTGTGGAGGCATGGCTCGCCACAGCACCCTGGGCGAAGTTCATATTCACGCTGCCGCTTTTCTTGCCTCTCCAAGACAGGCTGTGTTTGGCCGGATAGGGCGTTTTGCCCGCCATGCCGCCATAGCTGGAAAAACTGGCCGTCATGGGGGAAAGCAACCTGGCAAATCCGCTGGTTTTCAAATTGCCGGACAAAGCATAGCCCTTGCCCTGCACCACCACGGTGGACGTGAGCTTGCCGACACTCATGCCCACAAAGCGCACCCTATATTTGGTCTCCAGCGTGGTTTTGGCCTGCGCGGAAAAGACGGGCAAAGCCATGAGGGTGAGGCCCAGGGCACCGGGGAGAATGGCAGAAAAGACGTGCATGGAAATGCTCCTGAAAACGGTCCAGCGTTTCAATAACAAGAATTGGGGCCAAATTCCGGATGAACTGGCTTGCTTATGCGCGGTTTGCCCCAAGTCGCATGAACCGTATCTGAACGCATTTGCCGCCATTGCGGTGTTGACGAAGAGGGGGCTTGTGACTACACACACTCAACTTTTCCCGACCGGGCGAAGGACTTGTGCTCGTTTTACAGTGCAAACCCCTGAAATTACAGCCTTTCCCGCACGGAAAATCCGCACGCTAATCAACACGCACCCCGCGTGGTTAGTTGTTTTGAACCCGATCAATGGCCGGACGTCCCGCAAAGGGGCGGGGCCTTATGAAAAAGCGAAGAAGCACCCATGTCCCGCAAATGTGAACTGACCGGCAAGGCCGTGATGACCGGCAACAACGTTTCCCACGCCAACAACAAGACCCGCCGCCGTTTCCTGCCCAATCTCGTGAACGTCACGCTCATGAGTGAAGCGTTGGGCCAGCGCATCCGCATGCGCGTTGCTGCTTCCGCCCTGCGCACGGTGGAGCACCGTGGCGGTTTGGACGCTTTCTTGATGAAGGAAAAAGAGGGCAATCTCTCCCAGAAAGCCACGCTGATTAAGCGCCAGGTGAAAAAGAAACTGGAAGACGCAGCTTAAAGCGCTCCGCGTTTTAAGCTTAGGCGCGGCAGGCAATCAGCGCAGCTGAGTGCCGAGAGCGTCGGCTCATTTGGGCCAAACCGATAACGATGAAGGCAGCGCTAAGGCTCTGCCTTTTTTGTTGGACTGCACTCATTGGCAGCACATGCGCCGCCAATGCCTAACCGACCTCCAACAGGTATATGACCATGACCAATCAAAACTCCGCACCCGCGCGTGCGCCCCTCTTCTCTTCCACATTGCTGCTCTTTATCGCCGCCATGACGGCTGTGGTGGCAGCATCCAACTATCTGGTGCAAATTCCGCTGGCGGTGACGCTGGGCGGGGTGAACCTGGCCGACCTGCTCACGCTGGGCGCCTTCACCTACCCCATCGCGTTTTTCGTGACCGACCTCACGAACCGCCACTTCGGCCCCAAACAGGCCCGCGTAGTGGTGGCTGCTGGTTTCCTGTTGGCTGTGATCCTGTCCATCTGGCTGGCGACGCCACGCATCGCCATCGCTTCCGGCTCCGCCTTCCTGGTGGCGCAGTTGCTGGACGTGTCCATATTCGATCGGCTGCGCCATGGCACATGGTGGCGTGCGCCGCTGATCTCCAGCCTGTTGGGCTCCGCCATCGACACGATCCTGTTTTTCGCCATCGCCTTTGCGCCCGTTTTTGGGATGTTGGACTTTGGCGGGGAAGACGGGTCCCTTGGTTTCGGCGTCCCATTCCTTGGCGTGGGTGGCGAAGTGCCGCTATGGGTTTCCCTCGCTGTGGGCGACTTCATCGTCAAAGTGCTGGTGGGCTTCGCCATGCTGGTGCCCTACGGCCTTGTGGCCAGAAAGCCGGCGGCGGCTTAGGTTTCACAGTCTTTTTGAGCCGTTTCCTGACAGGGAGCGCGCAACAAATCGACTGAAAACGGTTGTTGCGCGCTCCCTTTTTTGTTCAAAGCATGGGACATAGAAGGGGAACAGCGGCGCGGGTTAGGGCGCACGTTCGAATTAGTTCTCCCCACATGAATTGAGCAAAACGATGCGCCTCAAGGACTGCCACAACTTCCACGACTTTCGGCGCTTGGCGAAAAAGCGTCTGCCGGGCCCCATATTCAATTACATTGATGGCGCTGCGGATGATGAGGTCACCTATCGGCGCAACTCCGACAGTTTCGAGATGTGCGATCTGGTGCCCAATATTCTGGCCGGGGTGGAGAATATCGACACATCCGTCACGGTGATGGGGCACAAGCTGGATATCCCCATCTATTGCTCTCCCACCGCTTTGCAGCGCCTGTTTCACCATGATGGTGAGCGGGCAGTGGCCGCCGCCTCGGAAAAATTTGGCACCATGTTTGGTGTGTCTTCGCTGGGAACTGTCAGCCTTCGGGAAGTGCGCAAACATAAGAACCCGCAGGTTTATCAGTTTTATTTCCACAAGGATCGCGGGCTGAATAAATCCATGATGGATGAGGCAAAGGACGCTGGCGTAGACATTATGATGCTGACGGTGGACAGCATTGTGGGTGGAAACCGCGAGCGGGACCTGCGCACGGGGTTTTCCATCCCCATGCGGCTTACCCCAGCCGGTGCACTGCAATTCGTGCTCAAACCGCGCTGGGGTTTGAACTACGTCACCCATGAGGGTTTCAAACTGCCCCAGTTGGACAATCATGTGGATATGAGCGGTGGTGCCGTCTCCATCGGTCGGTATTTCACTGAAATGCTCGATCCCTCCATGAATTGGAGCGATGTGGAGGAGATGGTGAAACTCTGGGATGGGCAGTTTTGCCTCAAGGGTGTGATGAGTGTGGAAGATGCCCGCAAGGCCGTGGACGTAGGGTGTACGGGCATCATTCTGTCTAACCATGGGGGACGGCAGTTGGATGGCTCCCGCTCTCCTTTTGACCAATTGGCGGAAATCGTTGACGCAGTGGGCGATAAGATTGACGTGCTGATGGATAGCGGTGTGCAACGCGGCACCCATGTGCTCAAAGCCCTGTCGCTGGGTGCCAAAGCCGTGGGCGGCGGACGGTTTTATCTCTATCCGCTAGCCGCAGCGGGTCAGGATGGGGTGGAGCGGGCGCTCGAACTCATGAGCGCTGAAATCAAACGCGGCATGCAGTTGATGGGGTGCCGCAGCGTGGATGAACTTAGCCGCGACAACCTGCGCTTTCGCTAGCGTGTGCGCTTTCAGCGGCGGACGCGCCTTTGCAATTGAAACACCGCTATTGCAAGGGCGATGAGCACGGCGGCGCTTAAAAGCCATTTGGTGAAAAATTCCATTGTTCCTTCGATCAAGAGCACATGGACGATGGTGCCGATGACGGCGGCGGTGACCAATAGCGTGTGGGCCAGACGCCAATGGCGAGGGCGGATGCGATTGCGCAGCATCAGCAGGCCCGCGGCCGCGAAAATGGCGACCATGGCTCCCACGCCCCAAGGCGCGAAGGGCGTGGGGGAGCTGAAAAGAAGCGCGTCGACCACATCCGGCGCACTGGTGATGTACAGGCCGATCACATGAATGATGACGCCGGCAACAATTAAACCGCCCAGCCATGTGTGAACCTGCCTGCTCTTAAAGCGGGTCAGCCCCGGCATCATGCCGTTGGCCAGCAGGGGTTGTGCCAACATGAGGGTGAAACCGGCAATGCCAGCAAAGCCCGCTATGATGTAGACGGGCCGCCGCCACGCCAGATAGGGGCTGAAAGCGGCGGCGATGACGGGTACGGCCATGGCTAGGAACAGTGCAAGCCATGGTAGCCACTTTCGGGTTTCGATCATGGCTGCGAAGCGACCTTAGACGGGTTCTAGGATGAAATTCGCGTGCAGCGTCGTCAGCCTTGGGCTGGCCATGACTGGTCTTAGGAACACCGTTTTGAAACCGTCATTTTCGCTGGCCAGATGCCCATGGGCCTGACCGAAGGCCGGCACGATTTGTGGCATGTCCATTTCAAAGCGGCCATTGGCATCCGTCAGCGTAGCCCCATGGCTTTGCGGGTCGCTCTCATAGCCCTCCGTCGTGTGCGCCCAAATCTGGATGCGTTGGTTGGCCAGCGGCGCGCCATCTCCAGCCCGGCGAACGGTGCCGGTCATCAAAAATCCACCGCCCCCAATGCGTTCCACAATCGGTGCGCCGGGGCGATAATTGTTTGCTCCGCCCCGCATGGTGGGGGTGGGGGCAAGCCCAGCCGCTTGGGCGGGGACGATGAGCGGGGCGGTAGAAGCTACGAGCGCTGCGCCCCCAGTGGCGATGATCTGGCGGCGGGTGACGGGTGTAGACGACATGGTGTTCTCCAAAACCAATGCTTTCCTCACTTCAAACATGGGAATGGGGACGAATTATAACACTTGCCATGGCGTGCCTTTTTGCCGCCATCCATCAGCTTCGCTTTGGGGCGCCAATGCCTGTTTGAGGTTGGCAACGTTTACAAAGACCATGGCTGGGCCGTGGCACATTACCAGCGCGCTGCTGCTGATGATTGTGCCCTCCACGTAAGTGATTAAAGCACTGCGCATTCAATCGGAATCAAAAAAAGCTGCCTCTCAAACAGCAATATGCTGTTCTCGAACGCATTTTTTGATGCATCACTGCTTTTATAGAATGCGAGATGCTCTAATCCTCAAGCCTATCTGATGAACTCCTGCTACTGCACTATGTTTACCCTGGGCCTTTCATGCGGCGGCGCTTGATATGCTGGCCAAGCGAGGGCGCACGCCACTGCCGGTGAGTTTTGTGATCGCTGACATCGACCACTTTAAGAAAGTGAATGACAACTATGGCCATCAGGTGGGGGATGAAGTGATCGCATCCTTTGGCCAACTCATGGGCGGTTCAGCGCGGGAAAGCGACTGCGCCTGTCCCATGGGTGGCGAAGAATTTGGCGCCTTGCTGTGGAATTGCGACCGGGCGGACGCGGCATTGTTCGCCGAAGGCTTACGCACGGCTTGTCAGTCCCACAGCATAGACGCTCTGCCCGGAAACACCCGCTTTACAGCCAGTTTCGGTGTGGCGGAGGCTAATGCTTCTGACAACTTTGATGACCTCTATGGTTGCGCAGATGCCGCGCTGTATGAGGCTAAAAACGCTGGCAGAAACTGTGTGGTTTCAGAGCGTGATTTTGAGAATGTCGTCCCGCCACCAAAAGCCGTTTGCTGAAAGCTCACATCTAGCGCAGCGCGGATGCCAGGTGCTCACTTATCAATTTCCCTTGGTTTATGGTGCTGTAGAGCGCGACGGGCGGACGTGCCGTTTCCACCACGCCACGCTCGACCCATTCCCCGTTTTCCAGCACGAGAAGTGTTTGGGAAAGGGCGCGGTCTGTGATGGGATCAAGACGGCGGCGGATTTCATTGAAGCGGAGAGGCTCTCTAAGCGTGGCTAACACAGGCGCTGTCCACGCCCGGCGTAGGAGCGGGTGCTTGTTTTCTTCGACCTCGCTCAAAAGTCTGTCAGCCATGGTGGCAGCTGAAATGCCTTGCGCAGTCAGCTGAAATTCCGGTCGCAGCGGGTGGCCATGGCCCGGATTGCGCTCCAACAGGCCAAGGGTAATGAGATGATCGAAACTCTGCCTCAGCGCGGTGCGTCCGGCCCTGGTGGCCGTCAACAGGGTGGCCTGCTTTGCCGGCGTTCCCCGATGCAAGGCTGCCAGAACTGGCAGTGCCCATGCCCGGGCAGTGACGTTGACAAGGAGGTTTATGTCCATAATGTATAGTTAGTATATTTTACGGAAGAGGGAAACCCATGGCCGCCATCAAACTGCAAAACACCATCACGCTCGCTCTATCCGTGAAGGACCGTCACGCCAGCGCGAAATGGTATCAGGAGCATTTGGGTTTCGAACCGCTCTACCACGCCGATGAAGTGGGCTGGTCGGAACTATCCACCATGACGGAGGGCGTGACGCTGGGCTTGGGTGAACAGGCGGAAGCCGCCCCCGGCAATTGCGTGCCCGTCTTCGGCATAGACAATATCGACACCGCCCGAGCCACCCTGGAAGCCGCCGCCGTCAAATTCGACGGCCCCACCGACGTGGTGGAAGGCATGGTCAAAACGGCGACGTTTTACGACCCAGACGGCAACGCGCTCATGTTGGCGGAGGATTTGACGGGGTAACTAAGGGAGTTTGGAAAGACTAAATTTCAAAGCGGGCCTAAACACCAGCCATTCCCTCGTACTCCCAATCGAAGCGTTTTCTCAGTTCTCGCCAACTTTCGTCCATCGTTTGGCGCTCGCATTTATCAAGAATGTTGTGGATGCTCTGAAGGACCTTTGGCCAATGGAATTCATGGCAAAAAAGGACTTTGGTTTTGCCGGAAGAAAACAGTGATAGGCGGTCACGCAAATCATTGGTGATGGCATAGACACAAAAGTCGTCCGCCCCAAGGTCGTCATCCCAGCCAATGGACAGCCACAATCGCAGTGCTACGCTTCTGGGATTTACAGGCTCCCACTGCTCAAGAATGGTTTCGGCATCAAGTATTTTGAGCCCCGACTGAATCTCTTCAAGCGTGTATCCCTCGAAGATCCGGCTTTCGGCATCGAATACGTTGTGGGCGTAAAAGCCTCTTAGAGAAATACGATTTGGATAGCCACTACCAGTCATTCCAATACAGTTGATGAATTCCGGCTATTTGTGAAGTTTCCATCTATGTATTTGGGCGTATCCCACATCAGCACCGCTGAGTGCTGTGTGGTATCAGTAGGGTTTATTAGCATTGCTATAGGTTAACCGGTGCCTATGCTACCCGATCATCCCGCTAGCCCGTCGCCGCTTGGGCCGTCTCTTGCGCTCTTTCAAACTCTGCTCATCAAACAGTGCGGCCAGTTGCTCCGTCATGGCCCCAGCCAATTCCTCTGCATCCACAATTGTCACGGCCCGCTGGTAATAGCGGGTCACGTCGTGGCCGATGCCGATGGCGAGGAGTTCGACGGGCGAGCGCTCTTCGATTTCTTCGATCATGTGGCGCAGGTGGCGTTCCAGATAATTGCCGGCATTCACCGAGAGCGTGGAATCATCCACCGGGGCGCCGTCGGAAATCATCATCATGATCTTGCGCTGTTCGGGGCGCTTGATGAGCCGGTTGTGGGCCCATTCCAGCGCCTCGCCGTCGATATTTTCCTTTAACAGACCCTCGCGCATCATCAGGCCCAGATTGCGGCGCGACCGCCGCCATGGCGCATCGGCACCCTTGTAGATGATGTGGCGCAGATCGTTGAGGCGACCGGGATTGACGGGTTTGCCCGCCTTCAGCCATGCCTCGCGGGATTGGCCACCCTTCCACGCGCGGGTGGTGAAGCCCAGAATTTCCACCTTCACGCCGCAGCGTTCCAGCGTGCGGGCCAGAATATCGGCGCAGGTGGCGGCCACCGTGATGGGCCGCCCGCGCATGGAGCCGGAATTGTCCAAAAGCAGCGTCACCACCGTATCGCGAAAATCCGTATCCCGCTCCATTTTGAAGGAGAGCGGCGCGGTGCGGTCTGTGACGATGCGGGTGAGGCGGGCCGGGTCCAGATAGCCCTCTTCCAGATCGAAATCCCAGGCGCGGTTTTGTTGCGCCATCAGGCGGCGCTGCAGGCGGTTGGCCAGACGACCCACCACGCCCTGCAAATGGGAAAGCTGTTTGTCGAGGAAGGCGCGCAGGCGCTCCAGTTCGGCCTCATCGCAGAGGTCTTCGGCGCGAATTTCCTCATCATCTGTGGTTGAAAATGCCTTGTAGTCGATGGTGGGGGGCAGATCGGAGAGGGGAATGTCCGGGCGGGGGGCCTCTCCGGGCGTCTCGGAAGGTTCCTCGTCATCGTCGAACACTTCATCGCCGGAAGCCTCGGCGGCTTCCTGCTCACCCGCCTCCTGCTCGTCGCCATCGGATTGTTCATCGTCGGGAGAAGCCTCTTCAGACCCAGTGGCCTGTTCGTTCTCCCGCTCCATATCCTCTTGCTGATCCTCGTTCTCGGGATCGTCTTGATCTTCGTTTTCCTGATCGTCGGAATTGTCCTGCCCCAACTCGTCGCCCATCTCCAACTGGCCGATGAGATCGCGGGCGGCGCGGGCGAAAGCGTCCTGGTCGGAAAGCGCGGCATCCAGATTGTCGAAACACTCCCCGGCGCGCTCCTCGATCCAGTCACGCCAGATGTCCACCAAATGTTCGCCGGATTTGGGGGCGCTACGGCCGGTGAGTTTTTCGCGCAGCAACAGGCCCACCGCATGGTCCAGCGGGGCGTCATCCATGGAGGTGGCGGAGGCGAAATCGCCCCGGAAATATTTCTCCTCCAGCATGGAATCGATATTGTCGCCCATGCCCGTCATGGCCCGGGTGCCCAGCGCCTCCACCCGTGCCTGTTCCACCGCGTCGAACACGGCCCGTGCCTGATCGCCCACGGGCAGATGTTTGGCGTGGACGCCACTGTCGTGCATGGATTTGCGCAAGGCCATGGAATCGGACAAGCCCCGCGTCACCGCCACCTGCTCCGCCGTCAGGTTCTTGCCCGGCTCTGGCAGCCGCACCCGCTGCCCCGCCATGCCCGGCTTGTCCTTGCCATAGGTGATTTCCAGTTCCCCATCCTGCGCAATGGCGCGCATGCAGGAAGCCACGGAAACCTTCAGCGGCTCCGCGTCTTGGATCTTTTCAATAGTGCGGGAATTGTCACCGATAGTGGGGCGTTGCGCCATGGGTTTAAGCCAATGCCATGTTCACAGCGCTCTCTTTCAACTCTTCCCCAAACGCGCGTTGGTAGAACTCAGCCACCAAGCTGCGTTCCAACTCATCGCACTTGTTGAGGAATGTCAGTCGGAAGGCGAAACTTACGTCGTCGAAAATGATCGCGTTTTGGGCCCAGGTGAGGACTGTGCGGGGGGACATGACGGTGGAGAGGTCGCCGTTTATGAAGGCGGCGCGGGTCATGTCGGCGACGCGGACCATTTTGGCGATGCGGTCGTGGCCTTCTTCGCCGGCCCATTCGGGCGTCTTGGCGGCCACGATGTCTGTCTCCTGCTCGTTGGGCAGGTAGTTGAGCGTGGTGACGATGGACCAGCGGTCCATCTGGCCCTGGTTGATCTGTTGAGTGCCGTGGTAGAGGCCGGATGTGTCGCCCAGACCCACCGTGTTGGTGGTGGCAAACAGGCGGAAGGCGGGGTGGGGCTCGATCACGCGGTTCTGGTCCAGCAGGGTCAGGCGACCGGCCACTTCCAGCACGCGCTGGATCACAAACATCACGTCCGGGCGTCCGGCATCGTATTCGTCGAACACCAGCGCCACATTGTTTTGCAGCGCCCAGGGTAGGATGCCGTCCTGAAACTTGGTCACCTGCTGTCCGTCTTCCAAAACGATGGCATCCTTGCCCACCAGGTCGATGCGGGAGATGTGGCTGTCCAGGTTTACGCGAACGGTCGGCCAGTTGAGGCGCGCGCCCACCTGCTCGATGTGGGTGGATTTTCCGGTGCCGTGATAGCCGGTCACCATCACGCGGCGGTTGTGGCCATAGCCTGCCAGAATGGCCAGCGTCGTGTTCTTGTCGAACAGATAATCTTCATCCACGGGCGGGACGTGCTCGGAAGGCTTGGAGTAGGCGGGCACCATCAGGTCGGAATCGATGCCGAACACGTCACGGACCGACACTTCGGTGTCGGGCAGGTTTTCAACTTGGCTCATGGAAAAGGCTCTTGAACTTGCGCTGCCACATGGGGAGGGCGGCGGGGATGGTCTTCATAAAATCTCGGCCTGCCTTAACAGACAGTTTGGCGGGCTTGAAGGGCAATAATGGTCTGCCCCATGGGGAGGGCCAGTTTGGCCCTAAGTCATAGAGTCACGGCTGGGCACTTCGCATTTAAGTTGCATCAAAAATTGTTGCCTCTCAAACAGCCTCTGGCTGTTTTCGAACGCATTTTTTGATGCTCTCCTTTTTCTTTGAAAATGCGAGATGCCCTAGCAAAGCCCAGCAGACTTCAGATGCTTATAGGCTTGAATGATTTGGCGCAGGCGGTCTTCGCTGGAACGGTCGCCGCCATTGGCGTCCGGGTGGTTTTGTTTGACCAGCGCTTTGTATTTCTTGGTGATGTGGTCGCCTGATGCCGTGGAAGGCAGGCCCAGGTCCCGCAGGGCTTTCTCCTCCAGGCGCTTGAGTTTGCGGGGGCCTTTGTTGTCTGAAATGCGCTTGCCATCGGCTGTGTAGCGGCTGCGCACTTTGGCGTGCCATCCGGGGGTGGCGCGCAGGGTGGAAGGGTCCACCGCTTCACCGGGCCGACGGCCGGACATGGGTCGCGTGGGCCGACCGCCAGTGATGTTTTCCTTCTGGAACTTGGCGATCTCATCATCGCTCAAGCCCGAGAAGTAGTTGAAGTTCTTATTGTATTGGCGAACGTGGTCGATGCACAAATAAATGTACTGACCCTCACGGTTACGGCCCATGGGGGCGCGGTGAGTGCCGGGCTTTTCGCAACCTTCCCACGCACACTGCTTGGCTTTGCGCTCTTCCTCTTCCCTTTTCTTGGCCCCCCGGGGCTTGATGCGGATGCTGTCGAAAAGATCGGAATTGGAAGCCATGATCGCCTTGCAAAGTTTCCCACCAATGGCGGGGGAGAATGGGGTTGTTCACCGCCCACGCGCGTTTAGCTTCGGACTGGCGCCGAAACACGAAACCGACTGTGGGCGAAAACAGGCACTGCTCTTAACGGAGATCGCCTTTCATTACCAGACTTGACGACCCGCTAATGGCCTGTCAGCGCTCACATTGAGCGCGACAAATCGGGGCACGGCCTCGGGTGAGGAGAGTAAATCATGAGCCAGGACGGTCCACTGGTCAGGCAATTGACCCAGAAACTGGAGGCAGCATTTGCGCCGGAGCATCTGGAGGTTATCAATGAAAGCCATCTCCATGCGGGCCATCAGCCGGGCTTTGACGGGCAGGGCGAGAGCCACATCCGCATCCGCATGAAAGCGGCGCACTTTAACGGCATGAGCCGCGTGGCCGTGCACCGGGAAGTGAACAAGTTGTGCACACCGGAGTTTGAGGCGGGTCTGCATGCCCTGGCGCTGGATGTGAAGGGGACAGATTGAACGATTTTCAAGACTCCTCATCCTCGGCGAATGCCGGGGATCCATTCCAAAGAACCACAAGGCCATTTCGGTGTAGCGGAATGGATTGCCGGGACAAGCCCGGCAATAAGGGATAGAGTTCTGACGGAAGGCTGAGTTAAAGCATCTCGCATTCCATGCGAAACAGTGAAGCATCAAAAAATGCGTTCGAAAACAGCACCTTGCTGTTTGAGAGACAGCAATTTTTGATTCAGGTGAAATGCGCAGTGCTCTAGCCACCCGACTGAGGCGTTGCCAGGTTCCTGATCCGCAGACTCGTGATCCTGTTCTTCTCCCGACGTAGCACCACAAATCTTTTCCCGTAGAACGTAAACGTCTGCTTCTCTTCGGGGATCATCTGGGCTTCGTGGATGACGAGGCCGGCCACTGTGGTTGCTTCTTCGTCGGGGAGGTCCCAATCCAACGCGCGGTTGATGTCTCGGATGGGCAGGGAGCCGTCGGCCACGACGGAGCCGTCCATTTGGGGGTGGAGGCCGGAGAGTTCTTCGTCATGTTCGTCGGCAATTTCGCCGACGATTTCTTCCAGAATGTCTTCTAGCGTCACCAGCCCCTCCACCTCGCCATATTCGTCCACCACCAGCGCGATGTGGGCTTGCCGTTGCAGGAAAGCGTTGAGCTGCGCCTGAAGAGAGGTGGATTCGGGCACGAACCACGGTTCCGCCATGGTTTGGCGGATGTTGAATTGCGTGGTGTCATAGTTCAGCGATGACAGGGCGCGCAGCGTATCCTTGGCGTGGACGATGCCGATAATGTTGTCAGTTTCCTTTTCCCAAACGGGCAATCGTGTGCGGCTGCTGGAGAGGATTTCCTCCACCAGCGCTTCGGGCGCATCGTAGGCGTTGACGCTGAGCATGGCGGTGCGGTGGACCATGATGTCGGAGAGTTCCAATTCGTGCAGGTCCAGCACGCCGCCCACGCGGTCCCGGTCGTCCTTGGCCACGCCGCCATCGCCGTGCAGCACGTCCACTGTGCCGCGCAGTTCCTCATGGCCGGAGAGGGGTGAGGAATCTTCGTCCAGATCGACGCCGAAGATGCGCAAAACGCGGCGCACGATGGTGGTGATGACATTGGTGATGGGACCGAAGACCAAGACGATAATGTTGACGATGGGGGCCACCGTGAGGGCGAATTTTTCCGTGTTGGAAATGGCCCAGCTCTTGGGCAGCACTTCTGCGAAGATGACCACCAGAACGGTCATGCCGAACGTGGCGTAGATCACCCCCACATCGCCAAACAGGCCAATGAACAGGCTGGTGGCCAGGGCAGAAGCCAAAATATTCACCAGATTGTTGGAGAGCAGCAACGAGCCGATGAGCTTTTCCTGAATGTCGATGAGTCGCAGCACCAGCTGTGCCCGCCGGTTGCCCGCCTTTTCCATGGAAGCGATGCGGGCGCGGGAAACGGCGGTGAGGGCTGTTTCGGAGCCGGAGAAAAAGGCGGACAGGCCGATCAAGCAGATCACCGCCAAAAGCGTGAGCCATAAGGTCATTTCAATGTCTCCGGGCCAACTGGAAAAAGTAATAAGTGGTTCACTGATATCACCACTTGCACTCCCTCATTACCGGACTTGATCCAGTAATCCATTCCAATGAAGCGAATATTGACCTGCTCAGGTATGGATTGCCGGGGCGAGCCCGGCAATGAGGAACGCTAGGTTTGTGCTAGTGTTTCTTCCAAATAAGCCCGCACCGCGTTGGGGGCCACGTCTTTGGCCACGAAGGACTTCCCTAAACCATTTGTCAAAATGAAGGTCAGCGCGCCGCGCTCCACTTTTTTGTCCTGGGCGATGGCGGTCATGAGCGTGTCGGCATCCAGCTTGTCGCCGGGGATTTGGCTTGGATGGATGGGCAGGCCCACGGCTTGCAAATGGGCTTTGACAGCTTCGCTGGCTTCCGGGCCGCAATGGTTCATGCGGGCGGAAAACTCGTGGGCCATGACCATGCCGATGGCGACGCCCTCGCCGTGGACCAGCCGGTTGGCGTCATAACCCACTACCGCTTCCAGGGCGTGGCCGAACGTGTGGCCCAGATTGAGGAGGGCGCGGGAGCCGTGCTCCAATTCGTCTGCTTTCACCACGGTTGCTTTGGCGGCACAGCTTTCCGCAATGGCTTTTACGCGGGCCTCGCCACCGGCAAAAACATCCTGCCAGTTGTTTTCCAGCCAATGGAAGAATTCGGGCCGGTCGATGAGGCCGTATTTGGCGATTTCTGCGTAACCTGCCCGTAATTCGCGCTTTGGAAGGGTGTTTAGGACGGCTGTGTCGGCTAACACCAACAGAGGTTGGTTGAACAGGCCTACAAGGTTTTTGCCTTGGGGTGAGTTGATGCCCGTTTTGCCGCCTACGGAGGAATCCACCTGCGCCAACAGAGATGTGGGAATTTGGATGAAGGGCATGCCGCGTCGCACGATGCCGGCGGCAAAGCCCGCCAGATCACCCACCACGCCGCCGCCAAGTGCAATCAAACAGTCCTGCCGCTCCATCCCGGCGGCAATGATGCCTTCGACGACCCGTTGCAGGCCGTCATAGCCTTTCGTTTTCTCACCGACAGGTACAACGACAGTTTGATGCTCGATGTCTGCATCGGTCAGACTGGCCCGTACTGCATCACCATGCAGAGCGTCCACATTAGTATCGGTGACAATGACTGCCCGCGCGCCGGGCAGCATTTTGGCCAGACGCGCGCCAGCCTCGGCCATGACACCATCACCAATGACGATGGCGTAGCTGCGTTCGCCCAAATCGACGTTTATGACGTTGGTCAAATCAGCCTCACCTACCGGGGCCACGAACGTGGCTATTTCCAGCCGCGCTCTTCGGCTATGGTGGGAAGTCTTTCCGCCAGCAGGTCCACCACTTCCCCGGCGATCACATCGCGGGAGACGGTGCGGGATTCGATATGCACATCGGAGAGGGCGTAGACCGGGTTCCGCTCGGCCAGTAGGGCTTCCATGGTGGCGCGGGGGTCAGCGGTTTTAAGCAACGGGCGGTCTGCCCGGCGCTGGACGCGCTTCATCAGAATATCCAGATCGGCATTGAGCCAAACGGACACGCCCTGTTCGGCCACATCATTGCGCACCTCTTCGTTCATGAATGCGCCGCCGCCGGTGGCCAAAATGGTTTGGCCTTCGCTCATCAACCGTTTGATGACTTTCTTCTCACCGGAACGAAAAGCCTCTTCGCCGAATTGTTCGAAAATATCGGTCACGGACATACCAGCGGCTTTTTCAATTTCTTTGTCGGCGTCCACAAAAGGAATGTCTAAATATTGCGACAACCGCTTCCCGATGGTGGATTTGCCCACCCCCATAATGCCCACGAGAACAAT
This sequence comes from Pseudomonadota bacterium, assembly GCA_039198355.1. Lineage (GTDB taxonomy): Bacteria > Pseudomonadota > Alphaproteobacteria > Rhizobiales > Rhizobiaceae > Pseudahrensia. Next base: position 157,755 of record JBCCTO010000002.1, read on the forward strand.
GGAGCGCCCGCCTAGGGCGCGGCGGATGGTGCTGGAACGGTCGGCAATGACCGCGCGGTTAATATCTTGAGTGGTTGCGGTATTCACGATGTCTGTTTTCTTGTTCTTTTGCCAATGAGAAAAGGGTGCGAAGTCTACCGTCAATCCCAGAAAACCACCCCGTGCGTCAAGTGTGCCTGCCATCCAAATGCGTCATGGAACGATGGATTAGCCGGTCAGGCCGTCATTGGGCGCATCTGGAAAAGCGACTGGCGCGCACGATTGAATTTGTATTGAGGCGTGTTGCCGTGCAACATAGGGCAAGTCTGCTTGTTCATTCGCCTTTGCGCGATAAAGGGAAATGCCGTCTTGCCTAGTCTCATCCGCTTTTTGGTCATGTGCGGAATTTTGGCCGGTCTTGCCTATGGTGGCATGTTTGCTCTGGCGACCATGGTGGAGCCGGAGCCGCGCGAGATGCGCGTGAAAATTCCATCCAAGAAAATCAATCCGGATTTTTGAAGGCGGGTTGTGCTGCTGCCATTCTAAAGACTTTTTGCACCATGCTGTGGCATCGTCTTGTCCATGCATGATGCGTTTTTTATCGAAACATTTTTGGAAATGATGAGTGCTGAGCGCGGCGCTTCGCCCAATACGTTGGCCGCCTACGGGCGCGATTTGGAAGAGTTTTCGCGTTTTTGCGCAGCGAAAAAGACCAGTTTGATGGAGGTGGGCACGGACACGGTGCGGGCTTTCGTGCAGGCCATGGGTGCATCTGGCATTGCAGCTTCCACACAGGCGCGCAAACTGTCTTGCCTGCGCCAGCTCTACCGCTTTGCCTTTTTGGAAGGGCTGCGGAGTGATAATCCCACTGGTGGTATTGATTTGCCCAAGCCGGGGCGGCCCTTGCCGAAAGTGGTGAGCGAAGCGGAAATAGACCACCTGCTTCTGGTGGCGGAAGAGGCGGTGGACGCGGGCACAACGGCTGGCGCAAAAATGCGCGCGGCCCGTACCCATGCGCTTTTGGAACTGCTCTATGCCACCGGACTGCGGGTGTCAGAACTGGTGGGTCTACCCGTGGATACGGCTGCCGATGATGGTTCTTTTATGATCGTCACAGGCAAGGGCAATAAGGAGCGCATGGTGCCCCTGAGCCAAAAGGTGAAACAGGCTCTGGCCATCTATCGCGCTGCTTGCACTGCTGCCAAACGTCCCTTGGCGGGGCCGTATCTATTTCCTGCTATCGGTGGTGAAGGGCATCTTACTCGCCAACATTTTGCCCGCGATCTGAAAGCGTTGGGGGCTAAAAGTGGCATCAACCCAAAGCGCCTGTCTCCCCACGTCCTGCGCCACGCTTTTGCCAGCCATTTGCTGCAAAATGGAGCAGATTTGCGGGCTGTGCAGCAATTGCTGGGGCATGCGGACATTGCCACAACCCAGATCTATACCCATGTTCTGGAAGAACGGCTTCGAGCGCTGGTGGAGCAGGCCCACCCCATGGCCCAGCGCTAGAAAATTCGAGCCGACAGGCTCTCGCCCTCACTCTCACGTCATTGTGTCGCAACGATTTTCTGGCCAAGCCACTTTCATGTCCGGTTCATGTTGGATCACACAAATAAGCACCCCATCGCGTTTTTTGACGGGAGTATGGTTATGAAAAAATCACTGTTTGCCGGTCTTTTGGGCCTTGGTCTTTCCTTGTCCGTTTTGGCACCTGTTTTTGTAGGCCAACCCGCGCAAGCCCAATCCGTACGCACAGGGGATGGGTTTACCGGCGGATTTGATGTTTTCACGGACAGACGCGGTCGTCGCTTTCTGGTGGACCCGGAAACGGGTGAAGTCGTTGGCCGGGTCAATCCCAACGCCCGTTTTACCGCCCGCGATCAGGCCCAAGCCCAACGGGCCTTGCGGCGGGTTTTGCGTCGTGCGCGGTTGAACGGGGAAATTGGCTCTCTGTTTGGCCTGTTGGACCGTGATGAGCCCCGCCGTCAGCGCCCGCAACGGCGGGAGCGTTCTTTGTTTGGGGAACCGCAGCCCGGTACGCAGCGGTTTCAAGATGGCCGTCGTGAACGGGTACAGCGCCAACCCTTGGCCCCGCTAACGCGCGAAGAGGAAGTGGCGCGCTTGCCGCAAGTTCAACAAACAAGGCGCCCCAGCGCTCTCTCTGGCATGGCCAAGCCCAATTACTCCAAGGCGCAGATGGCAGCCCTTCAGGTGGTGCTGGACCGGGCCGGATTTTCGCCCGGTGTCATTGACGGGGCTTGGGGCTCTAACGTGGCCAAGGCCGCTGCTTCCTGGCGCGAAAGCACCGGGCGTAGTGATGATCTGGGAAATGCGGCAACGCTGGAGCGCTTGGTGACAGAGAGCGGTGGTGACGTGTTCGTCACCTATACGATCACGGCGAAAGACGTGCGCGGCCCCTTCGCGCGCTCTATTCCCGCTGATTTCGGCAAGAAGGCGCAGTTGGAGCGGCTTTCCTACACATCCGTGGTGGAGATGCTGGCGGAGAAGTTTCACATGTCCAAGGGGTATTTGCGGGCGTTGAATCCGGGCAAGAACTTCAACCGTGCGGGAACGACAATCAAGGTGGTGAAGCCCGGTGCCCAGCGTAAAGGGAAAGTCCATTACATCGTGGCGGATAAGGGCCGCAAACAGGTGCGGGCCTTTGATCGCAATGGTAAATTGGTGGCCGCTTATCCTGCCACCATCGGTTCGGCCGCCACGCCGTCACCCACGGGCACCCATTCCGTGGAGCGTATCGCGCTCAATCCGGAATACACCTACAATCCCAAGAAGAATTTCCAGCAGGGCAATAATGATAAAATTCTGCGCATAGCCCCGGGTCCCAACGGGCCGGTGGGGTCCGTGTGGATTGCGCTCTCCAAACCCACCTACGGCATCCACGGCACACCCGACCCGGAAGCCATTGGAAAAACCAATTCCAATGGATGCATTCGTTTGACCAATTGGGATGCAACGGAACTGGCGAAAATGGTGAGCAAGGGTGTGACGGTGGAGTTTGTGGAGTAAAGGACAACTTTACGATCCAGCCCCTTACCGGAAATTGCTGCGCAATTTCGACCTTTCCTCCGGTGGGAGGTAGAGCTGAGGCACGATCTGAAAACAGCTTTACCTCCACATGGAGGGGAGGTGGGAGAGCGAAGCGATCTGGGAGGTGGGCTGGAATTCAAGTTTCACTCTAACCCGCTGCCTTCCGTTTCCACTGCAACAGCGCCACCGGTGCGATTAGTGCCGCTCCCAGTGCCATCGTTGACACGCCGGGCGCGATGAAGAGGAATGAGACCAGACCCATCCACCAACGTTCCCATGGTTTCAGCGGGGCGAACCAATAGCCGGAGAAGGCGCAGCCGAGGGCGGCTATGCCGAGCATGGCACCGGCCAGGGTGACCGTGAAGGCGGCCCAGGTGAAGCCGTTGGCCACCATAAGCAGGGCCGGGGAATAAACGAACACGAAGGGTACGAGTGCCTTGGCGATGCCGAGACGGAAGGCCGTGTTGCCCGTTTTGAACGGGTTGGACCCAGCAATCCCCGCTGCCGCATAGGCGGCGAGCGCCACGGGGGGCGTGATGTCCGCCAGCACACCGTAATAGAAGACGAAGAAATGGGCCACCAGCGGCTCCACTTGCAACTGCGCCAGCGCGGGCGCTGCCACAGCCACGAGAATGATATAGGTGGCGGTGGTGGGTATGCCCGCGCCCATGATGATACAGGCAATGGCGATGAGCACCAGTGAGAAAAACAAGGCCCATTGGGTGAGCGTGAAATAGGAGAGCGGCCAGATTTCGCTCACAAAAGCGCCCATGTCCGTGGCCGTTTGCACCACCACATAGCCGAGGCGGAAGCCTACGCCGGTGAGCGTCACCACGCCCACGACAATGCCCACGGTGGCAGCGGCCGCGCCGACTGCAAGCGTATTGCGGGCACCATCGGCCAGCGCGTTCCAGAGGTCCTTGGGGGTGAGGCGGTTGATGGGGTTTAGAAAGCCCACCACCACACAGGCGATGATGCCGTAGACGGCGGCGAAATCTGGCGTTCGGCCCGACAGGATCAGATAGACCAGAATGATGAGGGGGATGAGGGAGAGCCAGTGCTGGCGCAGCACCAGCGCGGCTTTGGGCAGTTCTTCTGCCCGCAGCCCGCGCAGGCCCAGTTTGCGGGCTTCCAAATGCACCATGATGAAAATGCCGAAATAGTGCAGCAGGGCCGGGAAAAGGGCCGCAGCCAGCACATCCCGCAGGGGGATTTCCAGATATTCCACCATGATGAAGGCGGCGGCCCCCAAAATGGGCGGCGTTATCTGCCCGCCCGTGGAAGACGTGGCTTCCACCGCGCCGGAGAAATGGGGCGGATAGCCGATGCGCTTCATGGCTGGGATGGTGAGGGCGCCCGTGGTCACCGTGTTAGCGATGGAGGAGCCGGAAATTGTGCCCATGAAGGCGGAAGAGAAGATGGCCACCTTCGCCGGTCCGCCCGAAAAGCGGCCTGCGATGACCATGGCCATATCGATAAACAATTGGCCAAGGCCAATGCGGGTGGCCAGCACGCCGAAGAGAATGAACAGGAACACATATTGGGCCATGACCCCAATGGCGATGCCGTAAATGCCTTGGTTGGTCATATAAAGGTGGTTGATGAGACCCAGCCAGGACGTGCCGCCATGTTTCAGTGCGCCGGGGGCGTAGGGGCCGAACAGGGCAAACAGGATGAAGATGATGCCGATGATGGGCAGTGTTGGCCCCACGGACCGGCGTGCCGCTTCCAGCGTGAGGATGAGCAGGACAGAACCCATGAAGACATCGAATGTGCTGGGATTGCCTACCCGCTCTGCCACGATCTCAGGTGGCAGCAGAGGCAAGTAGAGGGATGCAATCACCGCTAAAATTGCCAGCGTCAGGTCAATGATCGAAACGCCGGAAAAGCGATACCATGTGTTGGGCGGCGCAGTGGTGCTGCGGGAACGGAAAGCGCTGAACAGCAGGAACACCAGCCCCATGACGAAGGCTAGGTGAATGCCCCGGTGCAGCAATTCGCGGATCAGTCCAAAGCCGGAGGCATAAAAGTGATAGGCCGACATGGCCACCAACGCGGTGGAGGCGATGGCCGCAATCACCGGCCCGGTGGGGCGAAAGGCCGTTTCGGGATCGTATTTGCGCTCGATCTCGGCAAGCTGTTCTGGGGTGAGGGTGTCGTTTGCTTGCATGGCGTACGTCCGATATAGGCGTTATTCGCCGGCTTGATCGGCGGATCGGCAAAAGTCTTGGAAGATAGGCCGATCAAGTCGGCCTATGACGTTGGTAGTTTTTGGAAAGTCGTCCAATTCACTCCTCATTGCCGGTGGTCCGCAAGCCGCGTGTCTTGCTTCCATCCCGGCAATCCATGCCGACAGATTGAAGTCTTGTTCGCTTCAGCGGTTGGATCCCCGGCACAAGGCCGAGGATGAGGGAGTGCAGATGGTAAGAGAGCGGGAAAATGCTTCCGCCCTTCAATTGCCTATTTGATCAAACCAGCTTCTTTATAAAAGCGTTCTGCGCCGGGGTGCAGGGGCACGCCGATGCCGGCGAGGGCCGTGTCGGGCGTGATGGTTTTACCTTTGGCATGGCCCACGTCCAGCAATTTGCGGCTTTCCGCGTTCCACAGGGCTTTGGTGATGTTGTAGATGAGCTCTTCATCTTCCTTGGCGGAGGTGAACCACTGGGCGCCCACGGCCACCGTGTTGGTGGCGTCCACACCTTGATAGGTGCCGGCGGGAATTTCCGACTGGCTGAAGAAGCCGTATTTGTCGGCTAGGGCTTTGGCCCCGTCACCGTCTATGGGTACGAGCTTGATTTCAGCGGCGGAGGCCAATTCCACCAGTGCGCCGGTGGGGTAACCGGCCACCACGAAGAAAGCGTCGATCTTGCCATTGCGCAGCGCTTCGGCAGCCGCGCCGCCCTTGAGGGCTTCGGCGGTCACATCCTCTACACCAAGTCCATTGGCTTCCAGAATAAGTTTGGCATCCACATAGGTGCCGGAACCGGGTTCGTCCAAAGACACGCGCTTGCCTTTGAGATCGGCCACGCCGTTAATGCCACTGTCTTTCAGCGCCACCAGATGGATGTGCTCTTCAAAAAGGGCGGCAATGGTGCGCAGGTCCTTGGCAGGTTCTTTGCCTTCCATGGTGCCGGTGCCCGTATAGGCCCAATAGGCCACGTCAGACTGGGCGAAGCCGGAATTGCGCAGGCCGGAAATGATGGCGTTCACATTGTCCACAGAACCGCGGGAGGAAACGGCGGAAGCGATGAGCCCTTCCACGCCGCAGGAGCCGCCCTTGCCACACTCGCGGGAGCCCGGGGGCTTGGAGATAGCATTGGCAATCACGCCCCCTACGGGGAAGTAGGTGTAGGCCGTGCCGCCCGTGCCGATGGTGAAGAATTTAAGGTCTTGCGCTTGAGCGGTGGCAATGCCGCCCAGCAGGGCAGCGCCGATGGCGGCTGCTTTGATTGTTTTGAAAAAGAATCCCATGGGTCGTGTGACCTCCCTCGTAAGTTTCTGGCGGTTCGTTCATGACAGCCATTGGCCGCACGGTGGCAGGTGCTGTGCAGGTTCACAAGCGGTAAACGGAAATTGATTGCAAACGGGTGGTCCGGCGGGTCGCTTGACAGTGCCGATCACTTGTTTGACTTTCGGGGCGGGGGGCCAGCGGGTGCCCCGTGAGGCGTGTGCCTGATCCCGCATCCTTTTCAATCTCGGTGGCCCGCTAACACCGGGGCCGAAACACAGGATGCATTTTATGCCGTCACCCAACACCATCACTCCGGCCCAATTAGCCCGTCTGATCGGCACGCCGGACTGTCCAATGATCTTTGATGTGCGCACCGTTGAAGATTTCAACGCTGACCCTTGTCTTTTACCCACTGCCTTACGCTTTCCTTTTGAGGAATTTGATGAGAGCCAAATCATGGCGGTGGCAAACGGCCAACCCGTGGTGGTCTATTGCTGGCGTGGATTGAAAATCAGCCAAGGCATTGCAGCTTTGTTGCGCACACTCGGCTTGCAAGCTGAGGTCCTGGAGGGCGGTCATGTGGGCTGGCGGGAGGCAAGTCTGCCTCTGCTGGCAGCAGACAAGTTTGTCGGACCAGGTGCCACTGAAGGCGGGCTTTGGGTTACGCGACACCGGCCCAAGATCGACCGTATCGCCTGCCCGTGGTTCATCCGCCGCTCCATTGATCGCCATGCCCGGTTTCTTTTTGTGGAGCCGGGTCAGGTTTTGAATGTGGCGGAGCGGTTTAACGCCACCGCCTTTGACGTTAAAGGTGCGCCCTTCACCCATGAAGGCGACCAGTGCAGTTTTGACGCTTTGCTCAAAGCTAGTGGCATTATCATGCCTGCGCTGGACATTATGGCGACGATCATTCGCGCCGCCGACACGGGGCAACACGCTGCGGCGGCGGAAGCGGCGGGTTTGCACGCTTTTTCCATGGGATTGTCACGAATGTTTCGTGATGATGTGCAACAGCTGGAGGTGGGCTTGCTGATTTATGATGCTCTGTTTCGTTGGGCGCGGGATGCCCGTGAAGAGCGGCATGACTGGCCGGGTCAACATTTGGCAAAGGCCGATGGGCTGGGCGTTGGGGCGGGTTTTTAACATGAGTGATGTCGTGGAAGATAAGCGGGCGGATTTTGCCTCTGCTACCCGCGTTTTCGCCAGTATCGGGTTTTTGTCCTTTGGTGGGCCTGCCGCGCAGATTGCCCTGATGCACCGCAAATTGGTGGATGAGACGGGCTGGCTCACGGAGCGCCAGTTCTTGAATGCGCTGGGCTTTTGCACCCTGTTGCCGGGGCCAGAGGCCATGCAATTGGCCACTTATGGGGGGTGGCGGTTGCACGGTTTGTGGGGCGGCCTTATGGCCGGTGCCCTATTTGTGCTCCCTGGCGCCGCCGTCATCGCTGCGCTGGCCGCTCTTTATGTGACCTATGGATCGGTGCCGGCCATTGCCGCTCTTTTTACAGGCATTCAAGCGGTGGTGCTGGTGGTTGTCATCGAGGCTTTGGTGAAAGTCTCCAAACGGGCGCTCCAGTCCCTCGACCGTTGGTTGGTGGCTGCGCTGGCTTTTATCGCCCTGTTCTTTTTTGATTTGCCCTTTCCCTTGGTGGTGTTGGCGGCGGGGCTGTACGGTTTTTTTGCCCGTCCCGGCTCGACGGCATCTGTGGAAATAGACGCGCAGTCCAAGGGTGGATTTTCCCAAACTGTGAAGGTGGTGACGGTTGGTCTGGTGGTGTGGCTTCTGCCGCTCCTTATCGTGGAAGCGGTGACAGAGACGGCATTACTGGCGCAGGTATGGTGGTTCTTTTCCAAACTGGCCGTTGTCACCTTCGGTGGAGCCTATGCGGTTCTGGCCTATATGGCGCAGGATGTGGTGGCCGATTTGGGTTGGCTCACGGCCAAGCAAATGATGGACGGTCTTGGATTGGCGGAGACCACGCCGGGGCCGCTCATCCTCGTGACCGAGTTCGTGGCTTTTGTGGCTGGCCATCAACAGGGCGGCATGGGGCTTGCTTTTGCTGCTGCACTCATGGCGCTTTGGGTGACGTTTGTTCCATGCTTCATCTGGATTTTTGCTGGAGCGCCTCATCTTGATCGGCTTTCGGCCATGCCCCGCCTCACAGGCGCGCTTTCGGCTATCACGGCCGCCGTAGTGGGGGTGATGCTGAATTTGTCCCTGTGGTTTGGGCTCCATGTGATTTTTGGTGAGGTGACGCGCAATACTTTTGGTCCGGCACAGGTTTGGTGGCCAACCAACCTTGTGCCCGACTTTGAGATGCTGGCGCTGATTTTTCTGGCTGCGGTGATGTTGCTGGGAAAACGGGTCAACTTGGTGTGGGTGCTGGTGCTGTGCGCCCTTGCCAGCCTCGGCTTTTCCCTTGTGGGATAAGTGGCTTTCCTAACCCATGGCTCCGTGACAGAAGTGCACGATGGGTGAAGCCGAACCATTGGTGTTGGGGGAAGATGACGGCGCTGCCGCACGGCGGCGGGACCGGTGCGCGCCGCAGCAGCGCAAATTTGTGTTGTTGGCAGCCATTCTGGCCAGCGCGTTGGGCTTTATCGATGGCACGATTGTGGGCATCGCCATGCCGCAAATTCGCGCTTCTCTTGGGGCAGATTTTGCCGATGCCCAATGGATTTCCAATTCCTACATGCTCATGCTGTCGGCGCTGGTGCTTATGGGTGGTGCCATGGGGGATAAATTGGGCCTGCGGCGCACATTCTCCTTCGGCATCGGGCTGTTCACGCTGGCCTCCATCGCCTGCGTCGTGGCTACCACAACGCCGTTGATGATTTTCTTCCGGGCCATTCAAGGCATTGGCGCTGCGATTATGGTGCCTGGTTCCATGGCCATCATTGCCAAGCATTTTCCCCGTGAGGAACGGGGCAGGGCGCTGGGCATTTGGGTGGCTGCCTCTTCGGTGACGACGGCCATAGGGCCGCTGTTGGGTGGATTGGTGTTGACCTATGGCGGACCGGAAACGTGGCGTTTTCTGTTCGGGATTAACTTGCCGGTGGGTCTGTTCATTATTGTGTTGCTGCGCGCCCGCGTCCCCGATGATCGTCCGGCTTCCGGCGGCGGGCTTTCGACTTTGGATTGGACCGGGGCGGCCTTGGCCACCCTTGCGCTGGGTGCCTTGGCCACGGGCTTGACCTGGTTGGGGGAGGGTGGCGGAAGTGCGAGCCTTGCGACGATGGCTCTGCTTTTTGGTGTCGCCCTTTTGGGCGCGGCGCTTTGGTGGGAATGGCGCATCAAACAGGGGGGCGGTAACCCCATGGTGGACTTGGGCCTGTTCCGTCTGCGCCCATTTTGGGGGGCAAATCTCTATACTCTGTTCCTATGGTCCAGCATTGGTGCTGCCACTTTCTTTTTGCCCATGCTGGTGATCGTGGCCTGGCAATTGCCGGAGAGCTATGCGGGCACCATGTTTTTGGCCTTCTCCGTCAGCGTCACCCCCACATCTATTGTGGTTGGGCGGTTGGTAAATCGGATGGGCTCGCGGTTTTTCATGGCGCTGGGGGCGCTGGTGGTCGCCGCTGCGCATCTGACCATTGCTTGGGGCGTCGTGGTTCAAAGCTATTTTGGCTTTTTGGTTCCGGGGCTTGCGCTTCTGGGGCTTGGCATTGGTTTTGCCGCCTCTCCTCTCTCAACCGCTATTGTGAATGCGGTGGATGAGGACCATCAGGGAGAGGCTTCCGGTATCAACAACACGGTGGCCCGCATGGGCCAGCTTTATGCAGTGGCCGGATTGGGGGCACTGGTGGCCTATATCTATCAAGTGATGATTCGGGGAAGCAGCCTGCCCAATGAACTTCAGACGGCGATGATCGACCAAGGTTATGGCGAGCGCCTTACCGGCGGTCTCTATCAAATTGCTACGGTGGAGCTGCAAGCCATCGCCATGACACATGCCACGGTTGTTTTGTTCATGGCGCTGGCCCTTCTTGCCCTGTTGAGCCTGGCCACAGCGGTTTTCACGCAGGAAGGGCGCTCAGTTTAGCGAAGCCACCTGATCTTCGCCGCGACCCCGTTTGAGCAGAGCATCGATTCGGTCCCGCTCCCGCTTGAAGGCTGCCAATTGGCTTCCCTTAAGGGAACGCCCTTGGGGGAGGCGAATTTTCATGGGGTTCACCTTGCGGCCATTCACCTTCATCTCATAATGCAGGTGCGGGCCAGTGGAGTAGCCGGTGGAACCCACTTGGCCGATAATTTGCCCCTGTCGCACCCGTGCCCCTACCCTAATGCCTTTGGCGAAGCGGTGCATGTGGCTGTAGGAGGTCTCATACCCATTGGCGTGTCGGATGATGGCCTGACGACCGTAACCGGAATTCCACTTGGCTTGTGTCACCACTCCGTCGCCCGCAGCGAGGATGGGCGTGCCCCGGGGGGCAGAAAAATCCGCACCCCAGTGCATCTTATAGGTGCGCGAGATGGGGTGACGGCGGGGGCCGAAGGGAGAGGAGAAGCGGCTGTTGGGCACCGGACGGCGCAGCAGGAATTTCTTCGCTGATTTGCCTTCGGCATTGAAGAAATCCAACCGCCCGTCATCGTCCGAGCGGAAGCGGTAATAGGCGCGTCTTTCGCCATTCAATTCCAGCCCGATATAGAGGATTTCAGAAGCATCTGTGGCCGCACCTGCCTCATCCTCCATGGAATAGAAAATTTCGAGTTTGTCGGACGGGGAGATTTTGGCTTTGAAATCCACATCAAAAGCCACGGCACGGATGATGCGGCGGGCCTGTTTGGCGTTTAAGCCTTGGGAAAGGGCGGCCCGATAAATGCCGTCATAGATATTGGGCAGTTGATCGCGGGCCAGGGTTTGAAATTCCGGTTCCGTATCTTCGTCTAAACCCACAGACAGGGCGGGAATGGGGGCGGGCGTATTGGCCCATACCACCTGATTGCGATCGTTGAGCGCTACACTTTTGAGATGGGTGGTGCCGCGATAAACGCTGATACGGCGGGGCAGGCGTTCTTTAACCGTTGTGGCGCCCTCCACGCTTGATTCTTCCACAGCCACACGAAGGCGCGTGCCTTTTGGCTGGGCGTCGATGCCAAACTCACCGGCGAGAGCCTCCAACAAGCCAGAAAGGGTGGATGGGTCTAGCGAAAGGCCAACAAGTGCTTCCTGAAGGGTTTGGCCTTCTCTCATGATGACCACTTCCTCGCTGTAATCGAGGTCACTTGTCTGCAATGGATCGTCCAATACCGCACGGGATACGTTTTCAGCGGTGATTCGAATCCCAAGGCCGTTGGACAGGCTTGGGGAGAGGCCGGGCGAGAGGCCCAAGGTTGTGCCAATTTCGTCTTCATCAAGGGAAAAGCGGGTATCGTCCACATAGGCGGCGGCCGTTACCTGCACTTCGCCTGCTAGTAATGTTTCACGGTTGGCCCGCACAATGCGTTCGGCCTCTGCAACGGTAATTTGTGCGGAGGGGTCGTAGAGCGTGGGATCTAGGGGAAAATCCACCTGGGCCAGGAGCACATCGCTTTCAATGTCAGCGCCATAAATGACATCACTGGCCCCCACCGGTCGATCGCTACCCGAAGCGCGAAAGACGTTGAGCGGGTTAAATTTGGGATAGTCTGGCAGGCCCCGGGGAACCAGGGCAAGTGGCGCTGTGGCATAGGCAAAGGGCCGCTTGCGGATGACATTACCCGCGTCGGTACGGGTGAGTGTCGGGACCTGCATAATTTTTTCGTTCGTCTGCTGGGCTGGCAGCAAAATAAGAGGGCGATCGCCTTTCCCAACAGCAGCATTCCCTGCCTGGGCTTGGGCCAGAAGCGCATTTGCGGAGCGGGCGGGATTGGCCATCTGTTGACGACCATCCAAAGCTGCCCAAAGGGCACCACCCATGAGCGCCATGGATGTGACACCGGTGAGCACCGAGCCAGCCAACCAGCGAAGACTAACGCGGCGCCGGTCCGGCAAGCGCCTGCCTTTGCCCGCCAGAAGCGCAGGGCTATCACCCATGGCTGATTGCAGGCGCATGCGCCCCGCGGTGCCCGAGCCCGTTGCAATTCGGAAGTTTTGTGATCCGATGACGTCGCGCCCCACTTTTTGTCCTTAGATTTATTGGTCAATGCCATCGGCAATAAACGCATTATCGCTTTGCAGTGCAATATGAGCAGAGATGTGGCGCTGTGCTAAACCGCCAAAATGACAACGCCGCTTGCCCTGTGGTTGAACCGGTCAATCAGGGCTATATATAAAGTCTGCTCAGCACCGACCCTAGGCTCTCAAAATGGCCAGAAACGGTGCTGAGAAAGGGTTTGAAGCGGGTTTTGGAAATTTTCGAAAAAAAGTTCAAAAAACTCAAAATTCGTGTTGACGATAAAAAATCACCGGACTATAACCCGCCCAACAACGACGCAGACAACGCGGCGCACCAAACGGCCCAGACAAATGTCGAAGCCACCGCGCCCCACCGAGCTACCGAGTTGTTTCCCGGAAAGGCGTCGTGCTAGACACGAAAACCTACCTTGAAGTGGTAAGCGGCAAGCAGTTGCCTGGTGCTGACAACTTCGAAGAAACGGACCTGTCTGTTTCTGCTCTTTGAAAATTGAATAAGTAAGAAAGAGAAACGTGGGCGGCGGAGTAGCTGCTGAACGCATCAGATTTTCCTTTATCTGTTGACGTTCGATACGAGACTTCGGCGGACACGTTTTTCGAGAATGTTACAAATACCTGGATCGGTTTCGATCGGTCCAAGGTGTGTAAAATGTTCTCGTCAATTCGTGATCCTCTCCCAAGAGGATCGCAATTTTTCTCCGTTCGCAAGAACGGGAAAAGCGTGACCCAGTCACCGTATTGAGTGCCAGCTTGCTGGTTCGCGGTGAACTGAAAACAGCCGGAACAAATCTCAGATCAAACCTGAGAGTTTGATCCTGGCTCAGAACGAACGCTGGCGGCAGGCTTAACACATGCAAGTCGAAC
>JBCCTO010000003.1:0-131119 GCA_039198355.1 Pseudomonadota bacterium
AGCGGTTTTGCATTTTAAGGCAAGGGGTAAACACGCTTAACCAGCGGCTAACCATGTTTGCTCACCCCCCATTAACCGTAATTACACCAATGATGCGCAATGGTGATCGCAATACGTATTTGCGTCCTGTTGTAGCCCCATAGCGGGGTATTTGGAGTACCGTTTCATGAAACCCATGCAGCTTATTCTGATCGCCATTGCGCTGGTCTGCGCCTTGGGAGCCGGTTTGTTGATGATGAACATGGGCGATGAACCCGCACCAAAGGTGGCGAAGAAGAAGAAACCCCCGGTCACCCGCGTACTTATCGCCAACAAGAAAATTGCCATGGGGTCGTCACTGGGGGCGGAAAACCTCAAGTGGGAGAAATGGCCCAAGGACACGGTGCGTGAATCGTACATCACGCAAAAGGCCAACCCGAAGGCCATTGAAGAGTACAAAAAAGCCATCGCCCGATCCGGCTTTTTTGCCGGCGAACCGATCCGTGATGCCAAGATTGTTCACACCGATAGCGGCTATCTTTCCGCCATCTTGCCCGCCGGAAAGCGGGCCATGGCCATACCCGTTCGGGCCACCTCATCGGCCGGTGGTTTTGTTCTGCCCAACGACAATGTGGATGTGATCCTCAACTACAGAATGAAGCCTGAAGGCGGCGGCCCCACCAAACTCATCACCGAGGTGATCCTGCAAAATATCCGTGTTCTCGCCGTCGACCGCTTGATCGAAGAGAAAGAGGGCAAGAAGGCCAAAGTGGGCCGGACCATCACGCTGGAACTTACAGCGCAGCAAACGGAAATCGTAGCCGCCGCGCGGGCCACTGGCTCACTCACACTGGCCCTGCGGTCCGTGGAGGATGCCGATCTGGACCCGGCTGATGCGGGCGATCACCTTCTTTCGTCTGGCGGAAAGCGGGCCAAGGGCACAGTGCGCGTCATCCGCTATGGCGCCACGTCTGAGGTGCGCCCGAAGAAATGATGATGAAAATGCACCGTTCCAGCACCACTCCAAAGACCGCGCCTGAAAAGATGCCATTTTTCTGCCTGGGGGGCATGACAGCTATGACCTTGTACACACGGTTTGCCAAACGCATAACGGGTGCTGCCAGCGCCGCAGTTCTTGGCCTTGCCACCATCACGCAGTCTGTCACGCTCAATGCGGCCACCGCACAGGATGCTGTGGCGAACAATTACGTTCGCATCACCGAAGAAAGCGCCAGTCGGCCCAGGGGCATCCGGTTGGGGTTGAATAAATCCATTGTGGTGGACCTGCCCGCGGTCGCCAATGATGTGCTTGTGGCCAATCCGGCGGTGGCTGATGCGGTCATGCGTACGTCCAAGCGTATCTACCTGTTCGGCAAGGAGCAGGGGCAGACCAACATCTTTGTGTTCGACAGCACTGGTAAGCAGATTGCTGCCATGGAGATTACGGTGGAACGGGATGTGGTGGGCCTGGAGGCCAGCATTAATCGTCTCATCCCAAATGCCAATGTTCGCGCCGAGATTATCAATGGCTCGGTGGTGCTGACAGGTTCTGTGGCCTCTCCGGCGGACGCGAAAAAGGCGGTGGAACTGGCCACCATTTTTGTGACCAACGAAAACGAACAGTCAGGCTCCTTCTTTTTCGCCAACAACGATACGGACATCGTCAATCTCATCAAGATTGATGGTGAAGATCAGGTCCAGCTGCGGGTGACGATTGCTGAAGTTTCCCGCGCTGTGGTCAAGCAATTGGGCATTCAAACCCAGGTGGATAATCCTTCCCTGGCGCAGCTTGGACAGCCCGGCGCTGACGGCTTGGCATTCTCCGCCCTTGCAACCGGGAACCCCGGTCTTGGTGCCAATACGGGCTATGGCGGGACACTGGGCATTGCCCAGGGGCTCAACACAATCCGCGCGCAACTCAACGCCTTGGAAACCGCCGGTGTTATCCGCTATTTGGCGGAACCCAATTTGACGGCAGTCTCCGGCGAAGCGGCCAGCTTTGACGTGGGCGGCAATTGGCAGGTGCCCTCTAACGTGAGCCAGGAAGACGGCTCGGTTGCGGTGACGTTTACCGAAAAGCGGTACGGCATTGAGTTGGATTTCACGCCCACGGTTTTGACCGAAGGGCGCATTAGCCTGCGGTTGAGAACCAAGGTGGATGAACCCGTTTCGCCCCTTGGTGTTGGCACCATCGGCACCGCCGGGGGCATACCCGGGGTACAAACGCGCGAAGCCTCCACCACAGTGGAACTGCCTTCCGGGGGCTCCATGGCCATCGCCGGATTGGTGCAGGACAGTATGCGCCAGCAGATTTCCGGCCTGCCGGGCCTTTCCAAACTGCCCGTGCTGGGGTCCTTGTTCCGCAGCCGTGAATTTGTGCGCAACGAGACCGAGCTGGTCATCATCGTAACGCCTTACCTGGTGCGCCCCACGGCGCGGCGCAATCTGGTGCAGCCCGATGCCGGGTTTGCCCCCGCTTCCGATGCGGCAGGCATGTTCATGGGTCGGGTGAACCGGGTCTATGGCACCAAAAAGGGCAATCTGGCCAAGGGGCGCTACACCGGCTCCATCGGCTTTATTTTGAAGTAAGGGCGCCGATCATGAGTTTTTCCAATGCCACAATGGCCGCCACGGTGCTCCTGTCGTCGCTTATGGCACTGACGGGCTGTGCTGGCTTTTCCCAAAGCCATTTTACGGTGGGCTCCACGAGCCATGAGACCTACAAGACCCGCCATCCCATCATCATCGATGAGAAAGAGCAGGTGCTGGATGTGCCGGTGGCGTCGGGCAGTTTTGATCTGCCCCGTGCCACCTACAGTGCCATTGAAGGCTATGCGAACACGTTCCGCCGTCAGGCCTCGGGGACCATTACGATAATGGTGCCTTCAGGCTCCCCCAATGAAGCGGCGGCTCGCGCCGTCTCCCACCGTATCATCGGTTCCATCGAAACCGCTGGCGTATCGCGCACCCGGGTTCGCATGGCCCGCTATGATGCCAGCCAGCACGGCACGTCCGCGCCGATCCGCCTGTCTTACCGGGCGGTGAAAGCCAGTGTCACCGGTTGCGGGAAGTGGGACAAGGATCTGGTAACGGATACATCCGAAAACGAGAATTACCACAATTTTGGCTGCGCATCGCAAAACAATCTGGCAGCGCAGGTGGCCAATCCGGCCGATCTGCTGGGGCCGCGGGGCAGCACGCCCATCGATTCGCCCCGCCGGAACAATGTGATTGATGCCTACCGTGCCCGCGGTGGTGGCTTGTAGGGCTCGCCGGAAGAACCCGGAAGAACAAAGACTTAAACTTGCCTCGAGAGTTGAAATATCATGTCCGATAACGCTCAGCAGACCCAATATGCCCCGCCGGAGGACGACCAGCTGTTGGAACCTGGGCAGGTGCCGCAAATGCCTGTTGGCCATGGATACCCTGCTCAGGGCCATCCGGGGCAGGGACACTCGGGGCAGAGGCACCCCATAGAGGGGCATTCGGAGGATGGACAACACTCCTCGGTGCCTCCCCAAGCGGCGGCTGGGACCTATGACCCCGCCCCTATGGGATCGCCATTGGACCCGCCCGCCATGCACCCGCAGCAGGCCTATGACCCCAATGCGCAACACCAGGTGCAACATGCGCCGCCGCTCTATGCAGAGCCGGACGTTGCACCGCAATCGATGCAACAGCCGCAAATTGATCCGGCAACGGGCCAATACGTGCAGCCGCAGGCCTATGACCCATCACAGCAGCCCGCCTCGCAGGCCTATGCTCATCCAGGTCAGGTAGCGGGTCAGCAAGCGGCCCACCCAACAGTCCATGACCCCATGATGGACCCGCACAATTACGCGGCGGCCATGCCGGACCTGGCGCCCCATCATCCCCAGCCCGAAGACGAGCAATACGCCACACGGGAAGAGGATTTGGCCAATATTCGCCCGGTCCCGCGCGTCTCCCTGCAAGCCTTTTGCGAGACCGAGATCGTGTCCAACACCATCGATCAGGCCAGCCGCGACCGGCGCATGAGCAAGGCCCATGTGAAGGTGAACATGGGCGGCATCGCGGCCGCGGTGGATTTTTATCAGACCGCCACCACACCCAATCTCATCATTGTGGAATCCAAACTGGTGGGCCAGGCGCTCATGGGTGAATTGGGCAAATTGGCGGAAGTGTGTGACGACGGCACCAACGTGGTGGTGGTGGGTCACAAGAACGACGTGCTGCTCTACCGCAATCTCATTGCGCTGGGCGTGGCAGAATATCTGGTGGCCCCCATTTCCATGACGGATGTGATGGATATTGTCACCACGCTGTTTGTGAACCCCGAGGCGGCCCCCCTTGGCAATACGATTGTCTTTTTAGGGGCCAAGGGCGGGGTTGGCTCGTCCACCATCGCCCATAACGTGGCGTGGGCCATCTCATCGGGTTTTGAAAGCGATGTGATTCTCACCGATCTCGATCTGGCTTTCGGCACGGCCAATATTGACTTCGACCAGGACCCGGCACAGGGGGTTGCCGAGGCTGTTTTCTCGTCAGACCGCATTGACGAGACCTTTCTGGACCGGTTGCTGGCCAAGTGTTCCGACCATCTCAGTCTGCTGGCTGCCCCATCCACCCTGGACCGGGAGTATGATTTTGATGCGGAGGACTTCAACAATCTGTTGGAAGTGGCCCAGCGTGGCACACCCAATGTGATTGTGGATCTGCCCCATGTTTGGACCGGTTGGGCCAAAGAAGTGCTCACGCAAGCTGACAAAGTGGTCATCACGGCCACGCCCGATCTGGCCTCGCTGCGCAACACGAAGAACCTCGTGGACATGCTGGCGGAACTGAGACCCAATGACGGCAAGCCCTATCTGGTGCTGAACCAGTGCAATGTGCCCAAACGGCCGGAAATCTCGGTTGATGATTTCACCCAGCCCTTGGGCATTGAACCCACAATCGTTCTCAACTTTGAACCGGCCCTCTACGGCCTCGCCTCCAATAATGGGCAAATGCTGTCGGAGGCCGACCCCAAAAGCGATGCGGCGCAATCCCTGGAAACGCTGGCCCAGGTATTGACCGGACGGCGGGAGATTGAACCGCCGGCCAAGGCTTCGTTGGGGTCATTCCTGTCGAGACTGACAGCGAAAAAGAAGAAGACAGAGAAGTAAGGCAAAGCCTGAAACACGACGTGGCTTGCAGGGCCGCGAGAACCCATTGAGTGGAGTAGCAGCATGTTTGGTAAAAAAGGGGGTGACGGTGCCGGTGGAATGAAACGGCCGCTGGCCATGCCACCGGAGGCCCAAGGCGCTCAAATGGCACCGCAACCCGCGCCACCGCCCCAGGCTGCACCACCACAGCCCCCCATGGGTCAACCAGGCATGGGTCAACCAGGCATGGGCCAGCCACAAATGCCCCCCCCGCCCATGGCACCACCGGCGGGCGCGCCGCAGCCCATGGCACCGCCACCCGCAGGCATGGCGCCCCCACCACTGGCCCCTTCCGGTGGCATGAACGCGCCCATGGAACCCGGGGCAGCGGGTAGCGCCGTTGCCGTGCAGGCCCCTGCCCCCGTCAAGAAAATGAAAAAGAGCGTGGCCCCACCTCCATCAGAGGCATCAGCCCCGCCGCCCCAGGAAATTCGCATCAAATCGGAAGAATATTACGACGTTAAAACGCAGGTTTTCTCCGCACTCATCGACACAATCGACCTCTCCCAGCTTTCCAAGCTGGACAATGAAGGCGCGCGCGAAGAAATCCGCGACATCGTCAACGATATTGTCGCCATCAAATCCATCGTCATGTCCATTTCCGAGCAAGAAGAATTGCTGGTGGACATTTGTAACGATGTGCTGGGCTACGGGCCGCTGGAACCGCTTCTGGAGCGGGACGACATCGCCGATATTATGGTGAATGGGGCGAAGAAAACCTACATTGAGGTGGGCGGTAAGACGCAGGAAACCAATGTGCGGTTCCGTGACAATGACCAGCTCATGAACATCTGCCAACGCATTGTGAGCCAGGTAGGCCGGCGGGTGGATGAATCCTCCCCCATCTGTGACGCCCGCCTTGCCGATGGTTCCCGTGTGAACGTGATCGCCCCACCGCTGGCACTCGACGGTCCCACACTGACCATTCGTAAATTTAAAAAAGACAAGCTGACGCTGGATCAGCTGGTGAATTTCGGGGCCATCTCGCCGGAAGGGGCGGAAATCCTCAAAATCATCGGGCGTGTGCGTTGCAACATCATCATTTCAGGCGGTACAGGCTCGGGTAAGACCACCCTGCTGAACTGTATGACGAACTATATCGACGAAGATGAGCGGGTCATCACCTGCGAAGACTCCGCCGAATTGCAGCTTCAGCAGCCCCATGTGGTGCGTCTGGAAACCCGCCCCCCCAATCTGGAGGGTGAGGGCACGATTACCATGACGGACCTTGTGAAAAACTGCCTGCGTATGCGCCCGGAACGCATCATCGTGGGGGAGGTGCGTGGTTCAGAGGTGTTCGACCTCTTGCAGGCCATGAACACCGGTCACGATGGCTCCATGGGAACAATCCACGCCAACTCCCCCCGCGAATGCCTCAGCCGGATGGAATCCATGATTGCCATGGGTGGCTTCTCCCTGCCTGCAAAAACCGTGCGCGAAATCATTGTGGGTTCAGTGGATATTGTGATCCAGGCCAAGCGCTTGCGCGATGGTTCGCGCCGCATCACCCACATCACGGAAGTGATTGGGCTGGAGGGCGACGTAATCATTACGCAAGACATTTTCCTCTACGATATTACCGGTGAGACTCCCGACGGGAAGCTGATCGGCAAACACCGGTCCACCGGCGTGGGTAATCCGAAAATGGCGGAGCGTGCGCGCTATTTTGGGGAAGAGGAGCGCCTATCTGCGGCGCTGGATGCTGCGGAAGACCGTGATGCAGGCCATTTTTAAGATGGTTTAAGCCATCTCTCCACGCCCGTGTGTTGGGGCGTGGCGATGATCCGATGTGTAACGAGTACGGGTGAGACGCGACATGGATATGCAACTCATTGGCATGGTGGTGCTGGCGTTCATCGTGATCGTCACGCTGCTCTACGCGTTGTTTTTCAACAAAATCAGCAATGACAAAAAAGCCTCCGAGCGCATCAAGTCCATGCAGGTGGACCAAAAGACCAAGGCGAAGGCCAAAACCAACGCCATGAACCGGCGGCAGGACGAGAAGACCCGCCGAAAAGCGCGCGAAAACACGCTCAAAAATGTGGAAGAACAAAGGGCGGCGGGCAAAAAGGCGGCCTCTCCCAGCCTTAAAATGCGCATGGCCCAAGCGGGCATGACCATGTCCATGACGCAATATTACATCATGTGCAGTGTGATTGGCATTCTAGCTTTCATCGGCACATTTTTATTCACGCCAGCCCCCATCTACATTGCAGCTGGGATTGCTTTTGCCGCCGGTGGCGGGGTGCCCTATTGGTTTGTTAATTACAAACGCAAGAAGCGCTTTAACGCTTTCACCCTCATCTTTCCCAACGCCATTGACGTGATCGTTCGGGGTATTCGCTCCGGCCTGCCGCTGAACGACTGCCTGCGCATTATCGCAGCCGATGCGGACGAACCGGTAAAGAGCGAGTTTCGCAAACTGTGTGAGGCAACGCAGATGGGTATCTCGGTGCCCGATGCGTGTAACCGTCTTTATGACAGCATCCCCACATCTGAAACAAACTTCTTTGCCATCGTTATTTCCATTCAATCCTCCGCCGGTGGTAACTTGTCGGAGGCGTTGGGCAATCTGTCGAAGGTGCTGCGCGAACGGCGCAAGATGGCCGATAAGGTGCAGGCATTCTCAACGGAAGCGAAAACGTCTGCGTCCATTATCGGGTCGCTGCCTTTCATCGTTGCGGGCTTGGTTCATCTTTCCACGCCCAAATATCTGTTGCCCCTTTTTACCACGGATACGGGCAACAAGATCATCCTCTTCTGCGCCATCTCCATGGGCTTTGGCATCTTCGTCATGAAGAAGATGATTAATTTCAAATTTTAACCGCCACCACTGGAACCGGGAGATAACGCCATGATGGACTTTCTCATCAAGCCGCAAAACCTGATCGCCGTGATGACCACACTGGCGGTGTTTGCAACCATTCTCACCATTCTCATGCCCATGCTGGCGCCCGACAAGCTGGGCAACCGCATGAAAAGCGTGGCACTGGAACGGGAAAAATTGCGAGCCGAACAGCGGGCGAAATTCAAGGCGGAAGCCGACAAGAAAAAACAAATCCGCGGGGGTGCTAAAAAGAAAGAGGCGGCTAAGGGCCTCAAAACCGTGGTGGACGGCCTCAACCTGCGGTCCGCGCTGGTGGATAAAGATACCGAAAACATGCTTATTTGGGCCGGTTTTCGCGGCGAGCGGCCCCTGTTTATCTTTCTGGCCTGCCGCATTGCCATGCCCATTGTGTTGGGTCTGGGTGCGTTTCTTTACGTGAGTGTCATTGCCTATGACCCCAAGGCCGACTTTTTCTCCAAGTTGATTAAGGTGGCCATTGGCGCAGGAGCAGGCTTCTACCTGCCCGTGATGTTTTTGAAAAACCGCATGAAAGCCCGCCAGCTTTCCATAACGCAGGCGTGGCCGGATGCCCTTGATCTTTGTCTGATCTGCGTGGAATCAGGCATGTCCATTGAGGTGGCGTTCCGCAAGGTGGCGGCTGAAATCGGCCCGCAATCGGTGGCTCTGGCCGAGGAGTTGATGATTACCACCGCCGAACTCGCTTTCCTTCAGGAGCGCCGTCAGGCCTATGAGAATCTCACCGCACGCACGGGGCTTGAATCCGTCAAGAACGTGGTGCTCTCCCTCATTCAGGCGGAGAAATATGGTACGCCCTTGGCTGTAGCATTGCGGGTTCTGTCCCAGGAAAACCGTGACATTCGCATGGCAGCGGCAGAGAAGAAGGCAGCCTCCCTGCCGCCCAAACTCACCGTTCCCATGATGGTGTGCTTCCTGCCGGTACTGTTTTGCGTGATCCTGTCTCCTGCCGTTATCCGAAGCATGAAGACGCTGTCAAAAGTGTCGATCGGCTAAGACGCTATTTTTTGTCTTTCAGCTCGTCCCAAGCATTTTGCTCCGACAGCATCTGGCGCAGGAAGGCGACATTGGCCTGGGCTTCTTGGGGAGGCAGTTCACCTGCGGCCACTTTCTCAGCCTCTTGAAAGCGCCCTTGCAGGCCAATGACCAAGGCCAGATTTTGGCGCACGCGGCTGTCCGCGCCGGGGCGGTTGACGGCTTGGCGCAAGAACGTTTCTGACGCACGCAGGTCGCCCACCAGCAAATAGGACATGCCCAGATTGGACAGGACAGACGGGTCGCCAGGCTTCAGATCCAGCGCCTTGCGGTAGGAATTGCGCGCCAGCTTGGGTTTGCCCAACTGGTCATAGATGGCCCCTTCAGCGGAATAGAGCTTCCAGTCAGGCTTGTCTGGCCGCTGGGCGCGCTGGACGGTTTGGAGGGCTTTTTGCAATTGCCCTGCCCCGGCCAGCGCTTTGCCATAGGCCCCCAAAACCTGGCGGTCTTCCGGGTGGTGGATGGCCACCTGCTGCATGACGGCAAGCGCCTGTTCGGCCCGCCCGGTCATGCGCAAGGCGGTGGCAAATTGCAGGCCGGAGGCTTTGTCTTTGGGGGCCTTTTCGTAGCGGGCCTGCCAGTAATCCGTGGCTTGGCGCAGTTCCGTCTGGTTCATCTGGGCCACGGGCTTTTTCAAATGCGCCGGCACCGATCCGGTGGTCATGCGCTTGCTGGCGCAGCCGGTGAGGGCTAACGCCACGGCCAGCGTGGTGGTGATGGTGAAACGGCGGGTGGAATTGCTAAACCCCATAATCGCTACCCCGGTTGAGCAAGTGGTGCGGTTACCCATGGAGGGCGTGTGATTTCAGAAATATTCTGTTAACCCTAATGGATGGTTAAGGGGCGCGGTGCGCCCGCTGCTGAAGGCCCCATAAATGTATTTCGAAACCGACCCCGCCGCCCTGTTTGCCGAAGAAGACAAGAGCGCCATTCCCATCCACGCCGTGACAGCCGATAGCTTGGACAGCCTGGATGCAAAGACCTTGGCGTGGGCGAAAGCGACGGGGTTTGCAGGCAAAACGGGGCAGCAGTGTCTGGTGCCTGGCGAGGAGGGCCTTGCTCAAGTTTTATTCGGACTGGGCTCCGGCAAAGGAGAAGGCAAGGATTTTGCCCACGCCAAACTAGCCCGCACCCTGCCGAGCGGCACCTATGGGCTGGGCAACGGTTTTGAAAACAACCCCCATGCCCGTTTGGCCTGGGCCATGGGAGGGTATGAATTCACCCGCTACAGCAAGGGCCGTACCCAGACCCCCGTTTTGGCCAATGCCCTATCCGGGCAAGAGAGGATTGTGGCTGAGGGCGTTTTCATGGCCCGCGATCTCATCAACATCCCCGCCAATGACATGGGGCCGGATGCGCTGGAGACCGCCTTTCGCAAACTGGGCGACGCCCATGGCGCAAAAGTCCTGTCGATTGTTGGCGATGATTTGCTCACCCAAAACTTCCCCATGGTTCATGCGGTTGGGCGGGCTTGCACCATTCCCCCCCGGGTTTTGGACTTGCGCTGGGGCCGCGCGGATGCGCCGAAACTGACGCTCGTGGGCAAGGGGGTCACGTTCGATACGGGTGGGCTGAACATCAAGCCCGGCAATGCCATGGCTTTGATGAAAAAGGACATGGGCGGCGCCGCCAATGTGATGGGGCTAGCGCACATGGTTATGGCCAGCGGCCTGAATGTGCGGCTGCGGCTGATCGTGGGGGCGGTGGAGAATTCCATCGCGGGCAATGCTTTTCGCCCCGGCGATATTTTGCAGACGCGAAAAGGGATCACCGTAGAAATTGGCAACACCGATGCCGAGGGGCGGTTGGTGCTGGGAGATTGTCTTGCCTGGGCCGATGAGGAAAGCCCAGACCTTTTGCTGGACATGGCGACGCTCACGGGCGCTGCCCGCGTGGCTTTGGGGCCAGAATTGGCCCCTTTTTACACCCATGATGATGGATTTGCCGAAGCGCTTTCCCATGCCGCGCAAAAAGTCAACGACCCGGTCTGGCGGATGCCCCTTTGGGCCCCCTATCAATCCATGCTGAAATCCTCTGTGGCCGATGTGAACCACATCTCCACGGGCGGGTTTGCAGGCTCTATTACGGCTGCGTTATTTCTCGATCGGTTCGTGGAAAAAGCCGATTGCTGGGGGCATTTTGACATTTATGGGTGGGTGCCGAAGGAAAAACCATGGGCTACTGTGGGCGGTGAGGCGCTTGCCATCCGTGCCCTGTTTGCTGGGCTAAGCGACCGTTTTTCCAGTTAGATTGACGGTGGGGCTTGCCTAACAGGGCCGGTTTTTGCCAACATGTCGCACCAAAGGCGCGACATGCGGAAGATAGCCATGGCCAGCCTGAAAGCGGCGCACGCATTGCAATTGTGGAAGTCCACCACTCTGGCGCAGGTTCACGGCGAAGACCCGGACCTGACCACACGGCAAATGGCGCTGTTGCTCACCGTTTATCTGGACCCGCCCCCCCACACGGTGCGCGGACTGGCGGCCCATTTGGGCGTCACCAAGCCGGTCATCACGCGCGCGCTGGACACAATGGGCATTATGGGTCTGGTGAGCCGCCGCCGGGATGAGCGGGACCGCCGCAATGTGCTGGTGCAGCGCACCGTAAAGGGCTCGGAATATCTTGAACGGCTGGGCGCTTTGGTATCCCGCCACGCCAATGAGTTGAACTAGCATTAAGGCTTGCGCTCCTTTTCATCATAAGGTCAGGGT
Organism: Pseudomonadota bacterium; assembly: GCA_039198355.1. Classification (GTDB taxonomy): domain Bacteria; phylum Pseudomonadota; class Alphaproteobacteria; order Rhizobiales; family Rhizobiaceae; genus Pseudahrensia. The sequence continues at coordinate 11,772 of JBCCTO010000003.1, forward strand.
GCTGCTATGAAAGCCAAGCTCGACCGCCGCTTGAACGCTTACCGCCCGGACCTAGCCCATGAAGCCCTGAGGGGACAGGTACAGGCTGAGCGCTTCGTGACGCCCTCCCCGGCTCATATCAGAACCCCTGTGGCGGATATGATGTGCCAGCCGAACGGGGAGGCTGGCATGGACACGCAGGCGCTTTTGGGGGAGGCTGTGCACCTGCTGGAGCGTACAGAAGACTGGTGCTGGGTGCAGCGGGTGCGTGATGATTATGTGGGCTATGTGCAATCAGATGCTGTGGCCGATGGCCATGTGAAGCCAACGCATTTGGTCAGTGCCCCGCGCACCTTCACCTATGCCATGGATGATCTGAAAGCACCGCGACGGCGGGCCTTGTCCATGGGCAGCCTTGTGACCGTGGTGGAGAAAAGTGAGAGACGGGGCACGATTTATGCTCTGCTTGATGGTGGCGAGGCGATGATTGCCGATCACATCATCCCCATCCATGAGCCGCTTTCAGACCCCGTATCCATTGCTGAAAAGTTGATCCACACGCCCTATCTCTGGGGTGGAGCGACAGGATTTGGGATCGACTGTTCCGGGCTGGTGGCGCTGGCACATTTGCTGTGCGGAAGGTCCGTGCCGCGGGACTCCGATATGCAAGCGGACGGGCTTGGAGAGGCTTTGGACAGCGAAAAGCCCGAGTTGCAGCGGGGCGATCTTGTGTTTTGGAAAGGCCATGTGGGCATGATGCAATCGCCGACCCAATTGCTGCACGCCAATGGCCATACCATGGACGTGACCTGTGAACCGTTCGCGCAAGCGGTGGAACGGATTGGCTATCTCTACGGACCGCCCACCGGCTATCGCCGTCCCTAACGACGAAGGGCCGACAACACACCCGCTTCATGGGAGACCGGTAGAAGGCGGTGAAACCGGAGTGCCTTTTCCAACCACTGATAATCGCCATTGGTGGCGGGCTGAAAGCCGCCGCCGTGGTGGGGTTCTATGGCATCATAGGCGCGTGGGGCGGTTTCGTATAAGTCCGCTAACCAAGCCGATAAACGATCTTTCAAGTCGGCAGGAAGGGATTTGCGCACGGCGTGGGGGCCAAAGCGGATGAGGGGTGAACGCCAAAGTGGCTTTCTGTCCATATCGAAACGCTCTACCAGAAAGGCAGCCTTTGCCTCACCAGTTTCGAGGCTTTTCCGTGCCCGGTTTGGGGAAGGTTCAAGACGCATGGTCCAGCTTTGCGCCTGCTGAGAGAAGCCTGCTTCTTCCAAGCCAAAACCGACAACCCAGTGGCGTGCCAGATCACCGTCAGCTCCTATGAGCACGCTTTGGCCTCTCAATTGCTCAAGCCGTTCAACGCCGTCAGCGCCCAGCAAAACCGTTTGAAAGCCCAACAGGCCCGCCTTTGTGGCTGGCGCGGCCAGCGCTTCGGCACATTTGCACAGGCCGTTGAGGGCGGCAAAGCCTGTGGCACTGAAAACCCCATATTCGACGCGCCCCCTTCTATGGGCCGCCATCAAAGCGGGCTCGCTGGTGAAAAAGATCAACTCCACCGGCATATCCAGCGCCTGCGCCATGGATTGACGGAAAGGGCGCAGTTTACGGGCGGTAAGCGCCGTGCGCTGACCGGCCACAACACCCACGCGAAAGCGACCCAGCTTTTCACGCCATCGCTCGTCGTCTTGGGGTTCTGCCGTTTCAGAAGGCGGCAAACCACCGGTGATCTGCGCCTTGGCAGGGGCAACAAACCAAAACAGCGCAATAAACGCACAAAGTGTGAAACGCAAAACCATGCTCCTGTTTTGGCGCGCTGGCTTTAGCGTTCCTACCCATGGAAAGGGTCGAACACGATTTTATTCAAATGCAGGGTAAATGAATTGGGTTAAGCTGGTGACACCGTCACAGCCACACCCAACCAGTGGCGCAAGTAGTAATCGACCACCAGCGACAACAGCATGGTGAGGAGAAAGAGGGCCAGCGCGCGCAAGGGGCTTACCTCAAGACCAATCCGCACCATGCGCACACCAGCAAGGCCCACAAAGCCAATAATGGCCAGCATGAGCACCACGCCCAACGTGCTGTCTTGCGTGCCCGTGGCCACCCAAAAGAGCGAGAGGGGCAGCAGAGCGACGGAAACGATGCTGGATGCCCAGTTGTGCAAAATGAGCGCGTTGGAATAGCGCCCCGTCTCATCCGGCTGACGGCACAGCAGATAGAGGAAAGCCATGGACAGGGCGTAAGCGAAAAAGGCTGAGAAAAGCGAACCAGCCATAAAGCCCAGTTTGCCCACTTCCACACTGCCCGCCGCAAATAGGGGACCATGGCGGGCGGAGAGGACGCTGGCATCCACAAGACCGGCCACCAAAAGCCCGGCAAACGAGAACCACACACCGTCAGAACTGGTATCCACACGGGCAAGCCCTTGGGGACGGCCCAGCATCACATCCCATGTGCCACCGATATTATCCCAGAGGTTTTGGCTAGGCATGGGTGACCTCAGCGAAGTAATTGTCCAAAAACTGGCCATAGATGGCGGTCAGTGTGTCCAAGTCCGCAAGGGGCACCCGTTCGTCAATCTGGTGCATGGTCTGGCCCACCAGCCCAAATTCCACCACCGGGCACACATCTTTGATAAAGCGGGCATCCGATGTGCCACCGCCCGTGGAAAGTTCAGGCACACGGCCCGTTACGGCTTCCACTGCTTTGGACAGGGAGGCGATGAGCTTGTCATCCTTGGTGAGAAAAACGTGGCTGGGCCGGTCGGCGTAATCCACCCGCCATTTAACCGGCGGTCTTGGGCCGGAGGCCAGTGGTTTGCGCAGCCCCTCCGACTGAGCAGCTTCCTCCAAGCGGCGCTCGATCTCGGCTTTAATCGTATCCGCCGTCCAAGTGTCATTGAAGCGCACATTGAACCGAGCCATGGCCTCACCGGGCACCACATTGAAGGCGGGGTTTGCCATGTCGATGGAGGTGACTTCCAGATTGGTGGGCTGAAAATTCTCCGTACCCTCATCATAGGGCGCATCCATCAGGGCATGGCACAGCATGGTGATGCCACGGGCCGGATTGTCGGCCAGATGGGGATAGGCCGCATGGCCTTGCACCCCAGTGACGGTCACCGTGCCGGACACAGACCCGCGTCGGCCAATCTTGATGGCATCCCCGATGACATCCGGGTTGGTGGGTTCGCCCACAACACAAGCATCGATTTGCTCACCTTTTGCCACCAGCTCATCAAGAATGGCCTTGGTGCCGTTGATGGCCGGGCCTTCTTCATCACCGGTAATGAGGAAGGAAATGGAGCCGCGCAGAGGTCTGCCCTGCGCAATATGGCTTTGAACAGCGGCCAGAAAGCAGGCAATGCCCCCTTTCATATCCACCGCCCCCCGGCCCAGCATTTCTCCGGCTTTAATGGCCCCTTCAAAGGGCGGGGTGGTCCATTGGGCTTCGTCTCCCGTGGGCACCACATCCGTATGACCTGCAAAACACAAATTGGGAGAAGCTGTCCCTAACCGTGCGTAGAGATTTTCCACATCAGGCGTGCCGGGGGCCGTGGACACGCGCCGCAAGACCGTGAAGCCCAGCGCTTCCAGCCGCTGTTGCAACACGGTCAGCGCGCCACCCTCCGCCGGGGTTACGGAGGGGCAGCGGATCAAATCACGCAAAATTTGCGCGGCAGGGGAAAGGTCTTGTTCGCTCATGCCCTCGCTTTAGAGCAAGGGCGTGAGGGGTGAAAGTGGGCTTTTTTGACCGCGCGTCAAAAGCTAATCGTAGCTCGGCGCGTAGCTGGCAACGCCTGGCAGGATGATAACTGTCGGGGTCTTTGGCAGGGTGCGTAGCGAGAGGGTCAGCTTGCGCTCCTTGGGTCGCTCGATAACGAAATCGTCGCCCAGGTAGGATAAGAACCTCGGCATGGCATCATAACTGCGCACATGCATGGGCAGCACGACGGAAGACCGGAGCCGGTCCAGCACTTCGCGCACGGAAATGTGGGAGAGGGTGAGGCCCCCATCGATGGCCACCATCACCACATCCAGCCGCCCAATTTCCGTATATTGGCTATCGCTCAACCGTTTGTGCAAATGGCCCAGATGGCCGATGCACAGGCCGCCCACCTCAAAAATAAAGACGGAATTGCCGTCCGGCATGGGGCGAAAGCGCACCAGATCGGTGGTGATGTTGCGGATCACCACGTCTTCCACCTGCAAACGGTATGCGGCGGGCTGACCATCATCACGCCAGCCGGGCAAAACATGTTTGATGGCGGGATCAGGATTGCGGGTGTAATGGGACGAGTGGGCCTGGTTCATGGTCACCACATCGGGCGTGACCGGATCGGTGAGCCAACCGGCGAAATCCGTAGCGATTTTTATGCCATTGGGGCTTTCCAAAAGATAGGTGGAATGGCCCTGAAACGAGATGGTGACATCATATTTGCCATTGGCTCGGACCACCGGCACATCATCTGAAAAGCTGGCATAGCGCACGGGCACATCATTTTGGTGCAGATTGTCGGCCACAGCCATGCACGTGCTGGGGATGAAGTCTGGCGAGCCGGGCTGCGCCGCCGTTTGGGCGTGGGCGACCGTGCCCGCTAGAGTTAAGGCGAATGCAATGATGGGTAGGCAGAAAGACTTCACGGCGATGCTCCCGGCAAACGGTTGAACGCTCCCTCTTCTGGAGAAAAGGTTAGCCCCCTGCCCCCACAATGCAAGGGCAGCAAAGCGCGGGATTGTCGCAAGCCGTCAATGACGCCCCAAGGGCTTGTCGCTCGTGGGAATGACAGGTGGTGGGCCGTAGCGGTTGGGCTCATCTTCGCCCTTGCCAAATAGCAGGCCTAAAAAAATGATGCTGCCGATACCCGGCACAGCATAACCAACCACGCAGATGGCAATAGCGGCCCAAAGGCCGAAGCCCATGTCATGGACACGCTTGGTCACAAGGGCGAATTGGCAATAAATAGAACCAATAACGATGACGCCTAAAGTAAGCATCCAGGTGGCCAATTCACTGGAACCATCGCGGGCGGAGAAGACCTGAGCCAGCGCCACCCACCAGATTGTTATCATGAACAGCGTGCCCCAAAAATAGGTCAGTCGGCGCATGCGCCCCCTCAGCGAAAAGAACGCCCACCGCACGGTCTGGGGACCGGCGGTGGTATATTTGGGGTGGGCTGCCATGGCTGTTTAGTCTCGCAGCAAGTCGTTGATGCCGGTTTTGGAGCGGGTTTTTTCGTCCACGGTTTTTACAATAACGGCGCAATAGAGGTTTGGCCCCGGCTCCCCATTGCCCATGGGTTTGGAGGGCATGGAGCCTGCGACCACCACGGAATAGGGCGGCACTTCGCCGTAAAGCACTTCACCCGTCTCCCGGTTCACAATCTTGGTGGACTGGCCGATATAGACCCCCATGCCCAGCACGGAGCCCTCACGCACGATGCAGCCTTCCACCACCTCAGATCGGGCACCTATGAAGCAATTGTCTTCAACAATGGTGGGTCCGGCCTGAAGGGGCTCCAACACGCCACCAATGCCCACACCGCCGGAGAGGTGAACGTTTTTGCCGATTTGGGCGCAGGACCCCACCGTGGCCCAGCCGTCCACCATGGTGCCATCATCCACATAGGCCCCCAGATTGACGAAGGAAGGCATGAGGACAACGTTTTTGCCAATATAAGCCGCATGGCGGCAGATAGCGCCGGGCACGGCACGCAGACCCGCCTCACGGAACCGGTTTTCCCCCCAGCCTTCGAACTTTGAAGGCACTTTATCCCACCATACGGAGTTACCATTACCGCCTTCGATAACGGCCATGTCATTGAGACGGAAGGAAAGCAGCACCGCCTGTTTGAGCCACTGATTTACGTGCCAAGTACCATCATCGCCCCGCTCGGCCACCCGGGCCGCACCGCTGTCCAGCAAGTTCAACGCTTCCATTACCGCGTCACGCACGGCGCCGGTGGTGTTGATGTTGACGTTATCGCGGTCGTCGAAAGCGGCCTCAATGGTGGCCTGAAGGTCAGCGTGGGACATGCATAATTTCCTGAGATTTTGTCTGAGAGAGCCAATTTTGGCGCTTTATAGCGGGGTGGTGCAGTGAGGCAAGGCGGTAGAAGTTTGCAGGTTTTGACCCATAAGCGCCCAAAGGCTATGGGCTTGCATCTCCATGCGACCCGATTGAAATGCCCATGACCTCCGCTCCGGACAATACCTTTACGGTTTCCAAAACCGCGACACCACGCAACCCGCTCAAGCGATCGCACAAGGATCGGGAAATGGTGCGGCAGGTCAAGGATACACCGCAAACCCGCGACCCGTCCTACCGTCTGGCCTTTGACGATCAGGATTTTCTGTGCCGCCCGGAAACGCGGCCCGTTCGCTTGCAGTTGGAACTCATGAAAGCGGAATTAATGCTGGAGGAAGCTGGCATTGTCTCCACGACGGTGTTGTTTGGAGGAGCACGCATAGCAGAACCCGGCAAGGACCCGTGGGCGGCCAAAAATGAGATCCAGCGGGAAAGCCTCAAAAAATCTTCCAAATATTACGACGTGGCCCGGCGCTATGCGCAGCTGGCCTCCGAGGCTTCGGCAGAAACGAATTTTAGCGAATATGTTGTGGTGACCGGCGGCGGCCCGGGTGTGATGGAGGCCGGATCACGGGGCGCATTGGATGTGGGTGCCCCCAATGTGGCGCTCAACATTGTGCTGCCCCATGAGCAGGCCCCTAACGAATATGTAACGCCGGAATTTTCCTTCAACTTCCACTATTTTGCCATTCGCAAGATGCATTTTTTGATGCGCGCGTCTTCCGTGGCCGTCTTCCCCGGCGGTTTTGGCACGCTTGATGAGTTTTTTGAAACGCTCACGCTCATTCAAACCGGCCGTATGGACCGAATTCCGGTTCTCCTGTTTGGCCAACACTTCTGGAACCGTGTGCTGAATATTGAGGCACTGGCAGAAGAAGGCACCATTTCGCCCGATGACATCAGTCTTTTTCAGGTGGTGGATACGGCGGAAGAAGGCTGGGAGATCGTCTCCAAATTCCACGGAATTGAAGCGTGAGTGAACCGACAGCCGAGGAACTGGAGCACGCGCGGCTGAAAGGCGTGGGGCGAAAGTTCTTCGCCAACACCAAAGACCAAAGGTGGATTTTCATCCGCGGTGTGCCGGCCATGAAATTCCTGCCACCGGAGGGGCCGCCGGAAATCGCCTTTGCGGGCCGCTCCAATGTGGGCAAGTCGTCCCTCATTAATGCTTTGACCGCCTCACCCGGTCTCGCCCGCACATCCAATACGCCGGGGCGGACGCAAGAGTTGAATTTCTTTGTGCAGGAAGGAGAATTTGACGACGGTATCCCGCCGCTCGCGGTGGTGGACATGCCCGGCTATGGCTTTGCCAAGGCCCCGAAAGATATTGTGGATGGGTGGACCAAGCTGGTTTTCTCCTACCTGCAAGGCCGTAGCACGCTGGCCCGCGTTTTTGTGCTGATTGATGCCCGCCATGGCCTGAAGAAGAACGACAATGAGGTGCTGGACCTGCTGGATAAAGCTGCTGTCTCCTATCAATTGTTGCTCACCAAGGCGGACAAAATCAAACTGCCCGCGCTGCAAAAGCTGGAGGCGGAGACGCTTGCAGCCATCGCCAAACGCCCAGCCGCTTTTCCCGCCATCGTCTCCACATCGTCGGAAAAAGGCTGGGGTGTGGATGATCTCAAAGCGGCCATCATGTTTGCGCTGCACAAGTGATGCTTGAGAATGGGGTGAGGCGTCCTTATGTTGCGGTGCACGCAAGATTTGCCAGCCCATACGCCAATCCGCTGATAAAGAGCTGAGAAAGTATCCCATGAACTGGATCACCAATTACGTCCGTCCGCGTTTTGATTTTCTGTCACGTAAGGAAATGCCGGAGAATTTGTGGATCAAGGATCCTGAGACTGGTGAAATGGTGTTTCACACCGATTTGGAGAAAAACCAGAATGTGGTGCCCTCCTCCGGCCACCATATGGCGATCCGCGCTAAAGATCGGCTGAAGTTTTTCTTTGATGAGGGAGAATATGAGCGGGTGGCCCAGCCGCAGGTGGCGCAGGATCCGCTTAAATTTCGGGATGAGCGGCGTTATACGGATAAACTGAAGGAAAACCGCAACAAGACCGGCGAAGACGACACTATCGTCACCGGTATTGGGCGCGTCCACGGGCAAATGGTGACGGCCTGTGTGCAGGATTTCAAATTCATGGGCGGGTCGCTGGGCATGGCCGCTGGGGAGGCCATCATTGCGTCTATGGAAGAGGCGGTGCGGCGAAAGACACCTTTCATCATGTTTGCCGCCTCGGGCGGTGCGCGGATGCAGGAGGGCATTCTCTCCCTCATGCAATTGCCCCGCACCACGGTGGCTGTGCAGATGCTGAAAGAGGCTGGGCTTCCTTACATCGTCGTCCTCACCAACCCCACGACGGGGGGTGTTTCCGCTTCCTACGCCATGTTGGGGGACATTCACATAGCCGAACCGGGCGCGCTGATTTGTTTTGCAGGACCCCGTGTGATTGAACAGACCATCCGTGAAAAGCTGCCCGAAGGGTTCCAGCGGGCGGAATATCTCAAAGAGCACGGGATGGTGGATATGGTTGTGCCGCGCACGGAGCTGAAGGACACCATTGCCGACCTGCTCAGCATTCTGATGAAGCGCGAAAAGCGGGATACTCAAGAAGAGAACGCCAATGATGCAACAGCCGCAACCGCCGTGGTCATGGCCAGTGCGGCGGGGGAAGCGCAAGCCGAAAACAATAAAGCAGATGCGCCACAAGCCAACGCAGCGAAGAATGACGTGAACCAAACGAGCAACGATTCCGGTGCTATCGCCGTGGACGGTGGTGCCGCCGCTAGCAGCGGATAGTTTCATTCCATGAGCGAAATGCCCGCGCCTCAGCGGTCTGCGGCGGATGCCGCCATCGCTGTGCTGATGGAGAACCACCCCAAAGGGTTTGATCTCTCCCTAGGCCGCATCACGGCCTTATTGGACAAGCTGGATAATCCACATCTGCGCTTGCCGCCCGTCATCCATGTAGCGGGCACCAATGGCAAAGGCTCTACGATCGCCTTTTGCCGTGCCCTTTTGGAGGCGGCGGGGCTCCGCGTCCATGTCCACACGTCTCCCCATTTGGTCAACTGGCATGAGCGTTATCGCTTGGGGCGCAAAGGGGGCGGAGCGTTGGTGGACGACGATGTGTTGCGGGAAGCCATTGATCGGGTTTCCGATGCCAACGGGCGCCAGCCGATCACCGTATTTGAGGTGCTAAGCGCGGTGGCCTTTGTGCTGTTTAGCGAGCACCCCGCCGATGTTTGCCTTGTTGAAGTGGGTCTCGGCGGGCGGCTTGATGCCACCAATGTGATGCCGCAGATGGCGGCGAGCATCATCACGCCTGTGGCCATGGATCATGAGGCTTTTCTTGGTGATACGCTGGCCAAGATTGCTTTTGAGAAGGCCGGAATCATCAAACCGGGGTGCCCCGTTTTTGTGGGTCCGCAAGACGCGGATGCTTTGGCGGTCATCGAAAAACAGGCGGCACGCCAAAAGGCCCTTGCCTGTTTTGCCGGGCAGGACTTTCACTGGGAGGAGGAGGCGGGACGCCTCCTGGTGCACCATGAAAGTGGCCTGTTTGATTTGCCCTTGCCCGCTTTGCCGGGTGCGCACCAGCTTGCCAACGCTGCCACAGCGCTCGTGGCTTGCACGCAATTTTGCGATACCCATGGACACACGTTCACCAACACCATGGCCGAAGAAGCCATGGCCCGCGTGGTTTGGCCCGGGCGTATGCAACGGCTGACCAGCGGCCATCTGGTGGATGCGCTGGGCGACCGCCATCGCCTGTGGCTGGACGGTGGCCACAACCCCCACGCGGGGGCGGCACTGGCACAAACCCTTGCATCTTTGAAGAAGCCGGGTGAGCAAGCCGTCATGATCGCAGGCATGCTTAACACCAAGGATCAAGCCGGTTATTTTGAAAGCTTGGCCGGAGTTATAGACCGCATCTTTACCGTGCCCGTTCTTTCAAGCGAGGCGGGCGTGCCGCCCTCTGATCTGGCTGAAACCGCAAGAGAAGCCGGGTTGACTGCTGACAGCACCAAGAGCCTGGAGGCCGCCATCGATGCTGTCGCTGGAAGCGGACAGAACGGCCCGGTTCTCATCGGTGGATCGCTTTACCTCGTGGGGGATGCCTTGGAGGCCAACGGCACGCCGCCAACATGACTTCCCCTGCTTGACCTGCCGCGCGGGGTGCGTGACACTTTGGCCGATGCGGCGCGGCACTGATGGCAAATTCATGGACTCACTTTCTCAAATCTCCCTGTTCAAGGACCTGCCAGACGATGTGATCGAGCGCTATTCCAAGCTCTGCTCCTGGAAGCGCTATGAGGAAAACGAGCTGGTCATCGATTTTGAAGATGACAGCCGTGATGTGCGCTTCATCATGTCGGGGGATGTTCGCGTCATCCTGCGCATTGCCACTGGCAAAGAAGTTATTCTGGCGGAAATGGGGGAAGGCCACTTTTTTGGTGAGATTGCTGCCATCGACAATGAGGGCCGTTCCGCCAACGTGACGGCCCTGTCGCGGGCACAAATGTGCATCATGCCCCAGCGCGTGTTTTTGGATATGCTGGAAACCTGCCCCAGCGTAAACAAAGCCGTCATGCAAACGCTTGCGGAACGGTGCCGCAATCTTAATGCGCGGCTGGCCGAACATTGTTTTTTGCAGACCAAGCACCGGCTTTATTCCGAGCTGCTGCGCCAATCCAAACCCCGGCCCGGGCATGAGGGTCAGCGGTCCATATCGCCACCGCCCATTCAAAAGGATCTGGCCGCCCGTATTGGAACCCGCCGCGAGGTGGTTTCCCGGGAAATTGCCAATTTGAAGCGCGGAGGTATTGTGGACAAAACCACCGGCGCGCTCATTTTATGCAACCTTCCCAAGCTGAACGCGCTGATTTCAGAAGGCTGGGAAGAGGCGGATTGAGAACCGGCAGCTAAGGGGAACTCTTAACTTCCGGTGTTTTGAGCTTTATCGCCATTCTCAATGCTCTGCCGCCATTGCCGTAGTTTCACATATTGCTCGTTACGCAAAGAGGCCACGCGGTAATAGCTCACAAGCGCCCGCAGCGGCCCGGACATGCGCTCAAATCCCGACATAAAAGCCACGATCGTGCCGATGGTCGTCTCCCCTTGGACATAAAGATAGCCGCCGAAGACCAACACGGAGAGCGGTGCCAGGGAATTGACGAGGTTTACGCCACTTTTGATGAGAAACTTCAGCGCGCGGGATCGGGCGCGGTTGGTGAAAATTTGGCCAAGGACATCTTCGCATTGTTCGGCGCTGTCCTGGGCACCTTGTTGCGAAACTTCATCGGATAAATCCCGTAACAGGTCTGTGCGTTGGCGCATGAGCCGGTTCAGGACTTTTTGCAGAAACGGTAGCGCAACAATCTGGGGCAGGAAAAACACCAGCGCCACAAGCGTTACCATAGGCTCCACATAGAGCATGTACCCGATGGCAAAGACCAATTTGCCCCCATCAGCCACCAGATCGGAAATGCCAGTGCCGACAAACTCTCCCACCTGATCGGTCTCTGTGCTGATGACAGCGACGGCGCGTCCCTCCCCCTCGTCTTCATATTCAGCGCCAAATTGGTCGATGAGTTGATGGCGTGTGGCGAAGATAACGGATTGGGAAATCCAGTTTTGATAAACGCCCAAAATAAATTTACCTGCTTGCAAAGCGATAATGGCCGCCAGCATAAAACCTGCAAGCCACAGCAGTTGCACAAGGTCTTGTGCTTCCAACGCTTCATTGATGATGCGCCGCTGCAACTCGATAGGCACCACGGTCAACGCCGCGACAGATAAAGCCGTGGCCCCGAGGCCCCATTGCCATCGCTGCGAGGTGATCTTGATGAAACCAAAGAGATTTTGCGGCCAATCCGCTGAAGCGGGCAAAGACACTGAAAAGTGCTTTTTGAAAGGAACAAGTCTTTTGAAGAATGAAGACAAGACCAGCGCGCAAATTGTGATAATCGGCAGTTAGACAACCAATTAAACGTGCCTAACTCCGGTTAGTTGCCTTGGGATATCGCAATGCAGCGCGCCGGGCATTTAAGCTGAGGAAAATTGGTAGAATGCTCGCCGTTTTAATCCAACAAAACTGGCGGCAGGGAGCGGAAGGCTGTTTTGAGCGCTTCGCCCCAGCGGGATGAAATGCGGGTGTAGATCGCGTCTGTCGCTTCAATACGGCGTTGGTGCAAAATTTTAAGGGCATCATTTTGCACGGTCACCACATCAAAGGGCAGGCCCACAGAAAGGTTCGCTTTGAGGGTGGAGTCAAACGAGACCAGCAGCAGTTTCACCGCATCTTCGAAGCTCATTTCCGCATCATAAGCGCGCACTAGAATGGGCTTTCCATACTTCGTCTCGCCAATTTGGAAATAAGGTGTCTCCTCTGTCACTTCTACAAAGTTGCCTTCGGGATAGACGAGGAACAGTGTGGGCACGCCGCCCTTGATTTGGCCGCCGACAATGACCGTCGCGCGAAACTTGCTTTCATTTTCCGCCCCCTCGCCTGTAGTCTCACCGATCACCTCTTTGAGGGTTTGGCCCACCAGGCGGGCCACCTGAAACATGGTGGGTTCGGCTAGAATGGTGGGATTGCGCTCATCTGCGGCTTTAGAGCGTTCTTCAAGCAAGCTCACCAGCGATTGGGTGGTGGCCAAGTTTCCCGCTGTCATGAGCGTAATAATACGCTCGCCCGGAACCTCCCAAGTGAACATTTTGCGGGTTTTGGAAAAATTATCCACGCCCGCGTTTGTGCGGGTGTCGGACATGAAAACCAGTCCGTGGTTTAGGCGCAGTGCGCAGCAATAGGTCATAAAATTGGAAAATGGTTGGAGAGGAAACCAAGGGTGGTTTTACTGCTGCACCTGCAAACTGACAACCATGGACTCCATGGCACCGCCCTTGCGCAAGCCCAGCACGGGCGCACAATCGCGAAAATCCATGCCGTGACCAATGCGCACATAACGGTCATCGGGGGAAATGCCGTTGGAAATATCGAACCCGACCCAGCCCAGACCATCCACATGGGCCTCCGCCCAGGCATGGCTGGCGGATTGCTCCACCGTGTTGTCGAGTTTTAGATATCCGCTCACATAGCGAGCCGGAATGCCTGCCTGCCGCGCGGCTGCGCAAAAGATATGGGCGTGGTCCTGACAAACCCCCTGCCCGCCGACCAGCGCGTCTTCAGCCGTCGTGCCCGTGTCAGTGGTGTTGATTTCATAGGCGACTTTTTCGCGGATGGCCGAGGATAGGGCGTGAAGGGCTGACACTTGGGTCTCAGGTTTTGAAAGGTCAGCCTTATGCGCTTTCAGCAAGGCCTTCACGCCCTTACCAGCTGTTGTCAGCGGTGTTTCGCGCCTGAATAACCACAGGGGGGCTTTGCCATAGACCATGCCCAAAACGCCATTTGTCTCGTGCACTTCCACCAGCCCTTGGGCAATGATGCGCAATTGTTGGCTATCCTCTTCCAGGCTCACCAAACGGGTGTCATTGCCGAACTGGTCGTCAAAGCTAAGCTCTTCGCGCCCCCCTTCAAAGACTAACTGCCAGTCCTGCACCGTTTGCAATGTGTTGGACCGGGGGACCAAGCGCACCTGTTGCAGGGCGGCGGTGACGGGCGCGTCGTAGGAATAGGTGGTGGTGTGGCGGATGGAGAGCAGCATTAGGAAATAAACCGATAGTCGTTTTCAATGGCAGCGCCGAGCCGGTTGTTGGCGGCGATGAAATCGACGGTGAAATCGTGCAACCCCACTTCAAAAATGGATTGGATCGTGCGGCCTTCCAAACGGTTCAACAGGGCTTGGGCTTCGCTTTTACAGGGGGCGTCCTGGCCGTAGTCTTCGCCCAGTTTGCGCAAATGGGCAGCGACTTGACCAATGGAAAAAAGGAGCGAGCGGGGCAGGCGTTTGTCGAGAATGAGAAATTGCGCAACGCTTGCCGGCGTCATTTCACTCTCATTGAGCCAACGAAAGGCCCGGTGGGCGGAGACGGAGCGCAGCACCATTTCCCATTGCACATTGTCGAGGCGCGACCCCACTGCGGCCGCCGTGGGCAGGAGCGTGTAATACTTAACGTCAATGATGCGGGCGGTGTTGTCCGCCCGTTCCAAAAACGTGCCGAGACGTAAAAAGGCATAAATATCCGTACGCAACATGGTGCCATGGACGGCCCCGCGCACCAGAGCCGACTGGCTGCGGATGACGCGCAGGACTTCTGGCAATTCCGTTTCCCGCACGGGCTTTTTGAGCACGTCTTTGAGAACAATCCAGCTTTCGTTCACCGCTTCCCACACTTCGGTGGTCAGCGCCGTGCGCACCATGCGGGCGTTTTGGCGGCTGTTTTCCACCACCGAAAGGACGCTTGAGGGGTTGGTTCGGTCCCGAAGCAGATATTCCAGCGCATGGGCGGCAGAATAATTTTCGAAGCGCTGCTCAAACCCGGTGCGAACCCCTGCTGTGGTGATAACAGATTTCCACTCTTCCTCGGCATCCTGAGAGCGGGTGAGCGCGATGCGAAAACCGGCTTCCACAAGGCGAGCGGTGTTTTCCGAGCGCTCCAGATTTCGGCTCATCCAGAAGAGACCGCCTGCGGTTTTGCCTAACATGCCGCTCTACCCCGCTAAAACCCAGGTGTCTTTCGTACCGCCACCCTGGCTGGAATTGACCACAAGTGACCCCGCCTTCAAAGCCACGCGGGTCAGCCCGCCGGGGGTAATGTCCACCCGGTCGGGAGAAACGAGGACGAAGGGGCGCAAGTCCACATGGCGGGGAGCCAGCTCTTTTTTGACGAAGATGGGCACGGTGGAAAGCGCTAATGTGGGCTGTGCAATGTAATTGGCAGGTTTGGCCTTCAACTTGGCACGGAATTTTTCGATTTCTTTTTTGGAGGCCGCAGGCCCCACCAACATGCCGTAACCGCCGGACCCGTGAACCTCTTTCACCACCAGGTCTTTGAGATTTTCCATGACGTAAGCCAGCGAAGAGGGCTCTGAGCAGCGCCAGGTCTCAACATTTTTGAGGATGGCTTTTTCGCCCGTGTAAAATTCTACAATGTCCGGCATGTAGGAATAAATGGCTTTGTCATCAGCAATGCCGGTGCCGGGTGCATTGGCCAGCGTGATGCGCCCGGCGCGGTAGACGTCCAAAATGCCGGGCACGCCCAACATGCTGTCTGGGCGGAAGTTAAGCGGGTCGAGGAAGTCATCATCCACGCGCCGATAGAGCACATCCACCTTCTTGTAACCCTGCGTGGTGCGCATGGCGATATGACCATCCACGACGCGCAAATCAGAACCATCCACCAGTTCGGCACCCATTTTGTCCGCCAGAAAGGAGTGTTCAAAATAGGCTGAATTGTGGATGCCGGGGGTGAGCACGGCCACGGTGGGCTTGCCGCCCGCGCTTTGCGGTGCACTTGCAGCCAAACAACGGCGCAGGTTTTTAGGGTAGTCTGAGACGGGTTTGACCCGAATGCGGCTGAAAAGCTCTGGAAACATGTGCAACATGGTTTCACGGTTTTCCAGCATGTAGGACACACCCGATGGGGTGCGGGCATTGTCTTCCAAAACGTAAAATTCATTCGGTCCCGTGCGTACAATGTCCGTGCCCACAATGTGGGTATAGACACCGCCCGGCGGGATAACGCCCATCATTTTGTCCAGAAAAGCCTCATTATTGGCGATGAGTTCAGGCGGCACACGCCCGGCACGCAAGATTTCCTGGCGATGATACACATCATGCAAAAAAGCATTGATGGCCCGTATCCGCTGTTCAATGCCTGCTGACAGCGTTTCCCATTCCCGCGCGGCCACAATGCGTGGCACCAGATCGAAAGGGATCAGCCGCTCTTGCGCTTCGGCCTGGCCGTAGACATTGAAGGTAATACCCGTGCGGCGGAAAAAGGCTTCCGCATCCCGGCTTTTCTTGGCCAAACGGGCCGGATTTTGGGCATCAAACCAATCGTAATAGTCCTGATAGGGGTCGCGGACGGCACCATCGGCGCTGCGCATTTCGTCAAAAAAGGGAGGCTTTTCCATGGGCTATACTGTTACGCAGGCTGCGGGTGAGCGCAACCGGCTGGGGCTGAAACGGGCATAACACGCACCGATTGTTCCACCATGGTGACCATGCCAAAAGCCGTCATGAAAGCGATGTCAGTGGCGTCGCGGCCAACGGCGATAATGATCGTGTCTTCGGCCCGGCTCATGCCGGTGGGATCAATCAAATGCCACGCGCCGTCGAGCCATACTTGTACGAGGGCGTGAAAATCCTGGGGGTCAACACCCGGCGCAAAGGCGGCGACCATACGCGCCGGGATGGAGCGGGCACGGGCCATGGCGATGAGCACATGGGCAAAATCCCGGCAAACGCCAGCGCGGGCGGCCAGTGTGTCTACGGCGGTGGTGGAAGGCGTACTAACACCGTTATCATAGCGGATGTGTTTTTTGATCCATTGGGCCATGGCCTCCACCAAAGGCCCCCCTTCCAGTGGGCCAAAATGATGCCACGCAATCTGATCTGGCCCTTCGATGGGGCAGTAGCGCGAGGGGAACAAATAGGTGGCCACTTCCCCCGGCAGGGTTTCCAGCCGGTCCTGTTTTAAGGCATCCATACTCATGTTTTCGCGGGTTACGACCACTCGTGCCTCAAAGGCCAACTGGAAGTCATCGGCTACGGTGAACCATTGGCGGCTGCCAATATTATCCAGACCGGCGGCGCGGAAAAAACCGTGCTGGCCTTCGTAATTGGTCTTAAGGGCGGTAACGCTTTGTTTGACCACCGAAGTGTTTGTATGTGCCGGCTCAATATGGGTGAGCAAAGTGCATGGCTGGTGGGCACGGTAGTGCAGATCAACGCCGATCGCGAATTGGTGTGCCAATTGTGCCCCCTACCCCTTCCGTCTCAGTCCACACTATATGCACGCTTGGTTAACCCTGTCGCCACGCTGGGCATAAAATTGCCGCCATAGCGTGAAAAACTTTGGAAGTCGGCGGAACGATGGCAAAGCCCGGCGGTTTTGCTGTGGGATACGTTGTGCGGGGCAACATAAAGTGATCGATGGCCTGCATTTCAATTTGAAAGCGCGGCGAGCAGCTTGGTAGAGTGCGATGGGCGCTTTTGCAGATAAAAACGCGAAAAGCAGCGTTCGCGACAGTTCGGGGTAACAGAATTAACGATCATCAAAACGGGGTTTGCGGCAAGGGGCCAAACCGGTGCGCCGCGACCGATCAGGCATTCTCGCAACATAACAGGCGTGCAACCCGAGGGGGGCGCGGGGCTTTTCCACGCCTGGCGGCCCGTGTTGTTGTGGTGACTGCCTTGCTGACCCCCATTCCCGCCCAAGCCCTTGAACTGTTTGGCTTTTGCTTGCTGGGCGAATGCAAACAGGCTCAAGCCGCGGAAGAGGCCCGCTTTATCGACCCAAAACGTTATGACGTACAATTCACAGTCAATGGGGAAGGGCTGGAAAACGCAGATGGGCTCGATACCCTTTTGAAATCCGCATCCGCACTTTACGCGGGCCGCAACAAGCCTGTGGGAGGGTCGGCAGGCCTCATCAGCAGGGCAAAGGGGGACTATCGACGCCTGCTGGCAGCGCTCTATAATGGCGGTCGCTATGGCGTTTCCGTGTCCATCACCGTAAATGGCGCGGAGGCAGCGAACCTCAATCCGGGCACGCAACTGCCTGCCACATCACAAGTGGCCGTTTCCGTCAGTCCGGGTCCACAATATCGCTTCGGCACCGCTGACGTCACCAACCCAGCGCCGCCACCAGTGGACCCCGGCGATGTGACCAAGAGTTTTGAGGAAATCGGCTATATCGACGGCGCGCCCGCCCGCGCCACTGTGGTGCGGCAAGCTGGCAAATTGGCCGTTTTACAGTGGCAACAACAGGGTCATGCCTTGGCCAAGGTGGAGGGCCGGGAAGCGCGGGCGCTTCACCCGCAGGAACAACTCAATGTAACCCTTCGCATGAACCCCGGCCCCAAAGCCTATTATGGCGATGTGACGGTCTCCGGCACGGAACGCATGGACCCAGCCTTCGTGGCCTATATGGCGGGTTTGGTGCCCGGTGAGGAATATGACCCCGATACATTGAAAAGAGCGCAGGAGCGTCTGGATCGTCTAGGGGTCTTTTCCACCCGGAAATTGGAAGCCGCCGATAATCTCAACAGCAATGGCCTTTTGCCTTTCGATCTGGTGGTGAGCGAGCGCAAACTGCGCAAGATTGGCATCGGGGCCACCGTTTCCAGCGTGGACGGCGCGGGGGTGGAGGCCTATTGGCTGCACCGCAATTTGTTTGGCAAGGCGGAGCGACTGCGGCTGGATGCAAAGTTTGGCGGCATTGGCACCTCTGATGCCTTGGACGAGTTCGATTATGCTCTGGGCGGCACGCTCACCCAGCCGGGCTTCTTTTCACCCGATACAGACCTCGTCTCCAACATCTTTGCCAAGCGCGAGTTTAACGAGACGTTTTTGGAAACCAGCGCCGGCGGCTCCATCGGGGTGACCCACTACCTGTCCAAAAGCACCACGCTCAAGGGAAGTTTCTTCGGCGAAGTGGCAGAATTTGAAGATGCCTTTGGCAAACGCCAGTTTGTAACCTTTGGCGCGGACGGGGAAGCGGAGCTGGATTTCCGAAATTCCAAAGTGGACCCCACGACAGGAACCTATTTCAAAGCAAATGCCCGCCCCTTTTATGAAGGCGAGTTTGGCAATGCAGCCTTGCGCATGGAAACGGAAGCGCGAGCCTATCTCGCCTTGGGTGAAGAAAATCGCACGGTATTGGCCGGGCGGGTTAAGCTGGGGGCACTTTTGGGGCCTTCCATTGCGCAGACACCGCCTGACCAGTTGTTCCTGACGGGCGGCGGCAATTCCGTGAGGGGCTATGCGTTCAAGAGCATCGGTATTGCCCAGACCAACACAAATGGGGGCGAAGACGTGGCGGGCGGGCGCTCGCTGCTGGAAGGATCGCTGGAGTTGCGCCAACGCTTCACCGAAAACCTGGGCGCGGTGGCCTTTGTGGATGCAGGCCTTGTGGAGAGCAACTCTTTCGTCAACCTGAATGAAGACCTGCGCGTGAGCGTGGGCCTTGGACTTCGCTATTACACCGGCCTTGGCCCCATCCGTCTTGATGTGGCCATACCGCTGGACCCGGGGCCCGATGATCCCGATTTTGCGGTCTATGCGGGCATTGGACAGGCGTTTTGATGATGCTGCGCTTTCTTCTCACCCTCGTCTTGTCCGTCTTTGCGATTTTTGCGCTGGCACCAGCTGCCCAGGCGCAGCAGGACGAGGAAAAATCCCGCTTTGTGCGCTATGTGGAGGAGCAGCTTTCCTCTGATAATTTTCAGATCAAGCTGAATGGGCTGGAAGGCACGCTGTCTTCTAATGTCACGCTGGGGTCCATCACGATCGCCGACCGCAAAGGCGTTTGGCTGACAATTAACCAGCCCCAATTGGTGTGGAACCGTTCCGCCCTGTTGGGCGGGCGGGTTGAGATTGAAAGCCTGACGGCACAAACCATCGACATGCCGCGCGGGCCATTGCCCGATGACAGCCTGCCCAATGCCGAGGCCACGCCCTTTGCTTTGCCAGATCTTCCGGTGGCGATCCTTGTGGAAAAGCTGGAAGTGGGGCGCATTAGTTTCGGGGAGGCGGTTTTTGGCTTGGCGGCGGTGGCAAACCTCACCGGGCGCATCGTACTGGACGATGGGGCGTTGGACACCAAACTGGACATCACGCGCCTTGGCGGCCCCGGCGGCAAGCTGGATTTGACCGCCAAGCTGGATGCTAGCCAGCAATTGGCCCTTAATTTGAACTTGCAAGAGCCGCAAAACGGCATTGTGGCCAATCTGCTTAATATTGAGGGTAAGCCACCTGTATCCCTCGCCGTCGTGGGCAATGCTCCCCTGTCGGCTTTGCAAGTCAATCTGGCATTGGATGTGGCCGAGCGGCGCATATTGGACGGATTTTTGCAACGCCAGGTGGCGGCTGGTGACACCGTAACCGTGGTGAGTGTGAACGGTCCCCTCGCTTCCATCCTGCCCGCAGATGTGCAACCCTTCTTTGGAACGCAAACCGTTTTGGGTGCCCGCTTGCGGCAAACGGCGGATGGCGAAACGCTTGTGGAATTCGTCAATCTGGACAGTGGCGAAGTGCAACTGACCGCCAGCGGCCGCTTGCTGGCCGATGGTTTTCTGCAAGCGCTCAATGTGGATTTTCGTCTTGAACCACCCGCCGTGAACGCGGGGGCGCAGATCACCCTGCCCGGTGTTGAACCCGTCACCACCTTGGCCGGGGCTCAAATGTTGGTGGACTATGATGCGGAGCGGGCGGAAAGCTGGACCGGGCAAATCCGTGCTCAAAATATCACGCGGAGTGATCTTAGCGTTGAGGACATGAGCATCAATGCCCGCGGCACCGTCGCCAATGTGCAGCGTCCCGTGGACCGGTCCATTGCTTTTACGGTTGACGGTGGCCTGCGCGGATTTCAGGCGGAAGATCCTGCGGTTACGGAAGCCTTGGGGCGAGCCTTGTCCTTGTCGGGTCAAGGGGCGTGGCAAGCGGGTCAACCGCTTTGGCTTCAAAATTTCCGGCTGGCGGGCGAGCCCTTCATCGCCACCCTTTCCGGTGCCCTTCAGAAAATGGTCTTTACCGGCGATTTCACGCTGGATGCAAACAGGCTGGCCAGTTTCGCTGCGCTTTTAGAAAGACCCCTGCGAGGCCGTTTGCAAGCGCGGGCGAGCGGCGATGTGATGCTCACCAGTGGTGGTTTTGACTTGCGATTGAACGGCACCGGCGAAAACTTGGCCATCGGTGAAAAAGCCATCGACCGTTTGCTGCAAACAACAACCACCCTTTCCGGCGGGGTGGCGCGGGATGAAAATGGCCTGAAATTTGACGGCTTGCGTGTGGCCAATCGCGATTTTTCTGCGGATGTGGACGGGTTCTACACATCCAACGCCGCTGATTTAACCGCCAAAACGCAATTGCGTGATCTCGCTGTGGTCAGTGATGATGGCGCTGGCGCTCTTTCTGCCGATGTTCAGCTGGTCGGCCAGACAAGGCCCCTTTCTCT
The DNA here is from genome assembly GCA_039198355.1 of Pseudomonadota bacterium. GTDB lineage: Bacteria > Pseudomonadota > Alphaproteobacteria > Rhizobiales > Rhizobiaceae > Pseudahrensia. Next base: position 32,944 of record JBCCTO010000003.1, read on the forward strand.
GAAAGCGAGTGTGGCCTTGCCCGAAGGGCGGTTGATGCGGCGGGCCGTCAGCAACCTTGCGCTGGGCTTTGATGGCGTGGTGGACGAGGGGCTGATTGAAGGCGATTTATCCGCCAGAGGGCGTCTCAACGGGAAACCTGTTCAATTGAGCGGTGATGTTAAGGCCACCGAAAACCAACAGATTGTCCAAAACCTTGCAGCCCGCGTGGGCGATGCATCGCTGTCGGGCACTGCTATTCGCAATGGGGCCGGACTGATTGACGGTATCATCTCCCTTGATGCCAGCGACGTGAGCGATGCTGCGGCCTTGGCTTTGGTGGACGCACAAGGGGCAGCCAAAGGCACAATCGTCCTTCGGGCGGAGGGCGACCGCCAGGATGCCGTTGTCGATCTGCAATTGAATGATGTGGCTTATCAAAACAAGCGCATCGGCACAGCGACACTGGAGGCCAATGCCGTAGATCTCTTCGGCACGCCTGCCATCAACGCCAAACTGGACGGGCGGCGCATTGAGGCAGGCGGTGTGCAGGTGCGCGTGCTGGATGCCGATATACAAACGCAAGGGACGACGAGCGCCTTTTCTGCCAGCGCCCAATTGGTGCAAAACGAAGCGGCCATCGAAACGAGGGGCACCGTTGAGCAAGGGAATGGGAACACCACCGTGCGCTTGGCCAGTTTGGGCATCACATCCAACATAGCCAACGCGCGCCTCCAGCAACCCACCACCATCACCGTGGATGGCGTGGAAACCCGCTTGGATAATACGGTGCTGCAAGTGGGCGGTGGCCTTTTGCGGGTGCGGGGCAGTGTAGGCCCCAGCCTTGACTTTACCGTTACGGCAGAACGTTTGCCGCTCTCCATTGTCAATTCCGTGCGACCCGATTTAGGCGCAGGCGGGGTGTTGAGTGGGCAGGCCCGCATTACCGGCACGCCCGCTGTTCCTGATGTTCAATTTTCTGCCGATGGCGCGGGGCTTACCGCTGCGCCACTCGACCAAAACGGCATATCGCCGCTGACGTTGTCGGCCAGCGGGCAGTTTTTCAACAATATCGTTGAACTCACAGCGCTCAATGTGCGCAATGGGCAGGGCATTAACGCAAGCGCCAGCGGGCGCGTACCAGTCTCTGGCCCAGGGCTGGCTGTGAGGGCTCAGGGAACAGCGCCTCTCTCCATAGCAGAGCCTTTTTTGGCAGCGCGGGGCACGGACATTGAGGGCACGGCTCGGTTTGATGCCACACTGCGAGGCTCCATATCTGCGCCCCAAGCATCCGGCCTGTTTTCCCTGCAAGGCGCATCGGTTTCAGACCCCCTGTCAAATTTGCGCCTCACCCAAATTGATCTCATTGCAGGTTTGCAGGGGGACCGCATCACGATTTCACGCGGCAGCGCGCAACTGGCCACAGGGGGCTCGGTCTCCCTTTCCGGCTCGGTGGGACTGGGCGCAACCTTGCCAGCCAACCTCACCATCGCGTTGAACAGTGCCCGCTACACAGATGCGGAAACCTTTGACACAAGAGCCAGTGGGCAGCTTACCGTCACAGGTGCCCTGTTGGCTGATCCGCTGCTGGCGGGCACCATCGATTTGGAACGCACGGAAATCACCGTTCCCGAAAACTTCCCTGGCAGTGATGATTTGCTGGCGGTGGACCATGTGCGCCCGGACACCGCCACGCAGCGCACCCTGCTGCGCCTTGCAAAAGTGCAGCCAACGGGGGGCAAGCCCACCAGCCGCCCCAGCGTTTTGCGCCTCAATGTTACCGTGCGCGCGCCAAACCAGATTTTCGTGCGCGGGCGGGGCCTTGATGCAGAACTGGGCGGACAAATCCGCGTAGTGGGGCCGGTTACCAATATTGAACCGGAGGGACGTTTCGAGTTGCGGCGCGGGCGGCTGTCGATCCTGGGTCAACGGATTGATCTGGTGGAGGGCACAATTTCTTTGACCGGTACCATGGACCCGCTGCTGGATTTCACCGCGCGAACCCAAGCGGGTGATGTGGAGGCATTCATCATTATTCGGGGGCGCGCTTCCGATCTGGATATTTCTTTCACATCCAACCCCGAATTACCGCAGGATGAAGTGTTGGCGCGCATCATTTTCGGGCGCGGTCTCGGTGATCTCTCTCCGGCACAAATTGCCCGTCTGGCTTCCATCGCGGGGGAATTAACGGGCGGGAAGAGCCCGGGCCTCATCGACAGCCTGCGCGCGGGAACCGGGCTGGATGATTTGGATGTTGTGCAAGATGCCGACGGCAATACCGCCGTGCGCGCGGGCAAATATATCCGCGATAACGTCTATCTGGGTGTACAAGCGGGGCAAACCAGCGAAGCCACCATCAATCTGGATGTGACGGATAACGTGACCGTGCGCGGTGCTGTTTCGTCAGAAGGAAACACGAGTTTGGGCGTGTTTCTTGAAAAAGACTACTGAGGCGCAAAGAAAAACGCCCTGCCGGTTCGACAAGGCGTTTCTCACTTTACCAGTTTCGAGAAATTACAGAGCAGCATCCGTAATATCAGACGTCCAAGCCCCTTCGGGCTCCTTGGTAATCACCGGGTCGGAGCCGCCTTTCAGCAGGGTGGCTACGGTGCGTTTGAAATCCGCTTCAGCCAGCTTGCCGCCGGACCCTTCCACCAGTTTGCAAATCTCGCCCATCATGCGCTTCTGATGCTTTTCGGTCTGAGCACCGGAGGCATCGTTTTCAAGCACGATGTCTGCGGCCTCGTCTTGGTTGGCACAGGCATAGTCCCAGCCCTTCATGGAGGCCCGGACGAACTTAACCATCTTGGCCTTGAAGGCCTCGTCCTTCAGATTGTCTTCCAGCACGTAAATGCCGTCTTCCAGCGTGGCGACCCCTTGGTCCTCATACTTGAAGACCACCAGATCGTCGGCGGAGATGCCTGCGTCGATGACCTGCCAGTATTCATTGTATGTCATGGTGGAGATGCAATCAGCTTGCTTTTGCAGCAGCGGGTCCACGTTGAACCCCTGTTTGAGCACCGTGACACCGTTCTCCCCGCCTTCGGTGGGAATGCCGAGCTGGCTCATCCAGGAAAGAAATGGGTATTCATTGCCGAAGAACCACACGCCAATGGTCTTGCCGCGCAGGTCTTCGGGCTTTGTGATGCCGGTTTCCGCGCGGCAAGTGAGTTGCAGGCCGGAGGATTTGAACGGCTGGGCCACGTTGACCACGGGCACCCCTTTTTCGCGCACGGCCAGCGCAGAGGGCATCCAGTTGAGCATCACATCAGCTCCGCCACCGGCCAGCACTTGCGGTGGCGCGATGTCGGGACCACCGGGTTTGATTTCAACGCTGATGCCTTCGGCTTCGTAAAAGCCCTTGTCCTTGGCCACGTAATAGCCGGCAAATTGGGCCTGGGTGACCCACTGCAATTGCAGCGTCACTTTATTGGCGTGGCCGTCCGCATAAGCCGTAGTGGATGCCGTGGATGCGAGCGCCGCTGCCACAGCAAACGCGCCGGCGGCCATCCATGTTTTGACCTGTTTCATCGTATTTCCTTCTCCTGTTTGCGCCTACGCCCGGGAGGGACGCATGGACGGGTGCCAGAACGTCACCGCACGCTCGATGAGGGCGATGGTTCCATAAAACGCGGAGCCTGCAAGGGCCGCCACGGCGATTTCAGCCCACACCATGTCCAGGTTCATGCGCCCCACTTCTGTGGAGATGCGAAACCCCATGCCGACGATGGGTGTGCCAAAAAATTCAGCCACGATGGCACCGATGAGCGCCAGGGTGGAATTCAGCTTAAGAGCATTGAAGATGAAAGGGCTGGCCGCTGGCAAGCGTAATTTTATCAAGGTCTGCCCCCAGCTGGAGGCGTAGGTGCGCATGAGGTCCCGCTCCATGGCACTGGCGGCAGCAAGGCCCTGCACGGTGTTCACCAGCATCGGAAAGAAGGTCATGATGACCACCACGGCGGCTTTGGACTGCCAGTCAAAGCCGAACCACATGACCATGATGGGGGCAACGCCGATGATGGGCAGGGCGGAGACGAAATTGCCCAGCGGCAGCAGGCCCCGCTGAAGGAAGGGAGAGCGGTCCACCGCCAAGGCCACCAGAAAACCGGATCCGCAGCCAAGAATGTAGCCCGCCAGCACGGCTTTTAGAAATGTTTGCTGAAAGTCAGCCCAGAGGATGGGCAAGGAATTGGTGATGCGTTCCCAGATCATAGAGGGGGGTGGCAGCAGCACAAAAGGCACTTCCAGCCCGCGCACGACCAGTTCCCACACCACGAATAGGGTGACACCGAACAGGAAGGGAACGAAGAGGTCGATGGCGCGGGCGAGGACTCGATTCTGGCCGGTTGGTATGGTGACCAGATATTGGTTGAGTGCCCAAGCGGCGCCCCAGAAGAGAAGAGCGACAATAACAAGGGTCATAGACCTGCTCCCCCTCCTTCTCCCCCATGGGGAGAAGGATACGAGGACTGGGCTTCGCAAAGCGAAGTCGTAGCCGCAGTTGGATGAGGGGTATCTGGGCGAAGCGCAAAACTCCGCACCCCCTCACCCAAGTTCAACATCGGCTTGGCTCCGCCAAGCCGTGTTTCACTATCCCTCTCCCCATTGGGGAGAGGGAGGGGAGTGACACTTACGCTCCTTCCTTCTCCCCGATGGGGAGAAGGATACGAGGACTTGGCTTTGCCACGCAAAGCCATAGCCGCAGTTGGATGAGGGGCATCTGGGCGAAGCGCAAAACTCCGCACCCCCTCACCCAAGTTCAACATCGGCTTGGCTGCGCCAAGCCGTGTTTCACTATCCCTCTCCCCATTGGGGAGAGGGAGGGCCGTCAAACTTGCTCCCTTACCTCCCCCTGGAGGGGAGGTCCAAGAGGCGCAGCCGATTGGGGCGGGGGGAGCGGTCTTGAGGTCATACTCGCAGCCCCCCACCCGAAACGCTTTGCGTTTCGACCTCCCCTCCAGGGGGAGGTGAGAGTGCATGTCTCCCAGTCCCATCATGCTGGTTTCTCCCCCATGCGTTTGAGCACATAGGAATGGGCGACGCCTACTAGTGCCACCAACACCGCCGCTAAGGCTGCCGCCACAAAGAGCGCGGACCAGATTTGGACGGTCTGACCGTAATAGCTGCCCGCCAGCAGGCGTGCTCCTAGGCCGGCCACAGCACCCGTGGGCATCTCGCCTACAATGGCACCCACCAACGAGATGGCGACGGCGATTTTAAGAGACGTGAACAGATAGGGCATGGAGGCGGGCCAGCGCAGTTTCCAGAAGGTCTGGCTGTGGCTTGCGTTATAGGTATGCATCAAATCCAACTGTGCTTGGTCCGGCGCGCGCAGCCCCTTCACCATGCCCACCACCACAGGGAAGAAAGATAGGTAGGTGGAGATGAGCGCTTTGGGCAGTACGCCTTGTATACCCATGGCGTTGAGCACCACGATAATCATGGGAGCAACAGCCAGAATAGGAATGGTTTGGGACGTAATGACCCAAGGCATGACCGATTTGTCCATGGCTCGATTGTGGACGATGCCGACCGCCAACGCGATGCCCAGTGCCGTGCCGATGAGGAAACCCAGCAGGGTCACGGAAAGCGTGACCCATGCGTGATAAATGAGCGAGCGTTTGGAGAAGGGGCGGCCCCTTTGCACCATGCCCACGGTGGTTTTCCAGATCTCCTGGCCCACCTGATGGGGGGCGGGCAAAACCGGACGCTCTTGCGCCATGGTGGTGGAGATCAACTGCGAAAAACCGGGGGCAGGCTGGCCAGCCCGTTCCGCTTTGTCGCGCTCGAACGGGGCGTTCATCACAACGACCATCACGTACCAAAACGCGATGATGGCGGCGATGAGCGTGAGGACAGGGAAGGTTTTTCCTTCATGCACGAAGCGGGTCATGTGGATGTCTCCGCTTCCATCTGCCCCCCCGCCCGAAAGGCTCTGCCTTTCGACCTCCCCTCCAGGGGGAGGTTAGGGAGAGCGCTTTGTGATCCTGCCGTTTTCATACCACCCGAAACGAAGCCTAACTTTATGAAAACTAAATTTCGGAGCATACCACGGGCACTCTCATCTCCCCCTAGAGGGGAGGTCCAAGAGGCGCAGCCGATTGGGGTGGGGGGCGGGACGGTCAAGAGCTTCTCCCCCACCGCATCATCAGCGTGGGCACGCCCTCGTCAGTGTCATCGTCCCGCTCATGGACGGACTCTTTGAACCCCTCCCGCTCATAGAAATATTTGGCGTGTTCGTTGGGCTCAAACACCGTGAGTTTGAGACCATCTGGACATGCCTTTTTGGCATCGTCCAACAGCAGCTTGCCCGCCCCTTTGCAGCGCCAACCCGGTGATAGGTAAAGACCTATGACGTGGCCCTCGTCTTGGTTCATGGAAAGATAGCCGCCCACCGTTCCGTCCTGCTCCGCTACGCGAAAATAGCGGGTTCCCAGCATTTCAGGTGTGAACAGAGAAGCAATTTCCGCACAGCTCATGGTGCGGGGAAGCCATAGGGTATCGTCGATATAGTCATTGATGATGGCCGCGTAGGCGGGCAGGTCTTGGGGCGTTGCGGGTCTCACCATCACCTTACCCTTCATAGCTGTGCCCTGCCCGCAGCCCCTCACGCACGCGGGCGGCGATTGCCAGAAATTCCGGTGTCTCACGAATATTCAGCGGCCGCTCCCGGGGGAGCGTCGATTCAATCACATCGTAAATGCGCCCTGGGCGGGGGGACATGACGACGATCTTGGTGGAGAGATAGACGGCCTCAGGAATGGAGTGCGTCACAAAACAGATGGTTTTGTTGGTGCTGTCCCACAGTTGCAAAAGCTGTTCGTTGAGGTGGTCGCGCACAATCTCATCCAGCGCACCGAAGGGTTCATCCATCAACAAAAGGTCGGCATCGAAGGCCAGCGCGCGGGCGATGGAGGCCCGCTGTTGCATGCCGCCGGAAAGTTGCCACGGGTATTTTTTGCCAAAGCCCGCCAAATCCACCAGCGCCAGCACCCGCTCGATGCGCTCGCGCCGCTCCGCCTTGGCCACGCCCATGATTTCCAGCGGCAGGGCGATATTGCGCTCAATGGTGCGCCAGGGCTGGAGTGAGGCGGCTTGGAAGACATAGCCATAGGCGCGAGCCTTGCGGGCCTCTTCCGGTGTCATGCCGTTGACGGAAATCGTGCCGCCGGTGGGCTGTTCCAGATCAGCAATGACCCGCAAGAAAGTGGTCTTGCCGCAACCGGAAGGGCCGATGAAGGAGACGAAATCCCCCTGCTCCACGTTCAGATCCACGTCCTTGAGGGCGTGGACGGGTCCGTCATTGGTTTGGAAGGTAAGAGACAGGGATTGTGAGGAAACGACAGTCATGCCGCAGCATGGTCCGCCTGTTTAACCGCGTCCAGCGCCAATTCAATCTGCCCGCGCACATCCTGTGGAAGCGGCTGCTGAGGGGGCAGCGGGGCGTAGGGGCCGAGGCCCGAACTGTTCACCACTTCATAGATGACACGGATGCTGCCATGGGCGTTGAACAGGGCCCAGAGGGGCGCGAGGCTTTCATTGACCGCCGCCAGTTGGGCCGGATCGTCTTTGGCATTCCACAGGCGCAGGGCCACGTCTGGCAGCGTTCCCGCCAGCACGGAATACCAGGCATCGGCCCCGGCTTCGAGCGCACCGGCAATGAAGGCATCGCCGGAATAGCCGATGGTGAAATCGTCCGGTGTAGCGGTACGGAGGCAATCAATTTGACCTGCAAAATCCCCCTCTGGCGCAGGCGGCATTTTCACGGCGGCAATGGTGCCGTCGGCGGCCAGGTCGGTGATGAGGCTTTCAGAAGGCGTGAAGCCGGTGGTGCCGGGGTTGTTGTAAAAGCAGACCGGCAGATCGGTGTTGGCCGCCACGGTGCAGAATAGGTTCGCCACCTCCGGCTCCATCAACGGCAGATACGTCACCGGCGCCAACAAAACCCCCGCCGCCCCTGCCTGCTCGGCCGCTTTGAGGTTATGCAGGACATCATGCGTCGTCAGCGCCCCGATCCCTGCGATAACAGGCGTGTCCCCCGCCGCCTCCACCGCCGCCGCCAAAGCCCGGGCGCGTTGATCGGCGGAGAGGTATATATAGCTGCCCGTGGAGCCGAGCACGCCGATGGAGGCGATGCCAGGTTGAGCCGCGTGGGCGACAAGTCGGGCGAGATGGTCTGTGTTGACTATGCCGGTTTCGTCTGTGGGGGTGACGATGAAGGCGGAGAGGTTAATGAGTGAGATCAATCTTTTCCTCCAATAATCCACCAGCCCAGAATATTTCGGAGAGAGCGGAGCAGGCCGTTAGTAGCCTTTGTAGCGAAAGCGCCATTGAAAGTAACAGCCGATAAAACCCACAGCACTGGTACAGAATATATAGAATGGAAACATGTGAGGCATGGCAAATTTGTGCCACTCTTGCCCCGGTTTTCGATAGCGTGGTGGATTTGCGTGCTCTCCGGTCGGGTTCATTGCATCACCAGATGCGCTGAACCAACGCGTGAGGACATCACGCCACAACTCGTAGTCATAGAACCCGTATGCGCAAGCAATGCAAATGAAGGATGTTACGACCATCCCCAGCGCTGGTAAGATGGCAGCCTGATTGAAGACCCATCTACCAAGCCCGAACAAAATTGCGCAAACGAGAATGGCAATTGCTACTGCAAGCGGGCTGAAAAGGGTAGCCAATTACACCCCACTCGCCGGTATCCCCGTGCGTTCCACCGGGGTCGGGTTGGTCAGCGCTTTCCATGTGCTCAAGCTCTTGTTCACGGCCCCGTTCGGCTCGCGTTTCACGAACTTCCCGTGGCCCTCACGGCTGCGCATTTCGCCGTCGTGGACGGCGACGTGGCCGCGGGTGAGTGTGAAGCGGGGGAGGCCTTTGACTTTTTTGCCTTCGAAGACGTTGTAGTCGATGGCGGATTGCTGGGTGCTGGCCTCGATGGTTTTTTCTTTTTCCGGGTCCCAGACCACGAGATCGGCGTCTGACCCGACAAGCACGGCACCTTTTTTGGGATAGCAGTTCAGCACTTTGGCGATGTTGGTGGAGGTCACCGCCACAAACTCGTTCATGGTCAGACGGCCGGTGGTGACACCATAGCTCCACAACATGGGCATACGGTCTTCCAGACCGCCGGTGCCGTTGGGGATTTTGGTGAAATCGCCAACGCCGTAACGCTTTTGCTCCGTGGTGAAGGCGCAATGGTCGGTGGCCACTACCGAGAGGGAGCCGGAGGCGAGGCCCGCCCACAGGGAGTCCTGATGCTGTTTGTTACGGAAGGGTGGGGACATGACGCGGCAGGCGGCATGGTCCCAATCCTTGTTGAAATACTCGCTCTCATCCAGCGTGAGGTGCTGGATGAGCGGCTCACCCCACACGCGCTTGCCCTGGGCGCGGGCCCGGCGGATGGCTTCGTGGCTGTCTTCGCAAGACACATGCACTACATAGAGGGGTGCACCGGCCATGTCGGCAATCATGATGGCGCGGTTGGTGGCCTCGCCCTCCACTTGTGGTGGGCGGGAATAGGCATGGGCTTCCGGCCCCGTATTGCCCTCGGCCAGCAGTTTGGCGGAAAGCTCTGCCACCACGTCTCCATTCTCCGCGTGGACCATGGGGGTCGCCCCCAGTTCGGCGCAGCGCTGGAAGGAGGCGTAGAGCTCATCATCGTTCACCATTAGCGCGCCTTTATAGGCGAGGAAGTGTTTGAACGTGTTGATGCCCTTGTCGCGCACCACCGTCTCCATCTCGTTGAAGACCTGCTCGCCCCACCAGGTGACGGCCATGTGGAAGGAATAGTCACAATGGGCGCGGGTGGATTTATTGTCCCACATCTGGATGGCCTCCAGCAGGCTCTGGCCCGGGGCGGGGAGGGCAAAATCCACCACCATGGTCGTGCCGCCGGAGAGGGCCGCGCGGGTGCCGCTGTCGAAATCGTCCGTGGAGTAGGTGCCCATGAAGGGCATTTCCAAATGCGTGTGGGGGTCGATGCCGCCGGGCATGATGTAACAGCCCGTGGCATCCAACTCTTCTCCACCCGACAGGTTCGGCCCGATGGCGGTGATGATGCCATCCTCAATCTGCACATCGGCTTTGTAGGTGAGGTCTGCAGTGACGACGGTGCCGTTTTTGATGGTGGTGGTCATGGTTTTTCTCCCCTGACAGGCGGATGATTATTTGCAGATTTGCTTGCCGTTGGCGTCTTGCAGCGGAAACACCTCGCCCTCGTAGATGTAAACGTAGCAGCCCTTCACGAGCCGCACGTCTTGCCCCGCCACATCAGCTGGCAAATTGCTTTCCACTTTGGGTGGCAGCGGTAGCGGCACAGGTTGGCCGGTTTGGGCTTTGGTATTTGTTGAAACGGACAATAGTACGCCCGCTAAAAGCAGCTTTTTCACAACGAACTCCATACCTCTCTCGCCCCATTGGGGACAGGGATAGTGAGACCGGAATTGCGCAGCAATTCCATGGTCGATCTTGGGTGAGGGGTTAGGATCAGCATGTGACTCGCTCGGGTGGTAAAGCTGGTGAGGAATACAAGTCTGCACTTTCCTCAAATACATTTTCCAACAGCTGGAGAATAGCGGTTGTTACGAAATGGCGATCCGTCAGCACCTGATGATTGTTGAAGCGGACTACGGCGTAGCCTTGTCGGTTCAACCAAAACGCTCGTGCTTCGTCACTGTGGGAATAATCGTGAACCGGCCCATCAACTTCAACGACCAGTTTTCTTGCGCGGCAGGTGAAATCGACGGTGTATTGGCCGATCGTCATCTGGCGGGTGAATTTGTAGCCGCCTAGAGCGCGGTTGCGGAGGGTCTCCCACATTACGGCTTCAGCGTTAGTTGGGTTTCGGCGATGCTTGGTGCGGAATTGTGATGGGGTTAGGCGCATATTCCCCTCATCCAACTGCGGCTATGGCTTTGCTTTCGCAAAGCCAAGTCCTCGTATCCTTCTCCCCAATGGGGAGAAGGAGGGGTGTTTCCCTCTCCCTGCCAGGGAGAGGGATAGAGAGACTTGCTTTGCGCAGCAAAGCTTAGTCGATCTTGGGTGAGGGTTCTCAATCTCACCCCACAATCTCCGCCGCTTCCACCACCGCGTGGAACAGAACTTCCGCTCCCGCCGTGCTCCATTCTTTGGAAATCTCCTCCGCCTCGTTGTGGCTCAAACCGTCCACGCACGGGCACATGACCATGGCGGTGGGGGCCACGCGGTTGATCCAGCAGGCGTCGTGGCCGGCGCCGGAGATGATATCGCGGTGGGAATAGCCCAGACGTTCAGCGGCTTCGCGGATGGAATTCACAAGGCCCTTGTCGAATTCTGGTGGGTCGAACTGGCCGACGATTTCGGCGGAAAACTCCACCTCCAAGTCGGCACAGAGTTTGGGAGCCTCCGTCATTAGCCGGTCCACCATGCCGTTGAGCGTGTCCAGCTCATGGCTGCGGAAGTCGATGGTGAACACCACTTTGCCGGGGATGATGTTGCGGCTGTTGGGATGCACGTCGATATGGCCAATGGCCCCCACGGCATTGGGGGCGTTGTCCATGGCGATGGCGTGGACAAGTTCGGTGATTTGAGCCAACCCGCGCCCGGCATTCTTGCGCATGGGCATGGGGGTGGAGCCGGTGTGGCTCTCTTTACCCGTTACCGTGCATTCAATCCAGCGTAGACCCTGCCCGTGGGTGACAACGCCAATGTCCTTGCCTTCGGCTTCTAGAATGGGCCCTTGTTCGATGTGTAACTCGAGAAAGGCGTGCATGTCCCGCGCGCCCACTTCTTCCTCACCCTTCCAGCCGATGCGCTCTAGCTCGTCGCCAAAGCGTTTGCCTTCTGCATCGACCCGGTCATAGGCCCATTCCTGAGTAAATTGCTTGGTGAACACGCCCGAGGCCATCATAGCAGGGGCAAAGCGAGTGCCTTCCTCATTGGTCCAGTTGGTGACCACGATGGGGTGTTTGGTCTTGATATCGAGATCATTGAGGGTGCGCACAATTTCCAAACCAGCCAACACCCCCAGCACACCATCATAGCGCCCGCCGGTGGGCTGGGTATCCAAGTGGGAACCGACATAGACCGGGAGAGCGTCTGTATCGGGTCCCGCACGGTGCATGAACATCGTACCCATCTGATCCACTGACATGGTCAGACCGGCCTCCTCACACCATGTTTGAAAAAGTCTGCGGCCTTCGGCGTCTTCATCCGTCACCGTCTGCCGGTTGGAGCCGCCCGCCACACCGGGGCCAATTTCTGCCATGGCGTGGATGGTGTCCCACAACCGGTCCCCGTTGATGCGCAGATTTTCGCCCGGAGCGTTCAGTTTTTGATTACCCATGATTTCCCTCCAACGTCTGCACAAACGGCCCCAGGGCAGTTTGACCATATAGTCAAAGCGTCGCAGTTTTCCCGCCGCGCCTCAAGACCAAAACCGCGTCTTTTGCCGTCCTTTTTTTGCGACTTTTCCAAGGGAACCGGCTTTGCTTACGGCGGTGGAATGGGCTACGCACCGCCATGACCAAGACTAGCCGCCGTACTGACAAAGAAGAGCACATTCTTGATTGTGCCCTCAACGTGTTTGCCGCCCACGGCTTTCGCGGGGCGACGCTGGATCAAATCGCCGACGAGGCGGGCCTGTCAAAGCCCAATCTACTTTATTATTTCAAGGGTAAGGAAGACATTCACCGGCGCCTGTTGAGCCGCCTGTTGGATAACTGGCTCGCCCCGCTGCACCAATTGGATGCTGAGGGGGACCCGCTGACAGAAATTCGTGGTTATATTGAACGGAAGCTGGAAATGGCGCGGGATTACCCCCGCGAAAGCCGATTGTTTGCCAACGAAATGCTGCGCGGCGCACCGCATATTCAGCAAGACCTCCACGCTTTGAAAATGCTCGTGGAAGAGAAGGCAAAAACTTTGCGCGGCTGGATGGATGAGGGCCGTATGGCGCGGGTGGACCCCAAACACCTCATTTTCTCCATCTGGGCCACCACCCAGCATTATGCCGATTTCGACGTTCAGGTGCGCACGGTCTTGGGCGATGATGGACGCGGCGATGGCCGCTTCCACGATGCAGCCCGGTTTCTGGACCATTTGTTCATCAAAGGCGTTAGCCCGAAAACATAAGTATAAAGCACTTGAGTGGACGCTGTCGTTTTTATTGGATTTGATTGCTGGCGCAGCTTCTAAGTCCGCAATGGATCAATGATGTAAAAACGGTTAGTCTGTGGGCAATCAGACTGGAGGTTCGCACCATGCGTTATACGGTTCACATGCGGCCAGAACCCGAAGGGGGTTACACAGTTCTCGTGCCTGCTTTGCCCGAAGTGGTCAGCTTCGGTGAAACAGAGGCCGAGGCGCTTGAAATGGGTCGAGAAGCCATTGAGCTTGCGTTGGAGGTTCGCCGGGAAGATGGTGCACCCGTTCCGGACGATGTTGAGCCGCTAATACGCTCTTTGACTGTTTCCGAGGCCGCATAATTGCCACGAGGGACTTGTGAGCCCCTCAAGGCTGTCCTCCATCGACGGCAAGCAGGCTATCAAAGCACTGCTCAAGCTCGGATTTGAGATTAAGCGCGTGAAATGCAGCCACCACATCCTGAGGTCGACGTCGGGCACCTCGAGAACTGTGGTGGTACCGGTGCATTGTTCCCGTGATCTTCCACCAGGCACAATGCGGTCGATCATTGATCAGGCCGGGATCACGGAGGCGGAATTTGTTGCAGTCTTGAAGCGCCGGTAAGCCCCCAAAATCATGTTAGCTTGGTTTGCCTGAGGTGATGCACCAATGGGATCGCGCTATTCATCATAGGCTATATGAAAACATGACGCTGCGGCCGTTCTGCAAATGGCAATCATGCTTCTTGTACAGCGTTAGGTCTCCAACCCCAAATACCGGCTCTTAAGCGTCTCATCGGCCAAGAAGTCTTTATTGCTACCGCTCCATGGGACCCTGCCCTTTTCTACGATCACATGGTGGTCGGCGATGCGGGACAGTTCGGTGATGTTTTTATCGATAAGCAGGATGGACTGGCCTTCGTTTTTGAGGCTGGTCAGGCAATCGTAGATTTCCTGGCGCACAAGGGGGGCGAGGCCTTCGGTGGCTTCGTCCAGTACCAAGAGGTGGGGGTTGGTCATCAGGGCGCGACCGATGGCCAGCATTTGCTGTTCGCCGCCGGAGAGGAGCGCGGCGGATTGGTCTTTGCGTTCTTCCAGGCGGGGAAACAGACCGGCCACACGGTCTAAAGCCCACGGGTTAGCGCGGCCGTCGCGGTTGGCGGCGGTGGCCAACAGGTTTTCCCGCACGGAAAGGGTGGGGAAAACCTGTCGGCCTTCCGGCACTAGCGCAATGCCCAAGCGGCCAATTTTGTGGGGGGCGAGGCCAGTGAGTTTAGCGCCGCGAAACTCCACCCTGCCCTGCCATGTGGGTAGCAGGCCCAAAATGGTCTTGAGCGTGGTGGTTTTGCCCATGCCGTTGCGGCCAAGCAGGGTGACCACCTGCCCTTCTTGTACCTCAAAACCCATATCAAAGAGCGCTTGGCTGCGGCCATAGCCCGATTGTAAGCCCTCAACGCGCAGCATGGTGCTCATGCGTCTTCACCCAGATAGGCGCGGCGAACCTCTTCATTGCCCCGAATTTCATCCACCGTGCCGGTGGCGATAAGGCGACCATAGACCATGACGGAAATGCGGTCGGCCAATTGGAACACGGCTTCCATATCGTGCTCCACCAAGAGCATGGCCACTTCGCCCTTGAGACTGCGCAGCAGGTCCACAACCCGGGCGGATTCTTCCAGGCCCATGCCTGCCATGGGCTCGTCCAGCACCATCAAGTGGGGTTTGACGGCTAGTGCCATGGCCAGTTCCAGCTGCCGTTGTTGGCCGTGGGCAAGGGCGTGGACCGGCTGATGGGCATGTGCGGCAAGGCCAACCCTTGCTAATTGGGCCATGGCCGGCTCCATGAGCGATGCGTCTTGAGCGGCGGATTTCCAAAACCGGAAAGAATGGCTCTGTCGCAGTTGCACCGTCATGGCCACGTTTTCCAGCGCGGTGAAGTCCGGAAAGATGGACGTGATCTGGAAGGAGCGCACCAGACCGGCTTGCACCCGCTTTTGCTGGGGCAGTGCTGTGATGTCCTGACCCAAAAAGTGGAGGCTGCCACCGTCGGGGTCGAGCTGACCGCAGATTTGGGCCACAAGCGTGGTTTTGCCCGCCCCATTGGGTCCGATGACGGCGTGGATTTCATCATGGCGCACATCCATGGTGACCCCATCGGTGGCCTTCAGCGCGCCAAAGGATTTTCGCAAATCGGTGATCTGAAGCGCGATCCCTTCTGCGGAATTGTCAGCCGTCATGGTGTGGCCCCGTCCGGCTTCATGGCGTCGGGCATTTTGGGGGCGAAGCGACCCTGGAGCGTGCCCAACAAACCGCCGCGCGCGAACAGAACAATGCAGATGAGGAGCGGGCCAAAGACGATGCGCCAATGCTCTTTCAGCAAAGGCAGGCCCATGCTTTCAAACATCACCGGCAAAAATTCTTCTAACAAAAGAAAAGCGGCGGCGCCTACCACTGGGCCAAGGGCGATGCCCAAGCCGCCCAGAATGACCATAATCATGAGATCGCCAGATTTGGTCCAGTGCACGTAATCGGGGCTTACATATTCTGCGTGGTTGGCCAATAGGCCGCCTGCAAGACCGGCCACTGCTCCGGCGATGGTGAAGGCGGTGAGCTTATAGTGGTTCACATTGCAACCCAGCGCCGCCAGACGCGGTTCGTTTTGACGGCAAGCCTGCAAAACCTGCCCGAAGCGGGAGCGCACGAGGCGGTGGTTGATGAAGATGAAAGCCAAGAGCAGGCCGAGGCACAGCCAATAAAACTGGGCGTCGCTGGCGGTATCCACCGGCCCCAACGTATTGCGCCCGCCCAGCATGATGATGCCATCATCGCCACCGTAGCCTTCTAAGGAGACGAACAGGAAGAACAACATCTGAGCAAAGGCCAAGGTTATCATAATGAAATAGGCACCCGCTGTGCGCAGGCACAACGCGCCCAAAATGGCTGCCGTCACCCCGGCAATCAGCATGGAGAGGGGCAAGGTGATGGCCATGGAATTGGGCGGGGTGATGCCTAGGACCGTGCTGCCTTCGAACCCATGCTGGGCCAATATGCCAACCACATAGGCACCCACACCAAAATAAGCGGCGTGGCCAAAGGAGATCATGCCGCCATAGCCAAGGATCAGGTTCAGGCTCATGGCCGCCAGCGCGTAGATGCAAATGCGGCTGGCCAGCGTGATGAGAAAGCCTTCACCAAAGGCTTCCAAAATCCATGGCAGAAAAATGGCCAGGAAAAAGAAAAGAGCGGCCAGCACTTCGCGGGGCGAATTTTCCAGACCCAGTGATTTTACAAAATCTCTCAATGCCGTTGCCCTGCCATGGGAAAGAGGCCCGATGGGCGCAAAACCAAGATGAGCGCCATGAGAATGTAAATGGACATGGACGAAAGGCCGGAGCCCACCCCATCCGCCGTGGCGCTGTCAAAAAACAGGCGCAGGAGGTCCGGCAGGAAGGCGCGCCCCAGCGTGTCCACCAGCCCCACCAAAAGCGCGCCCACCAGCGCCCCTTTGACGGAGCCGATACCTCCGATCACCACCACCACAAAGGCCAGGATGAGTTGTTGTTCGCCCATCCCCACTTCCACCGAGACCAGAGGTGCGGCCATGGCCCCTGCAAGACCGGCGAAGACGGCACCCAAACCGAAAAGAAGGGTGAACATGAGGGCAATATCCACACCCAGCACGGCCACCATATCGCGGTTGGTGGACCCCGCGCGGATCAACATGCCCGCTCGGGTCTTGGCGATAATGAGAAAAAGCGCCAGTGCCACCAGCGCGCCAACGCCCAAGATGACGAGGCGATAGACCGGATAGATGACACCGGGGATGATCTCCACAGACCCGTTCAGGAAACCCGGCACATCCATGAACAAAGGCGTGCGCCCAAAGGCCATGGTGGTGGCTTCATTGGCAAACAGGATGAGGCCAAACGTGGCCAGCACCTGATCCAGATGGTCCCGGTGGTAGAGCCTTCGCATGACCACGATTTCCATAACCATGCCGGTGATGGCCGCAGCCGCCAGCGCCGCCAACAGGCCTAGCCAGAATGAACCGCTATAGGCTGTCGTCACCGCTGCCGCATAGGCCCCACCATGAACAGGGACCCGTGGGCCAGGTTGATGACCCCCATAATGCCAAAAATGAGCGTGAGCCCCGCTGCAATGAGGAACAGAAACACGCCCAGTTGCAGGCCGTTGAGAATTTGCTCGAGAAAGAGGGTCATGAAGATCGCTGAACGTGTTCACAATCGAACAATGGGGACGGTCGTTTTTATAGGCATTTGGTGACATGAAACGACAGCCACTAATTGCCCCGCGCCGTCATCCGCCGACTTGATCGGCGGATCTCCGCCTGTTTTAGCTTGATCGAGAAGCACCTGCTTTTCGACCCTCCTTCACCGCTAGGAGATTGGCCGATCAAGTCGGCCAATGACGAATTATTTGAAGGAATGCACCCCCCTATTTCAGCGGGCACTCGCCCGTATAGGCATCCACATGGTTGGGGGCCACGACGTTGACGATCTTGTTGGTGATCGTGCCATCGTCGGCTTTCTCCACCACCTGACCCAGCCAGTTGTTGATGGGGTGGTTGTTGTTGGAAAATTTAAACTCGCCGCGCACGGAGGCAAAGTCGGCTTTCCTGAGCGCGGCGCGGAAAGCGTCCGCATCTTCCGTCACCTTGCCGCCCGTGGCTTTCAGGGCGCTGGCGATGAGCTTGGCCGTGTCATAGCCTTGGGAAGCGTAAACGGTTGGATTGCGCCCGAACTCGGCCTTGAAGCCCTCCACAAATTTGGCGTTGGCCGCGTTGTCCTGATGCATGGACCAATGGGCGGTGGAGCGAACGCCAACGGCGGCGTCTTTCACGGCACCCATGATCTTGTCGTCCATGGACACGGCGGAGACCACCATGGGCACGCTGTCTTTGAGACCCGCCTGGGCATATTGCTTCATGAAATTGATGCCCATGCCGCCGGGCAGGAACTGGAACACCATTTCAGGTTTTGCCGCGCGGATTTTGGCAATCTCGGCTGCATAGTCCGTCTGGCCCAGCTTGGTATAGGTTTCGCCAGCAATTTCGCCCTTAAAGAAGCGTTTGAAACCGGCCAGCGCGTCCTTGCCCGCCTGATAATTGGGGGCGAGAATATAGGCGTTTTTATAGCCCAACTCATTGGCATAAACGCCGGCGGATTCGTGCAGGCTGTCATTTTGCCAGGAAGCCACGAAGTAGTTTTCATGGCAGCCCTTGCCCGCAAAAAGCGACGGGGCGGAATTGGGGGAGATGTAAAATGCACCCGCCTTGAGCGCCATAGGGGCCACAACGGGGGAGACGTTGGAGAAAATCACACCGGTGATGATCTCCGCCTTCTCGCGTTTCAAAAAACGGTCTGCAATCTGCTTGCCATTGCCGGGTTTGCGGCCATCGTCTTCTACCATCACCTCAACGGCCGTGCCCCCCAGCTTCCCGCCTTCCTCTTTCACGGCCAAAAGGAAACCGTCCCGCACGTCTTCACCCAGATAGCCAGCACCCGTGGAGAGCGTGGTAATCATGCCGATTTTGACGGGCTCAGCCCAGGAAACGGAGGTGGCGGCGGTGGTCATCAGCGTGGCGGCAGCCACGGCAAGCAGTGTTTTTTTCATGTGGGTCTCCCTGAATGTCTCCGACCGACCCAATTTGGTTGCGTCGGCCCCGGCGCGCATCATTGCTTGGTGCGTGCCTAAAGAAAAGGGTCGGTTTGAAATTCTGCAACATCCCGCAAAAATGTGAATCAGCGCGCAAATTTCTCCACCGCCGCGCATTGGCCCTGCGGCAATATGGGCTTATCAGGGGCTTCGGGCGGCGAAGCAGGACAATTTGAATGGTAAGCGGTGTAACCACTTTGACTGTGGCCCAAGCCATCGTGCGCTGGTTGATGAACCAGTGGATTGAGGTGGACGGCGAAGAAGTGCGCGTCTTTGGCGGCGGATTCGGTATTTTTGGGCACGGCAATGTGCCCTGTCTGGGCGAGGCACTGGCAAACGTTCAGGAAGAGATGCCCCTTTATCGCGGGCAAAACGAACAAAGCATGGGCTTTGCCGCCGCTGGTTATGCCAAATATCATCTGCGTCAACGCATGATGTTTTGCACGGCGTCTGCCGGGCCGGGCACGGCGAACCTGTTGACCGCTTCCGCCCTGGCCCATGCCAACCGCCTGCCCATGCTCATGCTGTGCGGGGACACTTTCATCACCCGCCTGCCGGACCCGGTGCTGCAACAATTGGAGCATTTCGGTGACCCCACTTTTGGCGTGAACGATGCGTTTAAAGCGGTGACCCGCTCTTGGGACCGCATCACCCACCCGGCGCAGATCATCCAATCGCTGCCAGCGGCGCTCAACACCATGCTTGACCCCGCCGATTGTGGCCCCGCCTTCATCGGCCTGCCGCAGGATGTGCAAGGGTGGACGTTTGATTATCCCGACGCATTTTTTGAAAAGCGCGTCCACCGCATTCGCCGCCAAGCCCCCGATGAAGGGGAAGTGGCGGATGCCGTGGCGGCCCTGCGCAACGCAAAACGGCCCATGATTATCGCGGGGGGCGGGGTGCAATATTCCCGCGCGGTGGACACGCTCCATTGGTTTGCCGAAACGTTGGATATTCCCGTGGTGGAAACCATCGCGGGGCGTGCCAATTTTACTGACGATCATGCGCTCAATATCGGTCCGCTTGGTGTCACCGGCTCGGACAGTGCCAATGCTATCGCGGAGGAAGCCGATGTGATCGTGGCCGTAGGCACGCGGTTGCAAGATTTTACCACAGGCTCCTGGACGGCCTTTGCGAAGGACGCGCAGATCATCTCCATCAATGCCGGACGGCATGACGCAGCAAAGCACCGGTCTTTGGCGGTCGTTGGGGATGCCAAACTGGGCATGGAGGCCGTCGGTGCCGCGTTGCAGGATTGGAAAGCGGATACGGCGTGGCGGGAAAAGGCTCAGGCACACCGAAAAGAATGGCAAACCTATGTGGCGCAAAACACGGCACCGGATAATGGCCCCAATTCCTATGCCCAGGCCATCGGCGTGGTAAACGGGCTTTGCGACCCGCAGGATCGTATCGTGGCCGCCGCAGGGGGCCTGCCTGCAGAGGTCACCGCCAACTGGAAGACGCTGGGCATTGGCACGGTGGACGTGGAATTCGGCTTTTCGTGCATGGGGTATGAAATTGCCGGGGGCTGGGGGAGCCGGTTGGCCCAGCGCGAAAAAGAGCCGGACAGGGACACGATCGTCTTTTGCGGCGACGGTTCATATCTGCTCATGAATTCCGACATTTACTCGTCTGTTTTGACGGGTGCCAAGATGATCGTACTCGTGCTGGACAATGGCGGCTTTGCCGTCATCAACAAGCTGCAAAACAATATGGGGCAGGAGAGCTTTAACAATCTCATCAAGGATTGCCCCACTGTAGAAGAGCCCTTCGCGGTGGATTTTGAAGCCCATGCCCGGGCCATGGGGGCCAATGCGGAAACCGTCACTTCCCCCGCCGAACTGGCGGAGGCCTTCAAGCGGGCACAGCCGGCGGACAAAACCTCCATCATCGTCATGCAGGTTGACCCCTATGAGGGGTGGACCACACAAGGCCACACCTGGTGGGAGGTCGGCACGCCCCGCGTTTCTGACAAACAGAGCGTGCGCGAGGCCCACGAAGAGGTGGAATCCCATCGCAAACGCCAGCGTAAAGGTGTGTGATGGACCTGCTGGGAGGCATAGCCAAAAACAAGTTTCTCGTCATCGGGCGGGCGGGTATGGATTTTTTCACCTACCCTCCAGACATGCCCACGGAACATGCGGAGGTGTTTTACGCAGGGCTTGGCGGCTCATCGGCCAATATCGCGGCTGGTATTTGCAAATTGGGCGGCGCGGCTTCTCTGGTCACACGGGTGAGTGATGACAGCGTGGGGCGCTATTGCGTCAACCAATTGCTGGGCTATGGCGTTAAAACGCAATGGGTCACGCCAATTGCCGGTGAATACCGCAATTCCCTGGCCGTGTATGAAAGCCGTATGGAGAACCACCAGTCGGTGATCTACCGCAATGGCGCCGCAGATTTTCAGATGAACAAAAACGATGTGGCCGCGGTGGACTATGCTTCCCACGGCGCGCTTATTACGGCAGGCACGGTCTTTGCAGCAGAACCCTCGCGGGCGGCCACGTTTCACGCCTTTGACTTGGCGCGGGAAGCGGGAATGCCCATCATTTTTGATGTGGATTACCGGCCCTATTCATGGGTATCGGCGCAAGACGCGTCCGAGACGCTGAGCGCGGCTGCGCAACATTGCGATCTCATTGTGGGCAATGACGAAGAATTTGGCTTCATGGCTGGCGATTATGATGCGGGGCTCGACAAAGCCCGGTCTCTGGCCAGAGAGGGCAAAACGATTATTTATAAGATGGGTGAGAAGGGTGCCATCACCTTTACCGGGAATGAGGAAATCCGCACAGGCATCTATGCCGTCGAAGCGTTGAAACCCACCGGTGCGGGGGACAGCTTTATGGCAGGTCTGATGGCTGCTTTGGCGGAGGGTAAAGACTGGCGTGAGGCGCTTATAACCGGTTCAGCCTGCGCCGCCATCGTGGTGAGTAAACCGGGCTGCGCCCCCGCCATGCCCTATGCCGATGAACTGGCCTCCTTCATGGCCACCTACCAACCGCAGGAAGTGTGACCCATGCATATCCCCCCCTATGACAATGGCAATAAACCAATCGTGGATGTGAATGACAGCACGGTTCCGCTGAACTATTTCAACATCGTCAAACTGAAAAAGGGCGACGCGTTCACCTATCAAGTACCCGGTTATGAAACCTGCATTGTGCCCGCAACAGGGACGATGAATGTGGATGTGGAAGGCGAGGCCTATGCTGCGCTGGGCAATCGCGGCGAAGATGTGTGGGACGGGGAACCGGAGGGCGTCTACGTGCCCGTGGGCGCGAAGGTAACCATGGATTGTGTTTCCGAAAGCGCCGAAGTGTTCGTGGCCGGGGGCGTGTTTGACAAAGTGCTTGAGCCGTTTGACGTGCGCGCGGATGGTATTGATCTGGTGCAATACGGGTCTGATGACACCAAGACCCACCGCAAGATCAAACACATTTTAGGCCAGAAACAGCACGACAAAGTGGGGCGGCTTTTGGTGTCAGAGCTTTTCACAGTAGGCGCTGGCGGCTGGTCGGGTTTCCCGAGCCACAAGCATGATACAGACCGCCTCCCCGACGAAACGCGGCACGACGAGACCTATAATTTTCGCTTCCGCCCCAAGCATGGATCTGGTGTGCAGATGTTGCAGCGGGAGGACGGTAAGTCTGGTGACGCGTACCATATCGTGGACGGGTCCACGATATGTTTGGATAAAGGCTACCATCCCTGCGCTGTGCTGCCCGGTTATGAAATGTACTATTTCACCATTCTGGCTGGCCTCTCCCAGCGGTCACTGGTGCAATATTTCCAACCAAGCCACGCCTATCAGATTGAGACGATCCCCGGCATCAAGGACATGATTGCGAAATTCAAATAGGCACAATTTAATTACTTCCCGGTTCTTACTCCAACCCCGTCATTGGCCGACTTGATCGGCCAATCTCCCAAAGTGGGGCACGCGCACAGAGATCCGCCGATCAAGTCGGCGGATGACGCGTGAGAGGGGGAGTAGCCTGGGAGTAAAAGCTGGAACCAAACACCATGACGCTTGCTCCGCCTTTTGAAGTACTCGCCCTCTTAGATCCGTCATCCGCCGACTTGATCGGCGGATCTCCAGAAACTTGGGAGATAGGCCGATCAAGTCGGCCTATGACGTCCGAGAGAGGGGAGAGGGCAAACTTATGCCCCTGGTAACTCTCAAAGACGTTCTCACCCCCGCCCTTGCCAACGGTCACGCCGTGGCAGGGCTGGTCGTGCTGGGGTGGGAGGATGCGCGGGCATACGCCATGGCGGCGCAGGCGGAGGGGGTGCCGGTTATCTTGCAAGCCGGACCAGGGTGCCGGGCGCACACACCGCTGCCCGTTTTAGCGGCCATGTTCCGCACGCTGGCCCATGATATGGACACACCCGTAGTGGCACATCTGGACCATGGCTACACTTTTGAAGAATGCCGGGAGGCCATCGACGCTGGTTTCACGTCGGTCATGTATGACGGTTCCCGCAAGGCGCTTTCGCAAAACATAGAAAAGACTGCCGCTATCGTGGAAATGGCCCGCAAGGCAGGTGTGTCTGTGGAAGGGGAAGTGGGGTTTGTGGGCTATGCGGACGGGGGCGAAGTGGCGGGGGAAGCCTCCGCCCGTTCCGACCCTGACGAGGTGGCGCAATTTGTGACACAGACCGGCGTAGATGCGGTGGCGGTCTCCGTGGGCAACGAGCATCTGCAACAGTCGGCCAGCGCAGAAATCGACCGCGCGGCCATCGCCGCCATTGAAGCCAAAACAAACGTCCCCCTCGTCATCCATGGTGGGTCAGGCGTGCCCGCTGAGGTGCGCCAAGCGCTGGCGCGGGATACGGCGGTTTGTAAATTCAACATCGGTACGGAATTGCGCATGGCGTTTGGTAAAGCGTTGCGGCAATCGCTCGCCGATCAGCCCAACGTGTTTGACCGCAATGCGCTTCTGAAGCCCACGGAAAAAGTGCTGATGGAAGCGGCGCGGCCCATTTTGCGGGGGCTCGCCTAATCTCAATTTTGTGAGGGGGCTTTAATTCGCGCACGCCACCACCCAAATCGTGGGTTTCTCGAAGCAAAGACCTGAGGCTCATCATGAGCGAAGAACAAAAACCCGGCCTGCCCGAAGGCTACACTCCCGCCAAAGTGTGGAAATGGGAAAAGGCCAGCGGAGGCCAGTTCGCCAATATCAACCGGCCCATCGCCGGAGCCACATCCGAAAAAGAACTGCCCGTGGGCAAACACCCGTTCCAGCTCTATTCGCTGGCCACGCCCAACGGCGTTAAAGTGACGGTGATGTTTGAGGAGCTTCTCGCTGCCGGTCACACTGGCGCGGAATATGATGCCTGGCTTATCAAAATCAATGAAGGGGACCAATTCGGGTCCGACTTCGTGGACATCAACCCCAATTCCAAAATTCCAGCGCTTATGGACCGCTCCGGCGATGAACCCGTTCGGGTATTTGAGTCGGCGTCCATTCTGATGCATCTGGCCGAGAAATTCGGGGCCTTCCTCCCCGCATCCGGACCGCAGCGCACGGAAGTGATGAATTGGGTATTCTGGCAGATGGGCTCCGCCCCCTATCTGGGCGGCGGTTTTGGCCATTTTTACGCTTATGCACCCATCCATATCGAATATGCCATTGAGCGTTTCTCCATGGAGACCAAACGTCAGCTGGACGTGCTGGAACGCCGACTGGCGGACCGCGCCTACATTGCGGGAGATGATTACACCATTGCCGATATAGCCATCTGGCCTTGGTATGGCCAACTGGTGCTGGGCCGCCTCTACAATGCGGCGGAATTTCTTGACGTGGAAAGCTACAAAAACGTCATGGCTTGGGCGAAGAAGATCGACGCCCGCCCCGCCGTATTGCGCGGCCGCATGGTGAACCGGGCCTTCGGGGAACCCTCGCTGCAATTGCATGAGCGCCATGATGCCAGCGATTTTGATACGAAAACGCAAGATAAGATTGGCGAGAGCTGATGTTTCTTGCATGGCGCGAATCAACTAATCTCGCGCCATGCTTTCCATCTTGAAAAAACGCCCGCCCACGCGGCAGGGCAAGACCGAGCGCTGGACCTTGCTCGACATTGACGGGCGCATGGTGGATGTGCGCGTGGTGGAAAACCCGCGCACCACACGGCTCACATTGCGCATTGTGCCCGCTTCCAAAACAGCGGAGAGCTTGAAAGTCACCGTGCCGCCTGGCACGCCGGAACTGGCTGTGGATCAGTTTTTGAACAAGCACAAGGGTTGGGCGGCGGCGCGGCTATCGCGCCTGCCCGATGTGACACGTATCGAAAACGGGGCCGTCATTCCCCTACGCGGTGTGCCCCATCGCATTATGCATTCCGGCATCGGACGCGGCGTCGTTTCGATCGGCATGGAAGAGAATGGCGAGAAGGTGATCCGCGTGTTTGGCGATCCGAACTTTCTGCCCCGCAAAGTGGCGGATTTTCTCAAACGGCAAGCCAAGCAGGACTTATCGAAACGCGTAAAAGTCCACGCGGCGACCTTGGGTGTAAAACCTAAATCCATTACCCTGCGAGATACGACATCGCGCTGGGGGTCCTGCTCCTCAACTGGGGCGCTCAACTTCTCCTGGCGCATCATCCTGGCCCCACCGGAAGTGCTGGACTATCTGGCGGCCCACGAAGCCTCCCACCTGCGCGAAATGAACCATTCCGACCGGTTCTGGGCCCATGTGAAGGACATCTGCCCTAACTACAAAGCCCATTCCGCGTGGCTGCGCACCCATGGCAGTGAATTGCACGCGGTGGTGGCGTAGACTCCTCACCCGCAGTCTGGCATGCCGCCATGATGGATATGATCGTCAAAATTTGCGGGCTTTCCACGCCCGAAAGCGTTGCATTGGCCCGCGATGGCGGGGCAACGCATCTGGGCTTTATCTTCTATTCCAAAAGCCCCCGCCATGTTTCCGTGGAACAGGCTGGAGCTTTGGCGCAGCTCAAGGGCAAAGCCGAAACCGTTGCTGTGACCGTCAACGCAGAGGATGACTATCTTGACGAAATCGTCACCACCATGAAGCCCGATCTGTTGCAGCTGCACGGCGGCGAAAGTCTGGAACGCATCGCAGCTTTGAGACAGCGCCACGGCCTGCCCATCATCAAGGCTATGGCGGTGCGGGAAGCCGATGATTTAAACACAATATCCCACTACGCTCCCCATGTGGACCTGTTGCTAGTGGATGCCAAACCACCCAAGGGTGCTGACCTCCCCGGTGGCAACGGGGTAACCTTCGACTGGTCACTGGTTGAAAACCTCGCCAGCGAAACGCCCATGCTGCTCTCGGGCGGCATCAGTATGGATAATCTTGATGAGGCAATCGGCCACGTCCGCAATACGGCTAATGCCTTGGCGGGTCTGGACCTTTCATCTGGCGTGGAAAGCGCGCCGGGTGTTAAGGATGGAGATAAGATCAAAGCCTTGCTCGCGCGATGCCGCGACGCTTGAGAGGGAAAGCCAATGAACGTTCAGACCCCCAATTCCTTCCGCAACGGCCCGGATGAAGCAGGCCAGTTCGGCATTTTCGGCGGGCGCTTTGTGGCGGAAACGCTTATGCCCAATATTTTGGAGCTGGATGATGCGTACAAGGCCGCCAAGAAGGACCCGGAATTCATTTCCGAACTAGAGCATCTCAACAAGCACTACACGGGCCGCCCTTCGCCGCTCTATTTCGCCGAACGCTTGAGCGAGCATTTGGGTGGCGCGAAGATTTACTTCAAGCGCGATGAACTGAACCATACCGGCAGCCACAAGATCAATAACTGTCTGGGGCAGATACTGCTGGCCAAGCGCATGGGGAAAACGCGCATTATTGCGGAGACCGGTGCGGGCCAGCATGGGGTTGCGTCTGCCACAGTCGCCGCGCGCTTTGGCTTCCCCTGCCTGGTCTATATGGGCGCGAAGGACGTTCACCGCCAATCCCCCAACGTGTTCCGCATGCGCCTTTTGGGAGCGGAAATCGAAGCCGTCACCGCAGGCGCTGGCACCTTGAAGGATGCCATGAATGAGGCCCTGCGGGACTGGGTGACCAATGTGGAAGACACCTATTACCTCATCGGCACAGCCGCAGGCCCGCACCCCTATCCTGAACTGGTGCGCGATTTCCAATCCGTCATCGGCAAGGAAGCCCGCAGCCAGATGATGGAAGCCGAAGGTCGCTTGCCCGACATGATTATCGCGGCTGTGGGCGGCGGGTCCAACGCCATCGGCCTGTTCCACCCGTTCTTGGATGACAAAGACGTGCAGATCGTTGGCGTGGAAGCCGGTGGCAAGGGGCTGGAAGGCGACGAACACTGCGCCTCCCTCACCGCCGGTCGCCCCGGCGTGTTGCACGGCAATCGGACCTATCTGCTGCAAGATGCGGAAGGGCAAATCGATGAAGGCGCCTCCATCTCCGCTGGTCTCGACTACCCCGGCATCGGCCCGGAGCACTCCTGGCTTAAAGATACGGGCCGTGTGGACTACGTGCCCATCATGGACGATGAAGCCTTGGAAGCCTTCCAGCTTCTGTGCCGCACCGAGGGGATTATTCCGGCACTAGAACCCAGCCACGCACTGGCTGAAGTGGTCAAACGTGCGTCGAAAATGGACAAGGATCAGATCATCGTCATGAACCTGTGCGGGCGTGGTGATAAGGATGTGCACACGGTGGCCGAGGCGCTGGGGTTGAAGTTGTAGTTTTTGCCAATCTCATCACATCGCTGTAGGGTTGTGGCATGAACATGATGGTCACAGAGATGTACGACGCTCTCATCAGCGCTGGCGCTGATGACTCGAAAGCGCGTGCCGCTGCTGAAGGCCTCGCATTAGAATATCGCAAATCCGATCAGCAGTTTTCGGAATTGCGAGAAGACAATCAAAGGCTCCGTGCCGAAATGGCAACTCTACGCGACGAAATAAGCACCAAGTTTGAGCAGATAAACGGACAAATCGTTCTGCTTAGGTGGATGCTAGGACTAATCATCGCTACCAACATAGCCATCCTGTTTCGAGTATTTTGGACTTAGAAGACTAATCCACATGACCCAACGTATGACCACCTGTTTTGCCAAATTGGCGAACGAAAACCGGCCGGCTTTTGTGACCTATTTTATGGGGGGCGATCCGGATTTTGAGACTTCTCTTGACATCATGAAGGGGCTGCCCGCGGCGGGTGCCGATGTGATTGAATTGGGCATGCCGTTTTCGGACCCCATGGCCGATGGGCCTTCCATTCAAGCTGCCGGGGTGCGGGCACTGAAAGGCGGGCAGACCATGGCGAAGACTTTTGCCATGGTGCGTGCCTTCCGGGAGACGGACGATGAAACGCCCATTGTGGTCATGGGCTATTATAACCCGATCTACCAGTACGGTCCGGAAACGTTTCTTGACGACGCGAAAGATGCGGGCGTGGACGGGATGATTATCGTCGATCTGCCGCCGGAAATGGATGGGGAGCTTTGCATTCCTGCCGTTGAGCGGGACCTGAATTTCATCCGACTGGCCACACCGACGACGGATGAAAAGCGTCTGCCCAAAGTCCTCACCAACACTTCGGGCTTTGTCTATTACGTCTCTATCAACGGCATCACCGGTTCCGCAGCCCCCGAGCCTGCGGATGTGGCGCGGCAGGTGAAACATATCAAAGCCAAAACCGACCTGCCGATTTGCGTTGGCTTTGGGGTGAAGACGGCGGAACAAGCCAGTGCCATCGGCTCTGTAGCCGATGGGGTCGTGGTGGGTTCCGCCATTGTGGGCGCCATTGCCGACAGTCTGGAAGATGGGGAAGCCGGGGCCGAAACGGTCAGCGCGCCCCTGGCCTTGGTGGGTAACATTGCGCAAGGCGTCCGTGCAGCCCGAGGCTAGGGCTTAATCCTCGCTCACGCGACCGCGTAACTTCTTCACGACACCGCGCTTCGTTTTGCTGTCCATCCGCTTGCGGCGGGCGGATAGGCTTAGGCGTGTGGGTTTGCGCTTGGGGGGTGGCGGGGCGCTGGCTTCTCGCAACAGCGCCACTAATCGCTTGCGGGCATCTTCTCGGTTTTGCTCTTGAGTGCGGTGGCGGGTGGCCTGGATGAGAATATCCCCATCCACAGTCAGCTTTTGGCCAGCTAGTTTTTCGGCCTTTGCAATAACCGGCCATGGCAGGGTGGCGGCGGCGCGCGGGTTATAGCGAAGCTGAACGCCGGTGGACACTTTGTTGACATTCTGCCCGCCGGGGCCGCCAGAGTGGATGAACTTTTCGCGCAGGTCCGCCTCTCGAATGGTGAGATTGCCGCGGATGGGAATATTGGTTTCAGCCATGGGTTTTGATAGCCAAATTATGGCAGCAGGCAAACCGTCCCCGGTTTGACAATCGCCCCGCCATTCTCAAGATGCGCAAAACCGGAGGGAGGACCACCGTGACCAAAAAGAAAATATCGCCCGCCCAGCTGCGCTCAAAATTGTGGTTTGCCAACCCGGACGACTACGACATGACGGCGCTCTATATCGAACGCTACATGAACTGGGGCATCACGCGGGAAGAATTGCAGTCCGGCAAGCCGATCATCGGTATTGCTCAAACCGGGTCCGACCTCTCCCCGTGCAACCGGCATCACTTGGTGCTGGCGGAGCGGGTGCGCGAAGGCATTCGGGAAGCGGGGGGCATTGCCTTTGAATTTCCCGTCCACCCCATTCAGGAAACCGGCAAACGGCCCACCGCCAATCTGGATCGGAACCTGGCCTATCTGGGGCTGGTGGAAACGCTGTTCGGCTATCCCATCGACGGCGTCGTGCTCACCATTGGTTGCGATAAAACCATGCCGGCTATGCTGATGGCAGCAGCAACGGCCAATCTGCCTGCGATAACACTGTCCGTCGGACCCATGCTCAACGGTTGGTATAAGGGCCAGCGCACGGGCTCGGGCACCATCAAGTGGCATGCCAAGAAAGAGCTTTCGGCGGGGAATCTGTCCTACGAAGAATATACCGACATCGTAGCTTCCTCCGCCCCGTCGCCCGGCTATTGCAACACCATGGGCACGGCCACGACCATGAACTCTTTGGCAGAAGCGTTGGGCATGTCCCTGCCCGGTTCCGCCGCCATTCCTGCCGTCCACAAAGAGCGGGCTCAGATGGCCTATCTGTCTGGCAAGCGCATTGTGGATCTGGTTTGGGAAGATGTGCGTCCGTCCGACATCATGACCCGACAAGCCTTCGAAAACGCCATTGTGGTCAATTCGGCCATTGGCGGTTCCACCAATGCGCCCATCCACATGAAAGCGATTGCCAACCATCTGGGGGTGCAGTTGACCAATCAGGACTGGGAGGATGTGGGCTATGACATCCCGTTGATGCTGAACCTGCAACCGGCGGGAGAATATCTGGGCGAAGACTATCACCATGCGGGTGGTGTGCCCGCTGTGGTGAACCAACTGATGGAAAACGGTCGCCTGCCCCACCCCGATGCCATGACGGTGAACGGCAAATCCATTGGCGACAACTGCCATGGGGTGGAGATTGCCGATGCCAATGTCATCAAGCCCTTCAACAACCCCATGATGGAACAGGCCGGGTTCCTAAACCTTAAAGGCAATCTGTTCGATACGGCCATCATGAAAACCTCCGTTATCGATGAGGAATTCCGCAGCCGGTATTTGTCCAACCCGGACGATCCAAATGCGTTTGAAGGCAGGGCCGTTGTGTTTGACGGGCGGGAAGATTACCACGCGCGCATCAATGACCCGTCTTTGGAAATTGACGAGCACACGCTGCTGTTTGTGCGCGGTGCCGGCCCCATCGGTTACCCCGGTGGTGCGGAGGTGGTGAATATGCAGCCACCGGATGCGCTCATCAAAAAAGGCATTATGTCCCTGCCCTGCATTGGCGATGGTCGCCAATCGGGCACGTCCGGTTCCCCTTCTATTTTGAACGCCTCGCCGGAGGCAGCCGTGGGGGGCGGGCTGGCTTTGCTGGAAACGGGGGATCGGGTGCGCATCGATTTGAACACGCGCGAGGCCAATATCCTTATCGATGAGGACACACTCGCCGCCCGTCGCCAAGCCGTCATGGACAAGCTCAACACTCAGGGCCGTCTCGACTATGTTCCTTGCCACCAGACCCCATGGCAGGAAATCCAGCGGGAGATCATCGACCAGTTCGAGCAGGGCATGGTGTTGAAACCGGCGGTAAAATACCGCGAGGTGACCAAGGTGGTGCCCCGGGACAATCACTAGGGCACCATTACTAAGACGGGAGAAAATCCATGGAACGGCGTCTGGAACTCATTGGGGAAATGACGCCGGCCATTTGGATCCATCTCGTCAGCGCGGTCATTGCGCTGGTCCTTGGGGCCTTTGTGCTGTGGCGGCGCAAGGGGGATTGGCGGCATAAACTGGCCGGGCGCATTTGGGTGGGCACCATGCTGGTGGTGGCCATCAGTTCCTTTTGGATCACCGAAATACGCGAAGTGAGGTTTAGCCCCATCCATGCCCTGTCGGTCTATACGCTGGTTTCTTTGACCTTGGGCATTTGGGCCCTGCGTAAGGGCAAGGTGACAGCCCAGGCCATCATGGCCTATAAAAAGTCCATGCAAGGCCTTTACGGGTTTGGCCTGCTCATTGCGGGCGGTTTCACGTTTCTCCCGTTCCGATTTTTGGGGCGCATGACCTTTGGCGAGACTATGCCGCTCATCAATTACATGATTGTCGCCATCATGGTGGGCATTGGCATTGTCGTCGTGGTTCGCTCTTACGGGCCGATCAGCAACAACCGGATTGAACGCACATAGGCATGGGAAACCGTTTTGCAGGCGCGACGACTGTAATGATGCGCCATGACTGTCGGCAAAGTTGGTAAATCTGAATTAACTCAAGATTAACCATGTTTACTCACGCCCGCTTTACCCAGCGCTATTAGAACGCAGTGAGGATACCCCCTAAATTTAGTTCAAATTGTTAGGGTCCCATTAAGGCGGATGGGCTGATGCTATCTCCACACAACGAGGAGATCGTCATGTCATTAGCTAAATCCCACACGTTGAATGAAGCGCGTATACCGGTCCCGGAAAACCTGTTCGGTGAGCTGGCCAAGGCCGAACCGAAAGATGCTGTAGCCATTGCAGCCGAACTGCCGCTGGAAAACCGCGCCCGTCTGGCCGCCTTTTGCTACAGCCGCCGCCATCTGAACCATCTGGGCCTGCTCATCGCCTCCACCTGTGACCGCATGGCACTGCGCCGCGCCATGGGCACAGCCGGTGATGTGGTGTTCAAACAGTCCCGCGATGTGGAAAAGACCATCAGCGCGGAACGGGGTCGCCCCTCAGGTGGCAGTAAGGTGACGCTGGCCAAAGCTGCCAATGTGGTCCCGCTGCGGGCCAACATGTTCGACCGCGAAGAAGACTAAAGACTGAGCGCAAAGCGCAAATCGTCTATCAATCCCTGCCGCGCCTGCTCGGCCCTGTGGGGTTCGGGAATGCGCAGGATGTAGGATGGGTGGTTTGTGACCACCATGGAAAGCGCCCCACCCCGATGGGCGAGAGGGTGTGCCCCGCCCCGAAGCGCTTTAATGGTGCCGCTTTTACCCGTGAGCGCGCGCACGGCACTGCCCCCCAGGGCCACCACCACGCGGGGCTGAACCAATTCGATCTCCCGGTTCAGCCACCACTTGCAGTGGTCAATTTCCTTTACCGTCGGGTTCTTGTGCAGCCGCCGCTTGCCTCTACTGCCCACGGGGGGCGGCTCAAATTTGAAGTGTTTGACGGCGTTGGTGACGTAGATATTGTCCGGGTCGTGGCCAATTTCTGACAACACGCCCCGCAGCACCTGCCCCGCCGGGCCGATAAAGGGTTCGCCTGCCAAATCCTCCTTGTCGCCGGGCTGTTCGCCCACAAACATGATGGGCGCATGGGCTGGCCCCTTGCCCGGCACGGCTTGCGTTGCCGGTTCCCACAAGGGGCAGGCGCGGCAACCTTTCAGGCTGGCCCGCAAGTCGTCCAGTGTTTTGATGGTATCGCGGTCGGGGAAGGTCTCTTGCACACGGTCGGGTTGGGCCACTTCCCGGTGGCGCATCATGCCTTCCAGGGGCATGGTGGGCGGTGCTTCGATCATGGCGCTTTCCCGCTCCCGCGCCTTCTCGATAAGACCCGGGATCAGAGATGCTTCCGGCAGATTGTGCCAATATTTCTTTGGCATTTCCGACTGCATGGCCTGGGTTTTCAACCGTGCCGGGTTGAAAATGGCCGCGTAGTAGCTCTTCCAATAATCCTCCAGCGCATCGTCGGCCGGTGCTTCAGATTTCGGGACCGGATCGGAGAAGGTGAGATTTTCACCGTCCCAATGGGAGCACCCTTTGGGTGTGAGGATGGACCAGTGCATGGAGGCAAAACGGCGCACGAAAAAGCCCGATCCATAGCGCACGGTGTAGTGGGTGGGTTCAAACCACGAGACGAATTGTTCGGTCCCGTCCGGCGTTTCACCGGTTTTGCGAAAGCGCACGAAGGCTTTCATTTTATGCAAATCTCGTCGGACCTCTTTGGCCCAAACATTGATGCGGTGGGTGTCCGCATCGGCCCTTTGTTTGAGCAAAGTGCGGTCGCCCTGGAGCCGGTGCAGCAGGCGGTAGAGCAGGGCGAAACGTTCAGGATCGCTGTGACACACGGTGAGTTGCGCCAGCGGGATGAAGTCTTTGGGAACGGTTGGCGGCTTTACGCTGGGGTTTGGCGGCGGGAGTGGCGATGTGTCTGCAAACAAACCACCGCCCTGCCCTTCCACGGCGAAAAGCACATCCTCCGGGGCAAGCCCTGCTAATAGCGCGGCCTTGGCACCCGCGCGCCAACCATCAAAATCGTCCGGGGCGTTCAGGGTGATGGTATGCATTGTGGTATGTTCTCAATATCCCGCCCCCAACCCGAAACGGCTTCACCGTTTCGACCTCCCCTCCAAGGGGAGGTTAGGGAACAAGCTGTGGTTTCAGTTATAAAACGTAACGCTCATTGATACATGAGAGCATTGCGCAATCCTGCCGCAGCCGCGCCTCCTCCTTGAGGGGAGGCCCAAGAGCCACAGGCGATTTGGGTGGGGGGCTGGATGGGTGCGAAAAAGCAAAAGCCATGAATTCTGCATTCGAAAGCAAACCCACCGAAACCCCACACACTGAGTTTCAAAACAAACTCAACTGCTCCGCAGGCGGGGCAAATTTGGCCCGCAAATTCTCGCTATCCGTCAAATCACCGGGCTGCCAGTCTGTTGTCATTATGAAGGGCATGGCCTTGCGCACCCCGTTGGACATGCGAGTTAGATCCTCCAGCCGCAGGGACTGGTAGCGGCGGTTTTGCAAGATGCGCTGCACCGCTTTGGTGCCAAGACCGGGAATGCGCAACAGGAGTTCCCTTGGCGCGCGATTCACATTGATGGGAAAGAAATGGCGATTGGCCAGCGCCCATGCCAGTTTGGGGTCGATGGCGAGATCGAGATTGCCGTCTGTGGTGGCCCTCGTGATTTCATCCACACCAAACCCGTAAAACCGCAGCAGCCAGTCGGCTTGATAAAGCCGGTGTTCCCGCATGAGGGGTGGCTTGATGAGGGGCAGGTTTTTGCTGGCATCGGGAATGGGTGAAAAGGCGGAATAGTAGACGCGCTTGAGGCTGTAGCTGGAATAGAGGGTGGAGGAGGTTTTCAAAACGTCTTTATCGCGGGCCTCATCCGCCCCCACAATCATCTGGGTGGATTGCCCGGCAGGCGCAAATTTTGGGGCTTTGCGCGTCTTTTTGCGCTCTTCTTTGTATTCCTCGATGTTCAGCCGCAGCCGACCCATGGAGCGACGGATGCCATTGGCGTTCTTTTCCGGCGCGAGGTCCGCCAGCCCCGTTTCGGTGGGCAGTTCGATATTGATAGAAAGCCGGTCGGCATATTTACCGGCGCGGGCCAGCAGGTCCGCATTAGCTTCGGGAATGGTTTTGAGGTGGATATAGCCGCGAAAATCGTGGACCTCGCGCAATTGCCGCGCCACTTCCACCACATGCTCCATGGTATAATCCGAATTCCGCATGATGCCGGAGGAGAGAAACAGGCCTTCGATATAATTGCGCTTGTAAAAATCCAGCGTCAGTTGCACCACCTCTTCCACCGTGAAGCGGGCACGCTGGACGTTGGAGGAGACGCGGTTGATGCAATAAAGGCAATCGTATTTGCAGTAGTTCGTCAGCAGCACTTTCAACAGCGATATACACCGCCCGTCCGGCGCATAGGCGTGGCAAATGCCGGAGCCTTCCGTGGAGCCAATCCCCCCGCTATTGCTGTTGCGCCGTTCGGTGCCCGACGACGAACAAGAGGCATCATATTTGGCGGCGTCGGCCAAAATTTCGAGCTTCTTCTGCACGCCCAATTTGCCAGAGGGTTTGACATGAGCCAGGCCTTTGACGGGCGTATTGGCCACCGGTTTTGCATCCTCCGGCATAATGATGCTCTTGGCCCGTGCGCCGATATTGCCCTGCAAAGGTTCCATAGTGACATCCCTCGTTCTTGCAATGTTCTTAGCATTGCGACAGGGAAATGTCTTTGAGAAATGGCGGCATTCTGCCAATACGGGCGGGTAAACCGGCGGGTAAATCGCCGCATTAAAACGCTTCTCGTTCAATGGAAGTGATCGAACTGCCATGAAATGCGCGCCATTGGCGCAATTCATAGCTCGACTTTAACGAGAACGCATTGGGAGTGAGCTTTGGCAATCGATTATCGGGATTGGTCGGTAAAGGCGGCCCATTGGTCTGCGGATTACCGGGAAGGTTTGTCCCAGAAGCCCGTGCGGGCGCAGGTGGCACCGGGTGAGATAGCAGGCCAAATCGCCGACGCGCCGCCGGAGCACGGCGAGGCCATGGAGGCGATCTTCGAAGATTTCAAAGCCATCATTCCGCCGGGCATGACCCATTGGCAGCACCCGCGTTTTTTTGCCTATTTCCAATCCAATGCCGCGCCGGTGGCGCAAGTGGCGGAACAGTTGGCCACGGCCTTCGCCAGCCAATGCATGTTGTGGCAGACCTCCCCCGCCGCCACCGAACTGGAAGTGAAAATGGTGGACTGGCTGCGGCAGGGCTTTGGGCTGCCGGACACATTCAGCGGCTCGTTTCAGGACACGGCCTCGTCTGCCACGCTGTGCGCCATTCTCACTATGCGTGAGCGTGCGCTGGGTTTTACCGGCAATCAGACGGGGCTTTCAGGGCGTGAGACATTGAGGGTTTACGCCTCCGAGCGCACCCATTCTTCCATCGACAAAGCCATGTGGGTGGCGGGTCTGGGGCAGGATAATCTGGTGAAAGTTCCCACCGGTCCCGGCCCACTCTACCCTATGGATGTGGACGCGCTGTGCGCTGCTATCGCCGAAGACCGCAAGGCAGGCCACACCCCGGCTGGCATCGTCATTTGCGTGGGCGGCACATCCGTGGGGGCAACGGATGATGTGGCGGCGGTTTGCGAAGTGGCGCGGCAAGAAGGGCTCTACACCCATCTAGATGCTGCATGGGCAGGATCTGCCATGCTGTGCGAGGAGTTTCGGCACCTTTGGGCAGGGGCTGACCAAGCCGATTCCATCGTCATCAACCCGCACAAATGGCTGGGCGTCCCCATGGAATGTTCGCTACATCTGGTGCGGGACCCGGACATGCTCACCAATACGCTCACCATTGAGCCGGAATATCTCAAAACCCATGGCAAGAGCGATGTGGTGAACCTTTCCCAATGGTCCGTGCAATTGGGTCGGCGGTTTCGAGCGCTGAAGGTTTGGTTTTTGCTGCGCGCCCACGGGTTGGAAGATTTGCGCCAGCGCATGCGCAATCATGTGGCCTGGGCGGAGGGGCTGGCGGCGCGATTGGCACGGGAGGATGACTTTGAGATCATCACCGCACCGGTCCTCTCCCTGTTCAGCTTTCGCCATATCCCAAACGGTGTTGACGATCTGGATGGGCATAATCTCGCACTGGTGAATGCCATCAATGATGACGGGCGCATTTACCTCACCCAAACCAGCCATGCTGAACCCGGTGGAGACCCCAAAATCGCCATCCGGTTTGTGGCCGGGCAATTCGACATAGTGGAGGACGATGCGCATGTGGCCTTTGACACGATTGTTGATGTGGCTCGACGGCTGATATGAGCACTTCCGTCAAGTCCAAGCGGCAAACCACGCCCATGGCAGCCCGTCTCGCTTCTTTGGGCAGCGACCGCTGGGCTGTGCATTTTGAGGCGCGCAAACGTATTGCTGCGGGCGAAGATATCATCGAACTCACCATCGGTGAGCCGGATGTGCCCACGCCCCCTGCTCTGGTGGAAACCGCCGCCAAGGCCATGCGGGCGGGTCGCACGGGCTATGCGGGCGGGCGCGGAGAAGCGGGGCTTTTGGCTGCCATCGCCCGCCATTACTCCAAGCGTAGCGGTCGTACGGTGGGCAGCGAAAACGTCCTCGCCTTGCCCGGCACGCAGGCAGCACTGACCATCGCCATGATGACGCTGGTGACCGCTGGGGATGAAGTGCTGCTGCCCGACCCCTATTACGCAACCTATGAGGGCGTCGTGCGGGCCAGCGGTGCGAATTTTGTGCCCGTGCCCATGACAGCCGATAACGGGTTTCATCTGACAGAAGCGCAGGTGGAAGGGGCCATCACCCCTGCCACAAAAGTGCTTTTGCTCAACTCGCCCCACAATCCCACCGGCGCCGTTCTCACCCGTGATGAGATTGCCGCCATTTGTGAAGTATGCGCAAAACACGACCTCTGGATCGTCAGCGACGAAGTTTATGAAAGCCTCATATTTGATGGGGCTTTCGCCTCGCCCTTCGATCAGGCCGGGCTTGCGGAACGCACTATCGTCACCTCGTCCATCTCCAAATCCCATGCCGCGCCCGGGTTCCGCTCCGGCTGGATGGTGGGGCCGGATTGGGTTTTGGATGCCGCCCAGGGCATTGCGGAAGCGCTGCTGTTTGGCAATCAACCTTTCATCGCAGATATGACCGAGCAAGCCATGGGCGATGATGGTGAGGCCGCCGCCGCCATGCGGGTCAATTACCGCCGCCGGGTGGGCCTTCTGGCCAACGCCCTTGAAAGGACAGGCCAACTCAAGCAGCTTTTGCCAGAGGCCGGCATGTTCATGCTGCTGGATGTTTCGGCCACAGGGATGGACGGAGATGCTTTTGCCAGAGGTCTGCTGGATGCAGGCGTGGCCGTCATGCCGGGGAGCAGTTTTGGGGCGCAAGCAACACCCTTTATCCGCCTGAGCCTCACCGTGCCGGATGAAGACCTTGAGAAGGCAGCAGAACGTATCTGCGCCTTTGCTCAAAATATCTAACCGGCTCGTCCCACATGAAATGCATCCAAGGGTGATAGATCGCCCACGGGTCTTGGCGCAGCGGGGCGTCGGGGCAGACCTGGTGTCAAAGGCGCTGGCTGGGCCTGTTGGACTGGCTGGACCTGATGAGGAGTGACAGTGGGCTGCGCCACGCCAGCAGGGGAGGTAGCAGGTTGCAGGGGGGCATTCGGGGCAGCCTGTGCGGGGTGAGCTTGTAAAGGCTGAGCCGGTGGGGCTGGTTGCTCGGACTGCGCCTCTGACGGGACTGCTGTTTCCGCTATCATACCAGCCGGGGGCGCGTTGCCTTCCAAAATTGCGGCCATGAGGGCTTTGTAAATCTGATTAAGCTCTTGGAAAGCATCCATGGAACCGCCCTGGTCCGGGTGACGGCGCATGGCTTCTTTGCGATAGGCTGTCTTGAGAGTGTCCTCCGCCAGACCCTGCGCCGGGTCCATATTGATGAGCGCCATGAGGCGGCAGCACTTTTGTTGAATTTGCTTTTTGTGCGCGGCTTGCTCTTGCAGATATCTTTCCTGGCGGGCGGCTTCTTCCTGCTGTTGTTGGGCGACGGCAGCGAGCATTTTTGCATGGGCGGCCGCTTGCTCGCGCTTCATGCGCTCTTCATGCTCCATGCCCCCAACGCGCAAGAATTGAACACCGATTTCGTTGATCTTGCGCCACACGACACGGGCGCGGGCCACCTTGTTTTCGGATCGTATGATGAGCAAGAGGGTTTGTGGCACCGCCGCCGGATTGGTAATCGACACGCGGGCGCCGGTTTTGCTGATGTCACGCACGGTACAGGGCAAAATGCGGTCCGCCCCGTCCACACTGATGGTGGCGGATTTGGTCACGGCTTCGCGAACGGGCCGCTCAACTTTTTGAACGGGAGCATGGCCCATGCGCCGTGATCTGCCGGTGGATTTAAACACTGACCTTTTTCCTAATAAATTGTCCCCACACATGCGCTGCCCAAATGCGCCGCCCAAAGGGTCTTTGTGAGGTCGTCCTGCAAGTGTTGCCATCGGGTTTCCCGATCGCTGGGGCAGATGCATTCACCCTAACATGCGCTGCCGCCGCGGCCAGTGTGCGGGTAAACCCCTTAATCTGTTGTTACTTTGACGAAACAGCATACTCACGCAGCACTTTGCACCTTGCATGGGCGGGCAAAGGAGTGTTCTGGTCTCGCCAAACGCAACGATACGGAAGACAGAACATGAAACTGGTGCGCTACGGAGAGGCGGGGGCGGAACTGCCCGGCATGATTGATGCAGACGGCAATTTGCGCGATCTGGCAGGCCAGCTATCGGATATTGATAGTGCTGCTTTAGCTGACGGTGCTTTGGAAAAACTGGCAGCGCTGGACCCAACGACCCTGCCGCTGGTGGAAGGCACCCCACGTTTTGGCCCCTGCATTGGCGATATCGGCAAGTTTTTGTGCATCGGGCTGAACTATTCCGACCATGCGGCGGAAACGGGGGCGGACATTCCCGAGCACCCAATCCTGTTTTTTAAAGCCAATTCAGCTGTGATTGGCCCCAATGACACGGTCTCCATGCCGCGCGGCTCCACCACCACCGACTGGGAGGTGGAACTGGGCGTGGTCATCGGTAAGACGGCGAAATACGTGTCCAAAGAAGACGCGCTGAACCATGTGGCGGGCTATTGCGTCATCAACGATGTTTCTGAGCGCACGTTTCAAACCAAGCTCACCGGCCAATGGACTAAGGGCAAAAGCTGCGACACCTTTGGCCCCACAGGACCCTGGCTCGTGACGGCAGATGAGGTGGGCGACCCGCAAACGCTGGATATGTATCTGGATGTGAATGGCGAGCGCATGCAAACCGGCAATACCAAAACCATGATCTTCACCGTGGCGGAAATCATCGAGCACTTATCTTCGCTGATGACGCTCCACCCCGGCGATGTGATCTCCACCGGCACGCCCCCCGGCGTGGGCATGGGCATTAAGCCGGAACCACGTTATCTGAAAGTGGGTGATGTGATGGAATTGGGCATTGAGGGCCTTGGCCACCAGCGCCAGGAAGTGGCCCAGGATTAATAGTCAAAAGCCAATGGCAAAAAGGCCGCAACGGGCGCGTGGCCCGTCCTGAAAGGGAAGACGGACGGGGCGCTGCCCGTTGCGGCCTGCCGCCGAAAAACCGGCGGGATCAGTGTCTCTCACCCCTGCACTGTTTCACACGGGGGCAAGGACGGCCTTCTTACGAAAGCCGTCCTCCATTGGTGACGAAAAGTGCAGGCTTCGGGGGCAATTAAAACCCACACCCGATATCGCCCCAATTGCGGGGCCAGCGGCCGCTCGTGCTCAACAAACGGCCCGGCAAATATCGGTGAAACCTGCGCTTAGTCGCAGACGCGAACCTTGCGGATCACATAGCGGCCCCGGCGGTGGGACCAGATTTCCTCGCGCTCATACCAGCAGTCACGGGCATATCGACGGGTCTGATAGCGAGGCCGTGCGTGGGCCCGGTTGGAGACAATGGCGGCCCCGATAATGGCACCTGCCACGCCAAGAGCGATGTTGCGTTCCCGCTTTCCGGCCTGCGCACCGGTCATGGAAGAGGCGATGATGGTGGTGGCCATGGTGGCTGCCAGAGCAACTTTGGCGAATGTTTTCTTGGTGTTGGTCACTTTAGCGATGGTCATTGGAACTTCCCTTTTCCGTTTTGACGCTGTGTTCGTTTCGATGGGTGTGTTTTAGGCAAACGGGGTGGGAAGCGATGTGCCGGATTGCACAGGATGAAAATGAGCTGATTTTTTTCTTTCAGTGCAGCCTATGGCCCCCTATCTGTGACAAGCACTCTGCAAGTGGGGACATCTCTCATGACCACCAAAACAGCCCAGCTTTACCGCATGGCCTCACCAAGCCACACGTGCCCCTTTGGCCTGAAGGCCAAGGACCTGTTGGAGCGCAAGGGGTTTGTGGTGGAGGACCATCCGCTGGCTTCACGGGAAGAAACGGATGCCTTCAAGCAGCAACATGATGTAAAAACCACGCCGCAGGTCTTTGCAGGCGGAGAACGCATTGGTGGGTATGAGGATCTGCGTCGCCATTTGGGGCAGAAGGTGAAGCCAAAGGATCAGCCCTCCTACCAACCAGTTATCGCTATTTTCAGCGTATGCGCAGCCCTTGCCCTGGCAGTGAGCTATTACGCCTTTGGCACGATCTTCACACTACGTGCCTTCGAGTGGTTCATCGGTTTTTCCATGGCGGTCTTGGCCATCCAAAAACTGCAAAATGTGGAGCAGTT
Organism: Pseudomonadota bacterium; assembly: GCA_039198355.1. Taxonomy (GTDB): domain Bacteria; phylum Pseudomonadota; class Alphaproteobacteria; order Rhizobiales; family Rhizobiaceae; genus Pseudahrensia. Next base: position 74,295 of record JBCCTO010000003.1, read on the forward strand.
CTCCACCATGTTTTTGAACTACGATCTGCTGGCGCGCCGCTTTGTGCGCTACGGCTATATCTATCCGTTTGCGGAAGGGGCGGCGGCAATTTTGATGGTGTCCGGCGCGCTGGTGTGGCTATCTGCCCCCATTGCTCTGTTTATTGGGACAATCGGAGCTGTCTCGGTCTACAAGGCGGTCTATATTGACAAGCGGGAACTGAAATGTGCCTGCACCGGCGGCGGCAGTAACGTGCCGCTCGGCTTCGTTTCCCTTACGGAAAATCTTATGATGATGGCCATGGGCCTCTGGATGCCGGTGAAAACTTATTTGCTTTAAAACAGGCTCACCACAGGCAGCCATTGGCCCACTTTCCGGGCGGGCTTGGTAAAAAGCGCAAAATCCATAAAACCGGAGACGTTATTTTTTCGGCGGATTTTTGAAGCTTCCCAATTGTGCTTCAAATAAGCTGCTATGCCATTCGTGGACATGCCACCGGACTGCATATGGATCATGATATCCTCAATGAGTTCCGGCCCGCGACCTTGGGCATTGATGGCGCGAATCATCCAGTCATAGTCTGCCGCGATCTGGTAGGATGTATCGAATAGGCCAGTCCGTTCTGCGATTTCACGTCGCACGTAGAAGGTTGGATGCGCAGGCATCCAACCGTAACGAAAACCACGCTTAGGCATCGCGCGCCCGCGCCAGCGACGGACAATGCGCCGGCTGTCGTGGTTGTTCACAAAATCCAGATGGCCATGGATGGAGGGCGCTTTGGTCAACCCTTCCGCAACTTTGGCAAGGACATCATTGTGGGCATAACGGTCATCGGAATTGAGAACGCCCATCGCGTCGCCGGTGTAGAGTTTAAGCCCTTTATTGAGAGCATCATACATGCTTCGATCCGGCTCGCTGATGAATTTGACGTTGTCAGCCTGCGCTGCATAGCGCTCAACAATCTCCATTGTATTGTCGGTGGACGCCCCATCAACAATCACCAACTCTTTGTCCGCATGGGACTGAGCAAAAAAGCTGTCCAGCGTGTAAGGCAGTGTTTTTGCGGAATTATAGGTGACTGTAAGAACTGAAATGCGCATGGAAGCGGTGACACTCTTTGCCGGGCAAGACGTGGGTAAATGGATTGATCTGCGCGAGTGCCCTTGTTTCACGCTAGACCAAGAGTGTGCACGCCCCAAACAACCCTTCGCTTTGGTGGTATCCTGCACGAGCCTGCTGTTGCAAGACCTAAAAGCCTTGCTTTGGTAGAACGTAAAACATTGTTAACCATGACCGTTAACGGAACGTTAAACGAAGGTAGCGGGTCGGCAAGATCGCTGGATATTTATCCCACCTCGAAAGTGGCTTTGCATCGTCTTCCCACGCAGAAACCCTCCATCGACAACAGCGGTCAGGGTGTTTTTTCGATGGTTTGATTTCGATAGCCATCGATGACAACCAAAGCATGCAAGATTGTATAGCAGGCGCTGTAAACCAAGATGATGACTTCATAAGAAAAGCCGCTGGTGACGTTGAAAAATGTGGTGCTTAGCGAAACACAAAGTCCGATCGCGATGAATTTGAAATAGGACCTTTGCCCTTCATTGATCTGATAGACAGCACTCAACGGCGCAGCCAGCGTCTGGGCGCAAGCCATGGGGGCGATAATAGAAGCTATTTCACCGGCGATGCGCCAATCCTCCCCTAGAATGAAGGCGAAGATCGCAGGGCCGAACACATAGACAATCGCTGAAAAAGGCAGCGCTATGGCCGCAAGAAAAATAAGAGTTTGGATGTAGATGCGCCGGCAGGAGCCTTCCCTTGCGAGGTCGTCGCGCACGCGGCGGCGAAAAACGGGCGCAACCGCTAATCCAACGAGTTTCAAGGGCACGCTTGAAAAGAAGGCCGCGCGATTGAAAGCCCCCAAAGGCGTGATTGCCCCAATATAGGACAGGGCGTAGAGGGGCACGTTACCAGCGAAAGTGTTGATGAATTCGGAGGGAAACGTGAAAAAAGCGAAGTCTTTATGCCGCTTGTAAACATTGAAGGATTGCGCCCCAAAACTCAGACCAGCAAAGGCGCCAATTTTAAAGCCGTAAACCATCATTGTTGCCACCAGCACGACCTGGGTTATCATATAGGACAACATGAGCCCGTGGGTCGAAAAACCTAAAAGGCCAAAAACGATGGACAAAAGGGTGGTCAACAAAACAGTTACAAACTGAAAAACCGCCAAAAAACTGTATTTATCAAGCCGGTGGGCAAAATTTATTGTGATACTGCTGATTGTGGTGCCCGCTGTTGAGAACGCCAACAGCAGGAACCAAGGACCAAATTCAGCAAAATCCGTTCCTGCAAATACCTGTTTCCACAAAACGATAGCCAGTAAAAACGATAGCGCTGATACACCTAGCCCGGTTATCAAAACCATGGAGATCAGAGCTGGAATATTCTCGTGGCGTTTTTCCGCGATAATGCTTTGATGCATTTGAAGGGTCGTGCTGGCACCCAAAAGGCCGGAAAAACTCATATACAGGGCCAGGAAAGCGTATTCGCTGGGACTGTACAAACGCCCCAAAATAGGTGCTGCGGCGATGGGAACCGCCATGCTCAGCCCCTGTGTACCGCTCAGAAGTCCTATATTCTTCCAGTATTTGCTGTGTCTTAGTTTGTTGACCAGGTCGAAGACTACCATTGCGCCATGTGCCTAACTAAATCTGCGGGCCATCCGCAAAGGACTTCATTTTCAACCGTCAGTCTGAAAGACATGAACGCAAGTTGTTTGAGCTACGCGTACTGGCAGCGCCATGAAAGCATGCCATGATAAAGTGGCAGGCCGGCCTGTATCCCATACTATGCTCGGCTTTTCGTCGGGTTTGGAACAGCCGCTGCTAAGTTGGCCGCAGAAACCGTTAATGTCCGCGTTTATTTTGGCCAGCCCCAAAAATGCTAGTGCCTGTCCCAAGCAACTAAGCGGGAAAGCCCTGTCCTGATTGGTGACACCCATGCCTAATGCAGCCCACGGCGCGCCAATAACGGTCCACTTCCCGCGGGAGGCGCCATTTTGCCCTTTAAATTTTTTTGGCAGACGGTCAAATGCTCACCCATGTCATGGCGCGTTTTGGGTTCCGATACACGTTTCGTAGACAGATACAAAATGCGAAGCGATGGACGCCCAGCTATGGTTTTGCTCCACATGGGCTTTCGCCGCACGGCCGATGGCGGCACGTTCGTCGTGATTGTCCAGCAAATGACCGACGCGTTCAGCAAATTCATGAGCATTGCGCTGGACTATGCTTTGAGCATCTACTTGCGCAAGCACAGCACTAGCCCCCACTGAAGCGGAAGTGACGACCGGCGTACCGACAGCCATAGCTTCCACCAGCGTCATACCGAAACTCTCATGCTGGGACGGGATCACTACGCAATCAGCGCTGTTCAAAAATTGCCATTTCTTCTCACCATCTAATTTGCCAAGAAAACGCACGCGGTGGGAAATGCCTAAGTCTTGCGCCTGCATTGCCAGCTGGGCTTTGATGCCATCATAGTCAGGGCCAGCGATGCTCAATTGAGCATCCGGAAGGTTTGCTACGGTATCCAGGAGCAAATCCACTCCTTTCATCCAATCAAGCCGTCCTAAAAAGGCGATACGGCGGCCTGTGCTGTTGGCAGGCCAAAAAGGCAAAGTGTTGAAATTCTCGGAGAGCCCTGGGGCGACAACGCCATTGCCAATGGTATAAGTGCCAGGTGCGCCTGGAAACAGTTTTGTCAAGCCTTGCGCCTCGGCTTCAGCCGTTGCGTGCAAAGCGGCGGCTTTGGCAATTAAAGAGCGCTCGAATGCCGTAATCCAAGCCTTCTTCACCCATTTGGAGCGCCCCTCAATCAGGTCGGGCAGTAACATGCCTCTGGGGGAGTAAAGATAAGGAAGGCCATGGCGCTGGGCTTGTTTCGCCATCATAGGCATGGGCCACAAATAGGCACCGTTAAGATGAACAATGTCTGTAATCTCCAAGGTCTGCGCCGCGGCAGCTTTCATGCCGGGCGCATAGAAGAGGCGTGCGAAACGGTCCACTGCAAAATAGCGAACGTTCACGCCATCGCGCTCCACTTCAGCACCATCCGAATAAGGCAGTCTTTCAGCGCCATCCATATTGGTGGTGAAAACACGGACCGTGTGGCCCAGCGCCACGAGCGCTTTGGCCAGACCGTGGATGGACTGTACCGGACCGCCATAGCGCGTTGCAGGCCAATAATAGGGGCTGCAAATGAGTATACGTATGGGTTTAGGTGCCATGCCGCAGATGGCTTCTCAATGGTTGATAAAAGGGCTTTGTGACCAGCTCAATCAACCCGATTAAAATAAGCGCAAAAAGGGCACCATTTACCACAAAGAACGGCCGCAATAGGGGGTCGATTATCAATATGCCCACCACGAAGAACTTGAAGAAGCGCAGGTAGTCCGTTTTTACAAGCGAGGCAAAGGCCTGCCGGTCCACATAACTGATGAGCCGGGCAAAGACAAAAAAACCCACCACAACGCCAATATAACCGAAATTGACATAGAATTCGAACAATGGACCGGTTCCGATAGTCACCGTTTCCACGAATGTTAAACCGGTATGTTCCGAAGCAAATAGGTTGCCGCCGCGTACCGGCTTGTCAGGCCACAAAAAGCGGGGAAGCCAGATAAACAGCAACTCCATTAGCGTAGCCCCGTTCTCCCGCAGTTCGGGCATGATTTCGTGTTGCTCGATGAGGCGAGCAACAAAGAGATTTAAGTTGAGACGGATATTGATAAGGTCCAAGCCTTCAAAATTAAGAAGGGAAAAGGAAGGCGCCTCTCTCCATGCGTCCATAATAGTCGTGAAAAGAGAATCATCGGATCCGAACCATAGAATTTCCCGCAGGCGTTGTCTCATGCTCATCCAAATAAGGAAAAGCGAAAGCGTGATCCAAGTAGCGCCGCCGATAACGAGGGTTGAGACAAACCAACCGGGCAATCGCTTTTGGTAATAGGCCACAATGCACCAAAAACTGGCAAAGCTTGCAACGAACAAAAACGCGTACGAAGCGAAGCCCTTTAGAGCCATGTGATACACGGGAATGGGTAGCAGTAGGGGGAGGAGGAGGAGCTGGCTGCCGCCCGTTACAGCCTGCCTGAAGAAAGCGAAGCAGACGGTGGCAACGCCAATGGCTCGCCCCACTTCCAGCAGTGCGCCGGAGAGGGGGAACGAGACGTTGAGGTAGCTGAGCAAAAAAGCAACAAGGCCGATGGGCGCCATAATGACAAGCGTCAGATCAATCTTGGCCAATGAAATTGGCTCGCCCCCGTCATGGACGGAACCATCGGCTGCACCGTTAATAGTTCGCCTTGAACGTCGCCGCATGCCGCCCACGTAGAACGCGGACATGGCCAATATCATCAAAAAAGTGGCTTGCAGAATATACTGCTCTGAAACGTTGTAGCTTTTCAGATAAAGATCACCGTCAACACGCAAATGGGTGTATCCGGGTACAGCATATACAAAGCAACCGCCGTACAACAAACCCATGGCAAGAACCAAAGCAAACACAATACCTGACGTTCCATTGCGGAAACTCTGTCGCACAATGAGGATCGACAGGAGCACCCAAACAATGAGGAGCACCAACATCGTGGAGTTGAACAGGTAAATGTTTGAGAAGCGATCCATTGTTGTGATCTAGAAACCTGTTTTTTGCCGCTCTTCGCCCAGCAATGAGCGATAAATATCCGCATATTGGTGCGCTATGGTCGGTGGGTCATAGCGCGCGACGTTTTGTCTTCCGTTTGCAATGGTCTGCGCCCGCAGGGTCTTGTCGCTAAGAAGTCGCTCTATGCCAAGCCTGATACTGTCCACATTCAACGGATCCGCAAGGACCACGCCTTCGCCAGCCACCTCTCGCATGGGCGAGCGATCACTGACAATCACGGGCCGAGAAGCGGCTTGCCCCTCTATGATGGGCATCCCGAACCCTTCGTTAAGCGAAACGAAGGAAACCAGACCACATTTTTCATACAGGGCTTCAAGCTGCGCATCACTAATATCGACATGATTTTCATATGTCACACCGTTCGATGCCAAAAGGTCTTTTTGAGCCGTAGAAAGCGGGCCAACGATGGCAAGGCGCACATCAAGACCTTTGACCGCGCTGATGAGGCGCTCAATATTTTTGTTCTCTTTCGTCCCGATTTGAAGAATTGTGTTGCTTAAGCGATCTTCTTTGGGAACCCGCATCTGAACAGGAAGCGGGTTTTCTATAACCACTATTTTTGCACCATTGTTTTGGGCAATGTTCATTATCTGTTGCGCGCTCTTGCGCGAAATCGTTGTTATGATTTGACACCAATAAACCGGCAAGATGGCCCACAGGAGGGCCAATGCTCTCTTACGCAGACCGCTTGCTGCATCGATCACGTTCAAGTCGTGAATGGTCAGTACTGTTTTTTTGCGCGGCAGGCCAAAGCATAAAAAGTGCTCATCGCCCAAAATGTGGGCCACTTCGATCTTTTCATCATGAAAGGCCCTTCGCGCCCAGAATATGGCTTTGAGGCGATTGACAATGCCTTTGGACGGGTATGGCGTTGTAAAGCGGATGATTTCAATGTCATCGGACATGTGTTCAGCCACCGTCTGAAACACTTTTTCGATGGAGTGAAAACCGGATCGCTGATGGCGCAGAAAGAAACCCACGCGGATTGGGCGGTGGGTCATGATGCCAAGATCTTTTTCAACCGATCTTCATATGTATGTTCACTGTGGGCTCTTCGGTGCCCCGCATCCCTGATGGCTTGTGCCCATTTCGTATCGCGCTGCGCCCTGTGGGCCAGTTCCACAATCTCTTCTACGGTGTTGTAAACGAGCACCTCTTTGTCGGGCTCAAAACACATCGCCACAGCGGGCTTGTTTTCGATGGCCTGGAGGCCTCCAGCGCCACAAATTTCAAAAGCCCGGCAATTGAGATTATCCGCTTCCGTAAAGTTCGTGGAATTCAAACAAAGCGCTGCGCTGTCAAACACGGCGCTTTTTTCCTGCTTCACCACATACTTGTTTTGGTGGCTGGCTTTTACGCTCTCCAATCCCCAATGGGGAACGGCGGGCCCGTAAATGCGCACATCGTCGTACTGTTCAATCAAGCGGTGGGAGATGAACTGCCGATAGCCGTAGCAATTGCCAACAATGGCAATACTGCCATCGCGCGCCTTGTTTTGCGGCAAGTGCCAGTCAGGATTGCAGGCTTCATGCATGAGATGGGCGTTCAGACCCACGGCCCGTAGCTTTTGCACCACCATAGGGTTCTTTATATATAGCGCATCCCAATGATCGCTGAGCAGACCCATATCGCGGATATTGGCTGCCGGATCGCCCCACCACACCACGCAGCGCTCAACCCCAGCCAATTTCAGGGCTCTGAGCACTTCTTCTCGAAGTGATTGCGTCAGGCAAAGCACCATTTGGGGCTTAAATTCCTGGGCTGCTTTCACAACCCATCTTTCAAAGCGGTTCCAGCGCCTTGGAAAGGCGCGCAACATTGCCCTTTCCAGCAACAAACTGCCTGGACCCGATTTCGAACGCAGGCTTAGCGGCGCGGTCAAAACCTCGTGCCGCAGTTTTTGCAATGTATAAGCAACATTATCCTGAAAACTGTCAGGCGCTGCGGGATAGGGTATCAAGACGCGCATCGTTTCGTTTTTCCCAATCACAGAGGAAGCACCGTTGAGGCCAACGACGCGGATAAGTTGGGCGCTCCAAGGATCGCTCCGACACCATAGGGAGCGGGGATGGCATGTTGGCCGTGAGTGGGCAAGTTCCATGGCCATTTGCAGCCTTAATCAGCGCGTTTGCTGCCAAATCGGTTCTGCGCTGAAAGAGGGTCTACAATGATTTTGCTATGAATTTGCCCCATTTGTCGCTAAGCGTTTCCCAAGCAGGAGCATGGTCCATGGGCGGGCATGTTTAAGAATTCGTCGCCGGGGAACGAATGGTGCTGACTGCTGCTAACAGTTTGTAAACCACACTGCATGAACCGTCTCTGGGCATTGTTGACTGTCCGAATCAGGCGCTTGGCCGTGGTAAGGCGCGCATCGCAAGGCAAAAAGCTAAACTGATGACCATAAACCACAATCACACTCCTGTGCCGAGTCCGGCAGGTTTTCCCACTTTTCCGGCCCAACAGGGTGGTGGCCACATGGCTGCTTATCACCCGCAGCAGTCGGGCTATGGCCGTGCTTTTGATCCGACATTGTCGGAAGAATCCTCGTTTAACCTTCTTACGTTGCTCAACTATGCGCTGCGCTACCGCTGGCTGATTGCCCTGTTGTTTTTCATCGGCTTTGCTGTGGGTGTGGCCGTGACCTGGATGCAGGTGCCGCAATATCGGACATCCACCGATCTGGAACTGCTTCCCAAGAGAGCAAAGATTTTTCAGGATCTGGAAATCACCAGTAATGATGGGGACCGGCGGGCCATTCAAACGGCCATCGCGCGTGTCAAAAGCCGCCAATTGCAGCAATTGGTGGTGTTCGATCTCAACTTAGCCAATAACCGCGACTTTGTTTTTCCAAAGTCGGGCTTTTCCTTTGCCAACATTTTCAGCCGCCTGCTGGGCACTCAATCACGCCCTGAACTGAGCGACCTGTCAGCTGAAGAGCGCGAAGCGATGGCCCTTTTTCTGGTGCAAGAGGGTATGTCAGCCACCAATTTGCGCGGCACATCCATCGTGCGCATCACTTTCAAACACCCTGATCCGGAAATAGCGCAAAAAGTCGCGAATCAGCTGGCCAAGAGTTTCATTATCCAGCGCATTGACCAGAATTCGGAAACATCGGTGAACGCCCGGGCATTTTTGGAGAATCAGGTCCGGCAGTCCAAAGAGAGGCTGCAAAAATCCGAAGAGGCACTGGTTGCCTACGCCAAGGAACAAAAGCTCACCGTCACGGGCGATAATGATACATCCCTCATCGCCGCATCCATTTCCGCCATCAACACGGCCCTGTCCGAGGCCGTGCGGGAAAGACTCGATCTGGCGCGCAGTGTGGAAGTCATCGATGCTGGTCGCGGTCGAAGCCTGCCAGTGGTGGTGGACAGCGAAGGGATCAGAGGGCTGAGCGAACGGGTGGACGCGCTCCGCAGTGAATATCAGCGCAAAAGCGTGACGCTTAAGCCCGGCTTTCCAGAGATGCGCCAATTGCAGAACCAAATTAATGCGGTGCAGGGGCAATTGCAGGCGGCGATTGCCACTGTCTTGCAGTCAGAGCGCCTGAAATATGAGGCCGCGGTCAATAAGGAGAAAGACCTGCGGGCAAACCTGAAAGAGCTGGAAGCACGGCAGGCGGAGTTTCAGGATAAGAGGGTTCAATACGGCATTCTAAGGCGTGAGGTGGACTCCAACCGCAAACAATACGACACGCTCACCGCCAAATTGAACGATGTGGGGGTGGCTTCTGAATTGAGAAATGCGGAAGCGGTTGTGATCGACCCGGCGCCAAGACCCAAATTTCCTTTCGAACCCTCCATGACCCGCAATTTGATCCTGTCAGTGACTCTCTTTTTGCTGGGCGCTGCGGGCATCATTTACGTGCGCGAGTTGATGAATAATACGTTCACCAACCCCGATCAGGTGGAAAAGGATCTGGGCCTACCGCTGCTGGGCATCATTCCGCGCTTTGATGAGCAGGAGATCCGTGAGCAGTTGAACTTGCCCACCTCGCCCATGTCAGAGGCCTATCGATCGCTGCGCACATCGCTGCAATTTACCGGCACGGGCGGTATGCCGCGCACGCTTTTGGTCACCAGTGGCCAATCGGCAGAAGGCAAATCCACGACATCCTTCCAGATTGCCCGAAATATGGCAGCGCTGGGCACGAAGGTATTGTTGATTGATGCGGATATGCGCAAACCCTCCGCCCATCGTCAGGCTGGCATTGCCAATGTGATTGGCCTGTCCAACGTCTTGGCCAATGCGGTGGGGAATGAAGACCCCAGCCGCATTTTCAACGCCACTGACACACCCAACCTTTACGTCATGACGGCGGGCACCATTCCGCCCAACCCGGTGGATCTGCTCTCATCGCCCAATATGGCCATGCTGCTTTCTGCGGCCACACAACGCTTTGAATTTGTGGTCATCGATGCGCCGCCTGTTGTGGGTTTGGCGGATGCGATCATCATGCATGGGCTGGTGGAGGGCACCGTATTTTGCGTCTCTTGCAACCAGATTACCCGCAAAGCCAGCACCACCGCAGTGCGCCGGTTGCGGGCCAGCGGTGGCAATCTTGTGGGTGCGGTCTTCACCAAGTTTAAGTCTCGCGCCACGGGCTATGGTGATGGCTATAGCTACATGGAGTACAACTATTATACCTATGGCGGAGGCGACACGCAAATTGAAGATCAACGCCCTTCACGCGGCGACAAGCCAGCCGACAAACCAACCTTTGAACCGGTAGAGGATACAGGCCGGCAGGCAGGGAGCCTGCATGGTAACGGCCAGCCCGGTAATGGTGGAGGCAATGGCGACTTGGGGGGCATGGAAGATGAACGGGAACCCATCGCAGCAAAGACCGCCCATAATGCAACAGGCCCAGCCAAACTCCTCCGTTTCATCGAGCGGCGCAAACCGGCCAAGACCCAGGCGAAAGCCGGGGAAGAGGGATCGGCTCTTGGTCGTGTGCAGCGGTTTTTTAGTTCTTTTGCTGACCGTGTGGCTGGGACTGGCGGGGATACTCGCGCCTAACACGCCACGCACGGCGCTGGGTCTCAACCCTTTTGATGCCAATTCCGCCCGCCGCGCCATTGTGCGCGAACTGGCCAAGTTGAGACAACCGCGGGACGCGGCACCTCTTCTATCCCAGGCGGAAAATCTGGTGTCGATTGCCCCCATTGATGCGCGCTCGCACAGCCTATTGGCGCAGGTGCTGTTTTTGCTCGACCAGCCACAGCGCGCGCGCGAAAGCGTGGAAACCGCTCTTCAGCTGGCGCAGACGGACCTCATGGGGCTTAGTCTGGACTACCAAAGCGCAGTGGTGGCCCAGGATTATCGAAAAGCGGTGGCACGGCTGGACATTCTTTATCGCCGGTGGCCGGACAATACGAGAAATCTCTTACCGTGGACCCATGCCATGGCCAGTAGCGAGGCTGGCTATGAAGCCCTTCGCGCACGCCTTCGCCAAAATCCACCGTGGCGGGATACCATTGCCCGCCAATTCATCGATGATGAGCGCATCAGTGACATGGGGTACAGGCTCGTCCTCGACATGGCGCAGGATAGTGCCGCGGCAGGTCTTCCAAAACGGGACACCACCGTTGCTTTCGCCATGCGGCGGCTGTTTGAACAAGAGCGGTATGAACTGGCCCACAACCTGTTTCTCTTCACCTTGGACGAAAGCGAAATTGCCTTAAACGGCTACATATTCGATCCGCTCTTTCAACGCCCGCCCGCAAGGCTTCCCTTCTTTTGGGACGTGCGGGACACCAATTCTACAACCGTGTCCTACAGGCCTGCGGTGGAGGGCGAAGGGGGAACGCCTTCCCACTTACGCATCCGTTTTTTGGACAAGCCCGGGCGCTGGACCGGACTGCAAAAAGCCATGCGACTGCCAAGCGGCTCTTACCACATGACGCTGCGCACGCGAGCAGTGGATTTGACAGCCCCCAAGGGTCTGTCTGGCATCATCATCTGTATTTCACAAAATCAGGAAATTTTCCGGTTTGATGTTCCGCTTGATAACGCTGAATTCGCCGATAAAAAAGTCGAATTCACCGTGCCAGAAAACTGCACCTATGCCCGCTTTCAGATAGCTGCCACGCTGACCGCGGAAGGCTTTCGTTTTCGCTATTCCGGATCGCTGGATATTGCGGCGGTGATGCTGGAACGCATTGGAGACGGTGCATGACCAGCGCCGAGCGCAACGACATACTGAGTCGCTATGGCCTTGGTTTGCTGTTCATTGTGGCCGCCATTATTGGCGGCAATACAGCGCCGGGCGGTCTGGCAGATGTGCCCCTCAAAATCATGACTTGTGGCCTTGCGATTGCATTACTGCTTCGCGCAAAGCGTGCACCTATACCCACAGGCGTGCTCTTGTTCTCCGTAAGCGTCGCCCTGCTGTTTGGCTTTCAACTACTCCCTTTGCCAGCAGCCTTGCTGGACGAGTTGCAGCCGGTGTTGCAGGCGACGTTTAGCGGTGAGAACCCAACGGCTTGGCGCCCCATCAGCCTGACAATCGGTGCAACGTTGGAAGCGGCTTCCTTCACCTTGCCTATAATTTTGCTGCTCTGCGCCATGGCAACATTGCCCCTGCATCACCTAATTGCGCTGGCGCCCTTCGTGTTGATCGGCTGTGTCGTCAATATTGTTGTGGCGGTAACACAATACATGATGTCGTCTCGCGAGGTGACTTATGAGTGGCTGGACTACACCATCACGGTGGGGCTGTTTGCCAATGCCAACCATTTCTCCGCCCTGCTTTATGCGTCAATTCCTCTGGCTTTTGCCTATTTCATACCCCGGCGCAGGCTCATCTTGCCGTTTCTCTTTGCAGGCTCTGTGATTTTTATTCTATCGCTAAGCGGGTCCCGGGCGGGCCTGGGTCTATCCGTTGCTGCCACAATATTTGCTGTGGCCCTTATCCTCGGCTTGGCAGCCACGCGGGGGGAGCGGGTGCCGCTGCTGCTACTGCCCGGATTTGCTGGAGCCACACTGGCTGTTGCCTTAATTGCCGGGCAGTTTGTCGAACTATCATCGCTTGACACAGCGCGCAGCCAAATTTGGCAAACCACAATTATTGCCATGCTGGACAATGGTGTTGTGGGAACCGGCATCGGTAGCTTCGTTCAGGCTTTTCAAAGCTATGAACCGCCTTTCACCATTACGCGCAAATTCATCAACCACGCCCATAACGACTTTTTAGAGCTGGTGCTGGAAGGGGGCGTGCCAGCTTTGCTTCTCATGATTTTTGCTTTGGCTTTAGCGGTCACGTATTGGTGGCGCAGCAACGGGCGTCTTGAAACCAGTTGCTCGGCTTTTGCATTACTGGTCTTGCTTGCTCATTCGGCCATCGACTACCCGGCCCGTACATTCATCATCGCGCTTCTGAGTGCCTATTTCTTGGCAATCCTGGCGCGGGGCGCGCAGGTAAAACCGTAACTGATGGATTGGAGCGCTCCACCTGTTGCCATAAGCCCACACCCATTAACCCAATGGTCACTATCATTACTCATTTTCGAGTGGAGCGTTCATAAGCGTAGACTCTCGAGCCGACGCCACTTATGCGTAAATCGACAAAAATTTTATGGATGGCTTCTATGCGTAATCGCCCCGTTTATTTTGCTTCGGCCCTGTTTGCCGCGGTCTTTGCCTCCACTTCTTCCTTTGCCGCCGACTGCTCCTGCTCCGTTGCAGGAGACGCGGTCGCTCAGATCAACAGCGCCCAGGGCACTGTCTTTGTTTCTGGGCGGGATGGTTTTTCGCCTGCCACTAAAGGCATGGCCATTAAACAGGGCATGCAGCTTGTGACCGGCGCTGGCGCCACTGCCCAAGTTGCCTTTGCATCAGGCTGTAAGGCCAATGTTGCAGCCAACCAATCTTTGCAAATTGTGAAAGCAGCAAACAGCAAATTGTGCGTGCAGGTCTCTAATTTCTTGGGTCAAGCGCAGGGTCAGTTTGGTCAAGCTGTTATTGGCGCGGGCGCGGCTGGAGCAGGCGCAGCGGCTGGCACGGGTGGTTTCCTTGCGACAGTTGGTGTGTCCGGGGCCGTCTTTGGCGGTGTTGCCGCCGCTGCGGTCGGTTCAGCAGCTGCTTCAGCGTCACAAGCTGATGACGAGGATGACGTCCCTCCGGGCCCGGCTCCCGTCTCCAACTAAGTTTAGCGACAGGGATGTAAATCGTCCCGATCGTGAATTGAAGCCGATGGTTCATGGGTATGAGCCATCGGCTTTTCTGTTGCCACAGTCAGAGCGACCGGTGTGCTACAACAAGGCCCTTCTCAAACGGCAAGATGCTTTTTCGAACGCATTTCTTAGCGTTCCACTGTTTCGCGTCAAATACGAGATGCTTTAAAGCACTGCGCATTCAATCGGAATCAAAAAAAGCTGCCTCTCAAACAGCAAGATACTGTTTTCGAACGCATTTTTTGATGCATCACCGTTTCGTATAGAATGCGAGAGGCTTTAATGAAAATCGCGGCTTTTGGGGATGATGCGGACATTTCTGGGGTGGCGGCCTTGGTTGATGGGCACATTCTTATGAGTAGAAGCCTTCGGTGACTTCTCTAAGGGATAGGCCGGGCTGTTGTCTTGATCGCTTGATACTCTTGGTGTGCGGCGGTCGTCCTGGGGGTGTTTGACTTCATCTGCGTTTGACAGAGGAATGATATGGGCGTTTTGCGGGCGTGTCCGGTTGCCGGGTCTGTCCGCTTCCACAAGGTCTGCCACATCGTTTTGTGCCGTTTGACCCCGTGCTTCCAAGCACGCCAGTTTTTGACGAAATGCCCCTTCGGGCAGGGGTGATTTTACGTGATCGGCATTGGCAAATTGCAGTTCAAACTCATCGTCAGAGAGCCCGTCCAGATCATGGGTGCGGTCGATGAGTTCGTGGGCCACCACATGGATAACATCCCCTTCTCGCTGCACCTGCCCTCGAACGGCGATGAGGCGGGCGGCCATGATGGTGCGGCGGTATTTGGCCATGAGTTTGGCCCAGACCACGATATTGGCCGTGCCGGTCTCGTCTTCGATGGTGATGAACACCACCCCTTTGGCCGTGCCGGGCTTTTGGCGAACGAGCACGACACCGGCCACCGTTACCCATGATTTGTCGCTTGTGTTGAACAATTCAGCGGTGGGTAAAGCTGGCTTGGGTTTGCGCCTTGCAAAACGGGGATTCTGACTGGCAATGCCCTTGCTGTAGAGGGGCCGAAGAATGTGCATGGGGTGGGCTTTCAGGGACAGGCGCTGGGTTTGATAATCGGCCACCACATGCTCTCGCAGAGGCATTTGGGGCAGAGCCACTTTCGGCTCGTGGCCCAGCGCGCTGGCGTTGGATGCCTCAAACAGGGGCATCTGCCCGTCGCTCCCCATGCCCCGCACGGCCCACAGGGCTTGCCTTCGGTCCAGCCCCATGGAGCGCATGGCGTCTGCCGCCGCAAGACGCTCCAGATTGGCGAGCGTCAGACCAGTTTCGCGCCGTGCTTGATCGGGCGAAGTTAAGTGGCGCTTTCGGCGCTGGGTGAAACTCTCCATCACCTCTTTGGAAAGGCCCGAAACCTGGCGAAACCCAAGGCGCACGCAAAAGCGTCCGTCCTCCATGGCTTGTTCAAGCGTGTTGTCCCAATAGGAATGGTTGATGTCCACGGGCCGCACTTTCACACCGTGCTCGCGGGCATCGCGCACAATTTGCGCCGGGGCGTAGAACCCCATGGGTTGGGAGTTCAAAAGGGCTGCGCAAAAAGCATCGGGAAAGAAATGTTTGAGCCAACAGGAAACGTAGACCAGCTGGGCAAAACTGGCCGCATGACTTTCGGGGAAGCCGTAGGAGCCGAAACCCTTGATCTGCTCAAAACAATTGGCGGCAAAATCCGGATCATACCCCCGCTGGATCATTTTGGAGACCATGCGCTGCTGCAACAGGTGGATGGTGCCCACATTGCGAAACGTGGCCATGGCGCGGCGCAGCTTATTGGCCTCTTCAGGTGAAAATTTCGCCGCATCGATGGCGATCTGCATGGCCTGTTCCTGAAACAGGGGCACACCCAGCGTCCGGCCCAGAATGTTGAACAGCTCGTCGCGCTTGTCCGGGTGATTGCGGGGCCATGGATAGACCACGTCTTCAATGCCATCGCGGCGCTTGAGGTACGGGTGCACCATATCGCCCTGAATGGGGCCGGGGCGCACGATGGCTACTTCGATCACAAGGTCATAGAAGGTTTTGGGCTTGAGGCGGGGCAACATGTTCATCTGTGCCCGGCTTTCGATCTGGAAAACCCCCAGCGTGTCCGCCCGCTGGATCATCTCATAAACCTGCTCGTTTTCCTGATCGATATTGGCCAGCGTGTAGTGCTGGCCGTAGTGGCGTTTGATTTCACCAAAGCATTTGGCGATGCAGGTGAGCATGCCCAACGCCAGCACATCCACTTTGAGGATGTTCAACTCGTCAATGTCGTCCTTGTCCCATTCAATGAAAGTGCGGTCTGCCATGGCCGCATTGCCGATGGGTACCAGTTCCTCCAGCGGATCCTCGGTGAGCACAAAACCGCCCACATGCTGGGAGAGGTGGCGGGGAAAACCCAGAAGCTGCTGGGTGAGTTCCACCGTCATCTTCAAAAGCGGGTCGGTGATGTCCAGGCCCGCTTCCTTGATTTGATCCTCTGGCAGTTCGCGGCCCCATGATCCCCACACGGTGGAGGCCAACGCGCTGGTCACATCTTCCGACAGGCCCATGACCTTGCCCACTTCGCGCACCGCAGAACGGGGTCGGTAGGTAATGACGGTGGCGGCGATGGCGGCCCGGTGGCGGCCATAGCGGCGATAAATATATTGCATCACCTCTTCGCGCCGCTCGTGCTCAAAATCCACGTCAATGTCGGGCGGTTCCTTGCGTTCTTTGGAGAGGAAGCGCTCGAAGAGAAGTTTGGACTGGGCGGGGTCCACAGCGGTGACCCCCAGATAATAGCACACAGCGGAATTGGCCGCCGAACCGCGCCCCTGGCACAAAATGCCTTTTTTACGCGCCCAGGCCACAATGTCGTGGACGGTGAGGAAATAATGGGCGTAGCCCAAATCCTCAATCAGGTTGAGTTCCTTGTCGATGGTCTGCTGGATTTCCTCCGGCACCGGGCCGGAAAAGCGTTCTGCAAGCCCCTTGGCCACCAGATCTTCCAGATGGCCCTGTGCCGTTTTGCCGGGGGGTACGGGCTCGTTGGGATAATTGTATTTCAATTCGTCCAGAGAGAATTGGCACAAGGCCGCAATCTCCTGCGTTGCCGCGATGGCTTGGGCATAGTCCCTGAACAGACGCGCCATTTCTTGGGCCGGTTTGAGATGGCGTTCTGCATTGGCTTCCAGCAAAAAGCCCGCTTCGCTGATCTTTTTGCCTTCCCGAATGCAGGTGACCACGTCCTGCAATTGGCGGCGCTCGGCTGCGTGATAGAGGCAGGCATTGGTGGCCACCAGCGGTACAGTGTGTTCAACCGCCAGTGCAGCCACGGCGCGTATGCGCTTGCGATCATCTCCGCAAAAGGGTCGGTGTAATGCCATCCAAACACCCGCTGGCCCTGCCGATTGGAGCGCGTCCAGCATGGTGGCCAGTTCATGGCGGCGGGCTTCAAAATCATCCGACGGCAAAACGATCAGCACTTGCCCCGGGCTGTGGCGGGCGAGGTCTGCCAGTTCCAGATGGCATTCGCCTTTGTCCGCAGAGCGCTTGCCGTCGCTGAGCAATTTGCACAGGCGGCCATAGGCTTTTCGATCGGTGGGGTAGACGAGGCAGGACAGGCCATCGGCCAAAACCACTTCACAGCCCACCAGCAGTTGAATCCCTTCTTGTTTGGCCTGGGAGTGGGCGCGCACCATGCCTGCCAGCGTATTCCTGTCAGCAATGCCGATGGCCGTGTGGCCCAACGCTTTGGCCTGAATGACCATCTCGCCAGGATGGGATGCCCCGCGCAAAAACGAAAAATTCGTGGCGCATTGCAGTTCCGCATAGGCCGGGCCTGCGGCTGGGGGGGGCGGTTCCTTTGCCTGCGGGCGTTTGAAGGCAATGGGGGGATTTTCGGGCGGTCGACTCATTTTCAAAACAGCCCATGCACATACCAGCGGATGACACGCTGGGTTTCATCACTGTCGATGATGAGCTCATCCTTAATGGCGCGGAAAATCCAGTAGCGCAGACCGTTTGCATCCTCCACATCATAATAATCGCGGAACAGCGCGCTTCGCTTTGTCTTGAGCGTATCCCGCCACCATTCCGGCAAAATGCGCTCTGGCCCCCGCGCGCGCACCACTTTGCGCAGGCGTTTGCGCCAGATGAATTGGACAGGGGGGGCATCGGGCAGTTCTGCCGTCACCTGTGCCGCTTCCGGCCGGGGCAGCAGACGCAAGGGGCGGGGTGCCCAGACGGGTTGCTGATCCTGCCATGTGCGCCAATTGACGGCTGTATTGACCGGCACAAAGCGTTGCGCCCGTTCCGGCACATGGCTCGGGCAAGGCGCAAAGCGGCTGACACTGTTATGCCCTGCGCTGCGGTTGGCCATTACATCGGCAAAACCTGACAGGGACACCAATGAAAAAGCGGCATTTTCCGCCTCTATAATGCTGTATTGGGCAGCAGCCTGTTCGCTGACGTTCAGCGCCTCCATTACGAAGAGATCGATGCCAAAGCCGCAATCGATCTGGTCCAGCCGGTCTTTGAAAAGACGGGCAATCATGGGCGGTTCGTGGGTGGGGGCAGAAAGACCGGCGGTGACGGAGCTGACGCCCCCATCGGCGCGGTAGCCGGTGAGACGAAACTGCCGCGCGCCCTTGCCCGCTTTTTGCAGACGGTCACAAAGGGCTGGCAGCAATTCGTGAAGCGCGATTTCAATGGCGCCCGTTTCCAAAGCCAGGGCCGGGCACGGTTTGGTGACGCGAAAGGCCTGGGGCTCTTCAATCCATGGCAGGGGTTCGGCCATGGCTCCGTAGAGTTGGTCCAGCCGCCATTGCACGGATTGGGACAGGCCGCTTGCCCTGCTTTTGGCGCGGCCTTTGGTGGTTTCACGAAACCGCCTTTCCAAGGCCATGCGGGGCAAGGGGCGTACATGGCCAATGCGTTTTAGGCCAAGCCGTTTGAGGGGGGTAAGGGTTTCCTCATCCAGGCGCAGGGCATCGACGGGCAAATTATCAAGCATGGTGAGGGCCGCCCCAGGTGGTAGCATGTGGACCTGCTCGCGTCCGTGGAAAACAAGCGCCAGGGCGGCGGCAAAGGTATCGGCAAAGGCAAGACGGCAGGCAAAACCCATGCGCGCAAACCGCTCCTCAATATCTTTTGCCATGGCCGCTTCCCCGCCAAAAAGATGGGTGCAGCCAGCCACGTCGAGGGCAAAACCATCCCGCCCATGGGCGCAGACGGCGGGGCTGTAACGCATCATCCAATGGGCCAGCCGCCGTTGCAGCGCCTCGTCTGCGGCAAGATCATGGGTCTCAACACGGATATGGGGCAGCATGGCCCGCGCATCGTTGAGCTTCATGTCCAGCCAAAGCCCTTCGGCAAAACCATCCGCTCCAAGGGCAGAAATGCGGGTGCCCTTGGTGCTGTGCGTCACCAGAACCAGCGGACCGCTGGGCGCGCGCTCTTCGCAAGGGTCAGCCTGTCTTTCCCAAAATGGTTTCTGGCGCAGGCTGGATTTTTGTTCCTCCATGCGGTGCCGCTCTGTCGCTAAATAGGGAAGCCGAACAAAAAGAATGCGTCTGTTCATCCCAGACAATCCTCCAAGGGTAAGAAATACTAGGGTTGGAGAGTTCAGAGCCTTCAAGCCCCGGCAAGGTGCGCCCGCCCCGCGCTCTGGGCAGGGCGACCAGCCAGCTGGAAAGGCCGGGGCCGAAGGGGTCCCGCGGGTCTTCAAGACCCATTTGCGGAGTAATTTCCCAGCGCGTCAGGGCCGCAGACCCACGATTGCCGTCCTTATGGGGGGACATGAAAAGGCATGGGGTCTGGTGGGTTTTGCACAGCAGGGCAAGACGCCGTGAGCCGGTCAAATCTGGGCGCGCGCCCTCGCCCAAAACGGCGGCCACACCTTTGGTTTTAATGGCCTCTTCCAGGGCAAAGGGCAGGTCTTTTTCCCGCGCCACTTTGACGAAAACAATCTGGGCCGATGACAGGCCAAAGCGCGATAATCCGAAGGCGTAGGGTTGGCCGTAATCGCCGATTTGCCGCGCCGTCACACACCAGATGATGGGTCTGGCGGAACCAAGGCGGCATAAAAGAGCAAAGGCAAAGCCCGTCAGACTGGGCATATCATCGGGTTTTAGCGGCTCAATTTCGTGCAACCCGGCGCGGGCAAGGCCACCGCGCGGCAGGCAGGTGTCAATGGCGTCAACGCCCGTGCGCCAAGCACAACGCGCCCCTTCATCCTCAGGTGCAAACGCGACCGCGCCTTCGCAAGACACCTGGAACCGTTCGCCTTCCACACGGGAAAGCGCGGCCTTCAGCTTTGTGACAGCATCGTGGGTCATATCCATCTCCGAGATCGTCGATGGATTATGTTCTTATTTTGTTCTCAATTGCGAGTCTTTTTTGGAGGCGGCATTTCGTCAAGGTTATCCTTTTATAATTTGCCCTTCACTGGCAGCCACTTACCGAATAACGCGGGCCAAAAATTCGCGGGTGCGTTCTTGTGTGGGGGCAGTGAAAATCACCTCGGGCGGCCCTTCTTCCACCACCACGCCGCCATCCATGAAACAAATACGGTCGGCGGCTTCGCGGGCGAAGGCCATTTCATGGGTGGCGAGGATCATGGTCATGCCATCACTGCGCAGGGCACGCAGGGTATCGAGAACGCTGTCCACGAGTTCCGGGTCCAGGGCGGAAGTAATTTCGTCAAACAGCATCACTTCCGGCTTCATGGCCAAAGCGCGCACGATGGCCACGCGCTGCTGTTGCCCGCCAGAAAGTTGGTCGGGATATTTATGCATCTGATCGGCGAGGCCAAAACGGGAGAACAGGGCTTCCACCGCATCCATCATCTCATGGCGCCCACGCCCCAAAACGCGGCGGGGGGCCAGCAACACATTATCGAGCGCGCTCATATGGGGAAACAGGTTGAACGATTGGAACACCATGCCAATGCGACGCCGAATCGGGCCAAGGTCCAGCCCCGGTTCTGCGATGTCCAAACCGTCCAGATAGACCGCCCCATCATCAATGGGTTCCAGCTGGTTCATGCAGCGCAACAGGGTGGATTTGCCGGAGCCTGACGGGCCGATGAGACAAACCAATTCACCCGATGGCACCTGCATTGTGATGCCGCGCAGCACCGGCGTCTCCCCAAAGGCTTTGGTGACACCGTTCAGTCTCAGTTTTGGCGCATCGGAAGAGGCGGTGTTCATCCCCCACCCCGCGCCCGTCGCTGCTTTGCCATCAGATGGTCAGCATAGCGGGTGGCCGGAATGGTGAGGGCCAGAAAGATGCAGGCGGCCACCACATAGGGCGTGAAATTAGCGAGCAGGCTTTTGTAAATGCCAGCCTGGCGCAAAATCTCCACCGGGCCAATGAACGACAAAAGCGCCACGTCTTTTTGCAGAGCAATAAAGATATTCATATTGGCCGGGACCACCCGGCGAATGGCCTGGGGGAGCACCACATAGCGCATGGCATCCCGTTCCGAGAGCCCCAGCGAAAGCGCTGCCGACCGCTGGCTGGCGTGGACGCTTTCAATGCCGGAGCGCAAAATCTCCGCCACATAGGGGGAATAGGTGAGCACCAGCGCCACCGTGCCCCAAATATAGGGGGAATTCCACGGGCGGGACAGGCCGAGGCCTGGAATGCCAAAGCCAATCAAAAAGATGACCAAAATGACGGGAATACCGCGAAAAATATCCACGTAAAGCGCGCCAAAGACCCGCAACGGAAACAAAGCCGGGGATTGGGTGGCGCGGGCCAGCGCCACGGCCAAGCCCAACATGGCGATGAGTGGTGCGGACCACAGGAAAATGGCGATGTTGAGCAGAAAAGCGTCCAGCATTTTGGGCAGAACTTTGAGGAACACCTCGCCGTCAAAAAAGCTGGCCTTTACCTGGCTCCAGCCCGGAGCCATGGGCACGAGAATGATGATTGCCGCCAAAACAACGGCAGTGCTGGCGGCGGCAATGAGGATGGAGCGGCGCTTTTGCTGCGCCTCATAGCGTTGGCGTCTGTTCATAGGTGAACGGAGACCGGGTTACTTGATGACGGGAGCACCCGTATTGTCTTGCAGCCATTGGGCTTCGATCTTGGCCAGCGTGCCATTGGCCGTGAGGGCATCAATGGCGTCATCCACGCAGGTTTTGAGGGGATTGCCCTTGGCCATGAGCATACCAAACTGATCCAGCTTCTGCCCATCGCTGCTGGCAAACTGCCCCAGCACGGCACCGTTTTTGACCACAACGGCCGACAAATAGAGGGCAGTGGGCAGATCAAAAATAGCAGCATCAATCTGGTTGGCTTGCATGGCAGCGGCCACATTAGCCGTGTCATCGTAAAGGAGCGGGTCGCTTGCGGGTTTGATGATGTCCATCACCACCGGCAAGGCGGTGGTTGCGGCCACCGCCCCCCATTTCAAATCCTTTAGGGCAGAAATCTCTGGCTTGAGGCCAGCATCAATGGCGGGTTTCAACACCAGCACAGCCATGGCGGCGGAATAGTAGGGTTTGGAAAAATCCACGACTTTTTTGCGCTCATCCGTGATGGAAAATTGCTGGAGGTTGAAATCGAAGTCTTTTGCGCCGGGCTGGATGGCCTCGTCGAACGACGTGCGGGTCCACACCACGTCGGCTTTGGCAAAACCCATTTCTTCGGCGACGGCATAGGCCACAGCCGCTTCAAAGCCCTTGCCCTCCTCCGGTTTGTCATCAATGACCCAAGGGAAATAGGCCGGATTGCCCGTGGCGATGGTCAGTTTGCCATCGGTCAGCGTTTTGCCCGCCGCGCAGTGGCCAGCGGCGGATGCCACGCCAGTGGAGAGAGCAGAAGCGCCGAGAGCGCCAAGGGCAATGGTGAGGGACAGAATTTTGAGCATGGCGAGAGCCTCCAAAATGAACCACAAACTTTGTCGCTCTTTCCAAGGAGCCTGTCCAGACCAACGACAATCGGACTGTCCAGACCACCTATTATCGGTCTTTGCAGACCAACGACTATCGGTCTTTGCAGACCGGGACGGGCGCAGAACAGTTCCTGTCGTTAAGTCGGTTGACAGGCTCGCCAGATTGTCACACCAATTGAGCAATGGTTCCCGCGCTCAGCGATAACGGGATTAATAGGGAACACGGTGCGGTGTAGCCATCAGGCGCCAAGTCCGTGACTGCCCCCGCAACTGTAAGCGGTGAGCAAAGCTGAAAATGCCACTGACCCTTAGGGTCGGGAAGGTCAGCCGAGCATCGACCCGCAAGTCAGGAGACCTGCCATTAACTTGTTCCAACAACCCAGGGCGGGGTGCTCTGGCGGGAGGCTTTATGGCACGGCACACGTGTATCGACATTTGGCATCTGCGACCTGCGCCCCCTCCCCATGGAGGCAGGCATTATGGCCGAAGCCGCGCATATTCCATCCCACACCATTCTGATCTGTTCCAAATGCCGGGGCACTGAAGAGGCTGCCCGCATGCGCCGCACGCTAGCCCTTGGGGTTGGTGATGACTTCGCCTTTCGTGCTGTGGACTGCATGGCCGGGTGCGACTTTCCCGTGGCCGTGGGGTTTCAGTGTGACGCGAAAGCAACTTATCTGTTCGGCCCCATTGAAAACGAAGACGATATTGCCGCGCTGAAGGACTTTGCGCGCCAGTATCAGCAGAGCGAAACTGGGTGGACGTCCGCCGGTCAGCGCCCCAAAGCGCTCTATACCAAAACTTTGGCCCGCATGCCCGCCGCAGCCCGTGAAACGGCTGCGAGGTCTGCAAAATGACGGGGGAGACTAACCCCTTTCAAGCCTCTCCCATCACCGCGCGGGGCTTGAGCTATCGCACACCCGGCGGGCAGGTGCTGCTGGAGGACGTGTCTTTTGATTTGGCGCAGGGCGCGATCCTGGCCATTGCTGGCCCCAATGGGGCGGGTAAAACCACGCTTTTGAACCTATTGACCGGGCTTTTGCCCATCACAATCGGCAGCGTATCCATAGCGGGCCACGATTTGGCGCAAATGGATGCAGCAAGCCGCGCGCGGATGATGGCCGTGGTAAGTCAGCAATCGGTTCCCGATGCCCGCCTGTCTATGCGTGACTACGTGGCTCTCGGCCAATTGCCCCTGCTGCACCGCAAATCGGCGAAACAGCACCAAGCGGCGCTGGAGACCGTGCTGGAAACCATGGGGCTGACGGCCCTCGCCCATAAGACCATAGGGCATCTTTCCGGCGGTGAACGACAGCGGGCCCACATCGCGCGGGCGCTGGCGCAGGAACCGCACATTCTCTTTCTGGATGAGCCCACCAATCATCTGGACCCGGATGCCAAGGGCCGCGTTCTTTCGCTGGTGACGGCCCAAAACATCACCGTGGTGATGGTGATCCACGATCTCGTGATGATCCCGGAATTTGCCAGCCATGTGGCGCTGGTGAAGGGGGGCCGATTGAGCGCCTTCGGGCCGGTGGCGCAGGTACAAACAACCCAATCTATCCATGACACTTTCGGAGTCGATTATCGCGTGTTCCATCATGGGGAACGCGCCATTCCGGCTCTGGATATTCGAAAAACACACCCCATCAAAGAAGGAGCATTTTGATGAAATCTGTAAAACACACCGCGCTCATGGCCGCCCTGGTCGGCGGTTTGGCCAGCGCCCTATTTACCGGGACCGCCCAGGCGGAAATCACCGTGGACAATTGCGGCAAACCCCTCACCTTTGAAAAGTCCCCAGAGCGTCTGGTGGTGCATGACATGAACATGACGGAAATGGCGTTTGCGCTGGGGTTGCAAGACAAGATTGTTGGCCTGACCGGCATTACCGGCTGGTATAAAACCAGCCCCACTTTCGATAAGGAGCGCGGCGATATTCCAGAGCTTGCGCCCAAATATCCCACCATGGAAAATCTGCTGGCAGCCTCGCCAGACATGTTTTTTGCCGGTTGGTATTACGGCATGAAGCCCGGCGGTGATGTGACCCCCGACACGCTCGCGCCCTTTGGTGTGAAAACCATGGTGCTGACCGAAAGCTGCGTTCATTTGAACAAAGACCGGCCTGCGGCCAGCATGGATTTGCTGTTCAGCGACGTCACACGGCTGGCCAAGGTGATGAATGTTTCGGCCAAGGCGGAAGAACTGGTGGCCGGTTGGAAGAAGCAATTGGATGCTATTGAGGCCAAAACGGCTGGCGTTTCTAAGCCCCGTGTGTTCCTGCTGGATGGTCCCGCCGATGCACCCTTCACCGCCGGTAAGTTTGCCATTCCCGATGCCATGATTGCGGCAGCGGGCGGCACTAATGTCACCAACAATATGGATACCAGCTGGGGCCGCACCTCTTGGGAAGCCGTTGCCTCGTCCAACCCGGATTTCCTCGTGCTGCTGGACTATCAAACCGGCAATGGCGCAGCCGACACGTTCAAATTCTTGCAAGAACACCCTGTCATGTCCGGTACGGATGCGGTGAAGAACGGGCGCTGGATTGGCCTTCGCTATGAGGAGCTCACCCCCGGGCCGGCCAATATTGATGCCATTGAAAAAATGGCGAAGGCCATGCATCCAAGCCTGTTCTAGCAACACACCCTATTCCAAATGCCGCGTTTTGCATTTTTAATGTTAGCGGGGGCGACCGGTCTGGTCGCCCTCGTTGTTGTTTCCATTCTGCTCGGGTCAACAAGCATCCCTCTGTCGGATGTGAGCGCCGCGCTGCTTTCCGGCCTTGGGCTGGGCAGTGAACCGCTAACACCCCTGCAACGCATTATTTTGGATTTGCGCCTGCCGCGGGCCCTGTTTGCGGCCATTATCGGGGCGGGCCTGGGCATTGTGGGCGTGGTTTTGCAAACCACCACCCGCAATGATCTGGCAGACCCCTTTCTTTTTGGCCTGTCGTCCGGCGCGGCCGCCGGAGCGGTTTTGGTCATAACAGTCACCGGTGATGTGCTGGGCACCTGGACACTGCCGCTGGCCGCGTTTTGCGGCGGGATAATCGCATCCATCATCGTGCTGGTTCTGGTGCGCAGCTTGCAGGATAGCGCGCCGGAAAAGCTCATATTGGCCGGGCTTGCGGTTTCTTTTTTGTTTGCAGCGATCACCAATTATCTCATCTTTGCCGGTGATAACCGCGCTGCCCATTCCATCGTATTTTGGATGTTGGGCGGGCTGGGTCTCGCCCGCTGGCAAACCCTGCCCCTCATCGTGGCGGGCTTTGCTCTGATTTTTGCCTATGCCTTTTTGAGAAGACGGTGGCTGGATGCCCTGCTGGCGGGCGACACCACCGCCACAAGCCTTGGGGTGCCGGTGGAGCGCATGCGCATGGTGCTGTTTTTGGTGGCCGCTTTGGCGACGGCCAGTTTTGTGTCTGTGGCGGGGGTGATCGGCTTTGTGGGCCTTATGGTGCCCCATTTGGCGCGGGGCCTGGTGGGGCCACTGCACACCCATTTACTGCCCCTATCGGCCCTGATCGGCGCCATTTTGCTCACCGGATCCGATGTGGTTTCCCGCATCATTCTGGCCCCCCAGGAGTTGCCGGTGGGCATTGTCACTACGTCAATCGGGGCTGTGTTTGTGTTTGTTTTGCTATTGAGCGGGAGCAGGCGCTAGGAATTGAATGCTGCATCAACCGTCACGTTACGCAGAGAGCGGCACACTTTTGGCGGCTTCCAATTGAAGCAGCACGTTCAGATTACGCTCTTTGTTGGTGAGATCCGCAAGGGTGTAATCATCCAGCACTTTAAAAAAGGCTGCCAAAGCCTCGTTGAGGGCTTGGTTCAATCCGCAGGATGTAACGAGCGGGCAGACGTTTTCGCCGCCTTCAAAACACTCCGCTAGGGCGAAGTTGTCTTCAGTGCTGCGAATAATTTCTCCCAATCGCAACTCTGCCGCTGGGCGGGCTAAGCGAATGCCACCATTGCGGCCGCGCACGGATTCCACAAAACCGGCCTTGGTGAGAGACTGCAAAATCTTCAGCAAAAACTGCTCGGACAGGCCGTAAAACTTGGCGATGTCGGAGACCCGGCTCAGCCCTTCATTGGAATCGCAATACATCATCATGCGAATGGCATAGTTGGTGTGCTTGGTCAGACGCATGATGACACTTTCTTTTGAGCTATTCTAAGAGCGTATATAACCATAAAGGCGAGATTACGCCACCATCAGCGATAGCCAGGGGTGTGCCTAAGCCGCAAGCGTATGCGTGTGACGGCAAAGTTTGCCCTTTATCGTTCGCCCGAAATGCAGTCGCCAAGGGTATAGAGGGGCAGGTCTTCCCTGTGGAAGGACAATGGGGCAATAAAAAAGGGCAGCTAAGGTGCTGCCCTCGTTTCTTTCAATATGTTCAATGGCGAGTGCGAGGGCACTTGCCAATATGCGTTTTGGCTTAGGCCACCAGACCTTTTTCTTCCACTTCGGCCCAGATTTCCTGCCAGACCTTTTTGGACTTGCCGCGCTGGCGGACCTTCTTGGCCGCTTCCAGATTGTCGGTCATGCCTTCGCCTTCAACGATAACAAGACCAACCATGCCGAGAGAGGCATGGGGGGTACACTCGTAGCCATAAACGCCGGGCTTATCGAATGTGACTTCGATGTCTTTGCTGATTTTGCCTTTCCAGCCTTCCGTTCCCTCGGGAACCATACCCTTGGAAGACGCGCTGTTGTGGCCTTTTTCGGCGGATACAAACTTTACCGTGTCGCCTGGCTTCACCTTTACGATGCGCGGCGAAAACAGGTTGCGGTTCTTACGGTCATCCGGATCTTTGGTCAGCATCTTTACCTCAACCGTCTCTGCGGCGAATGAAGGCCGCACAAAAAGAAAGGCACTGCTGAGGGCAACGAAAGCGCGCCGGGTTAAGGTTGAACTCATGGGAAAGCTCCTTTGGCTGAGAGAATGGGGAGCCCAGCGCTTTATCTTCATATCGCGTAGAGCTCATTTGCATCGTCGCTACCCAAGTAGGGTTGTTGCCGTCAAGTTTAAAGAGGTCGCAGTGTACCGAGCAGAGCGGTGTGACAAAGCGCGAAGCATTCACTTTATCGCCATCAAAATTGCGCGTTGGAGACGCAGTATCTTCGTTTCGGCTCTTTTTTAATCGCCCATCGCGCCCTTTCCTTGCGGTGCCATCACACAGTCTAATGCCAAAAAAGCCGGTATCGCAGGGCTTTAGCTTGGCGGCCGGCAAATGGGCTACCCTGACCTTGGCGCATGTGCATGATTTATAGTGCCCGTCCCGAGGCGGGTGGACCGTTCTTGCGAGACCCATTTTCAGGCATGCCAAACTGACGCAGATTTAAGTGGATAATTCTACTCCATTTATCTTGATTGCCGATGCGAGTGAATATAGGACTGCCGCTGTCCAAATTAGGAGGTCCCCATGACTAAAAACATTCTCAAATCACTCTCACTGGCTGCCTTGGTGGCGAGTGCGTCCTTTGTGACACCCTCATTCGCTGAGGGCGAATTGAACCTGTATTCCTCGCGCCACTATGACACCGATGAGCGGCTTTATTCCGATTTCACGGAACAAACCGGCATCAAAATCAACCGCATCGAGGGTAAGGCTGACGCGCTGATCGAGCGCATGAAAGCTGAAGGCGCAAATAGCCCTGCTGACGTTTTGCTGACCGTTGATACGACCCGTCTGGAGCGCGCCAAAAATGCTGGTGTTCTGCAATCCATCGAATCTGCCACCCTGGAAGAGCGTATTCCTGCCAACCTGCAGGATGCTGACAATCAGTGGTTCGGCTTCTCCCAGCGCGCGCGTATTTTCTTCTACGACAAGAACGACGTGTCCGAGCCCCCCATGACCTATGCCGACCTGGCTGACCCCAAGTTCAAAGGCAAAGTCTGCCACCGTTCTTCCACGAACGTTTATTCCCAGACGCTTCTTTCCGCTGTCATCGAGAACCTCGGTGCCGAGACGGCTCAGGCCTGGGCTAAAGGCGTCGTGGACAACTTCGCCCGCGAACCCCAGGGCGGTGACACGGACCAGCTGCGTGGTCTGGTCTCCGGTGAGTGCGACGTGTCCGTCTCCAACACCTACTACTTTGCCCGCGCCATCCGTAAGGATGTGAAGGGCCTGCCCAAGGATGCCATGGCCAATATCGG
This sequence comes from Pseudomonadota bacterium, assembly GCA_039198355.1. GTDB lineage: Bacteria > Pseudomonadota > Alphaproteobacteria > Rhizobiales > Rhizobiaceae > Pseudahrensia. The sequence goes on from JBCCTO010000003.1 coordinate 103,224, forward strand.
TTATGTCTTCCCCAAAATGAGCGAAAGCGCCGGTTCCCACGTGAACCTGTCCGGCGGTGGCGTGGCGGTGAATTCACCAAACAAAGAAAACGCCATCAAGTTCCTGGAATATCTGGCCTCCGATTCCGCCCAGCAGTATTTCTCCAGCGGTAACGATGAGTATCCCGCCGTTTCTGGTGTGGAGCGCAGCGCTTCCGTGAAGGAAATGGGCGACTTTACGGCTGACCCTGTTGACCTGTCCAAAGTGGCCAAGAACGTGGCCAAGGCCCAGGAAATCTTTGCAGATGTGGGCTGGAAGTAATTTCCCGGCAGCATAGACTGCGATCTTCGAGAGGGCGGCCTTCGGGTCGCCCTTTTTTGTTATTTGGTTTTATCGCCCATGCGGCTGCACAAAAGGATCACCGGCAATAAACCGATCATAACAATGACGAGGCTTGGAACGGCAGCCCCCTCCAGCCGCTCATCGGCAGCCAATCGGTAGGCTTGTACCGCCAGCGTATCCCAGCCAAAGGGGCGCATAATCAAGGTGGCGGGCAATTCCTTGATCGTGTCCACAAAGACCAGCAGCAGGGCTGTCAGCGCGGCCGGGGTGAGGATTGGAATGTGAATACGGCGCAGGATTGTCAAAGTGGAAGCACCCATGCCCTGTGCCGCATGGTCCAGATCACGGGTCACGATGGCCTCTCCGGCCCTCCATGCGCCCAGAGCGGCGGCGAGAAACCGGATGGCATAAGCCATGACGAGAAGGGCAATGGAGCCTGAAAAAATCAAGCCCGTGGAGATGCCCAGCGTCTCACGCGCCCAGGCATCCACGGCATTGTCAAAGGCCGCAAAGGGGATGAAGAGGCCCACCGCAATCACCCCGCCGGGCACAGCGTAGCCCATACGACCAACGGCCATGGCAAGCCTTGAAAAAGGGCTGCGTGACAGGCGTCTGTGATAGCTTAGCGTAACGGCAATCAACACGGTGAAACCTGCCGCCGTTGATGCCAGGATGAGCGAGTTGGTGGCGAAGGACAGGTAACGGGCGCTGAGCCAATTTTGCTCCGAATCGAAAGCCAGCAAGACAAGCATGATGATCGGAATAACCGCGCCCAGTAAAACCGGCAGGCCACAGGCTGCTGCCGCTAGCGCGGCTTTTCCACCGGTCAGATGCAGCCGGGAATGTCGTTTCCGATTGGCATCTTGCGCCAATTGCTGCTCACCCGCCTTGCGATAGCGTTCCAGCACGAGCAGCAGCAGCGCGATGGCCAACAGGCCCAGCGCCATCTGGGCCGACGCTGTGCGGTCCCCTAACGTAAACCATGTGGTGTAAATGCCGGTGGCCAAGGTTTGCACGCCAAAATGGGCGACGGTTCCGAAATCGGCAATTGTTTCCATCAAGGCCAGCAGCACGCCACCCAAAATGGCTGGTTGCACCATGGGCAGGGCAATTTGAAAGAACGCTCTCGGCGAGGAAGAACCAAGACTGCGCGCCACCATGAAGGGGGTTAATCCCTGCATCAAAAGGGCCGCGCGGGTGATGAGATAGACGTAAGGATACAGGACCAGCGTGAGCATGAGAGCAGCGCCGCCCGGCGATCTGATTTCCGGAAACCAGTAATCCCGGGGCCCCCAGTCAAATATGGAACGCAGCAGGGTTTGAACGGCGCCCGGGTGGTCCAGCAAATCCGTGTAGGCATAGGCCAGCACATAGGCGGGAAACGCGAGGGGGATCACCAGGGCGATTTCAAGGACACGCCGACCGGCAAATTCGTAAGCCGTCACCAACCACGCGGCGCCGGCTCCGATCAGGGCTGTGCCCAGTCCCACAAGAACCATGATTTGCAGGGTGGTCAGGGCATAGGCGGGGAGCAAAGTTGTGCCCAAGCGGGATATGGTCTTGGTGTCACCGAGGGCTGCAAGCGCCACTGCGATCAGGGGCAAAGCACACAACAACACCGAAAGCAGACTCAAAAAGGCCAATATCGAACGCCCGCGATCAAGCGCAGGCTTGTTCGCAACGGTTTGTTGCTGGTCTTTTGAAGTGCTGAAAATCTTGGGCGGTCGCGGCACAAATTCCGCGCGCGACCGTTTGTCTAAAGGCAGCGCTTCGGTGCGTTTTTCATTCATGCAACAACTCCATGTTGGCACGAACGAAACTGTGCGAGACCGCCGCTGCCCGGGCCGCATGAATACAATAAATCGATACTGAAAGTCCAGATTTGCCCGGAGCCCGTAGCGGCTACGCCAATGCGGCAAATGGGCAGACTACCCCTTGGAAGGCACCCCTTTGGCTGACCTGCCAACGCTTTTTTCTGGAAAAAACGGTTATCTCAGTCTAGAATCATTCTAGAGTGGAACGCGCACGCAGGGGCTTTTCATGCGACTGACCAATCGCACCAATTATGCCATCCGCATCCTGATGTATTGCAGTACAAAGGGGCGCATCGCATCCGTGTCCGAAATTGCAGAATTTTACCGTCTTCCCCACCCGTTCCTGCTGAAGATCGCAAAGGCCCTTATCAATAAGGGCTTTCTTGTGGCCCATCGCGGGCGCAATGGCGGGGTCAGCCTGGCGCGGGAGGCGAAGGATATTTCATTGGGCGAGGTCGTGCGCTCGACCGAAACCAATTTTGAGCTGGCGGAGTGTTTTGGCGAGGGGGAAACGGATTGTCCGCTTGTTGCCACCTGCGGTTTGAACGCCACCTTGAACGGCGCTTTGGATGCGTTTTTCAAGGTTTTGGACAAACAGTCCATCGCCGACCTAGCTACACCCAAGCACAATATCGGCGTTCTGCAACAGCTACATGTGGCGAAAAACGCGCCATTGGTGGCCAGCTGATGGGATCGAAACAACCTAAAAAACGATGGAGGGACGCGCCCTCCCCCTGCATTGATGTGTGCAAATATCCCGACAAGGACTTTTGCAAAGGCTGCGGGATGTTGAAGAAAGAAAAGAAGCGCTGGAAGCGCTTGGAAGGCAAGGCAGAACGGCAACCCTTTTTGCAAGAGCTTATCAAACGCCTCACCGATCAAGGGGGAAAGCGCGCCCAGCGATGGATGAAGGTTTACACGCGAAAATGTGACAAGAAATCCGTGCCAAACCCGTTGGATAAGCTGGAGCTGCCAGAGTGAGCCTCGCCTTCTGCGGCTCGTCCCTAGGTGACCGGGTATGCGCAGCACTCCAACACTGACAAAAAAGGGCCGGATACATGTCCGGCCCTTTTTGCAAGTGGGTAAGTTTGGTCTGCCTCAGCGGCCAGAATTATCCTGGGGCTTGTTACGCAGGTGGACGCGCAGCATCCATGCGAATTTGTCATGCACTTCAACACGGGCGATGGCCATGTCATTGGTGGCCACATCGCCATGCTCTTCAGAAACAGCCGCCAGTGCGGACATGGTGGAAGACAGGGTTTCCTGGTCCTTCATCATGGCCTCGACCATTTCCTCGTCTGTGGCATAGCCGTCATGCTCTTCAATGGAGGAGCGCTCCAGCCATTTGCCCATGCGCCCTTCGGCGTGTCCATCGAGGGCTTTGATGCGCTCGGCGAGCGTGTCTTGACCCTCAAAGTGGTCTTCGTAGATTTCCTGAAACAGGGCGTGCAGGGGACCGAAGGCCATGCCCGTCACATTCCAGTGGAAGTTTTGCGCCTTCACAGTGGTGACTGCGGTGTCAGCGAGACCTTGCGTTAGGCCTTCCACGATGGTGGCCTTGGCTTCGGGTTCCATTTTTGCGGCGATAAGGGCCATGAGCGGCCTCCTATGGTTACTTTAGAAATTTTCTAAAGTAATAGGCGGTGCGGCCGCTTTTTGCAAGCCGCGTCAGCGGGAGGCGTTCAGTCCGTTTGCCAAAAACCACATCCATCGGCGGGCGGAAGGGTGGACATGCCAATTCAACATTCGTGAAGCCAGCGGCAAATCCTTCTCCCCTAAAGCGCGCAAGAGGTTGAGGAGCCACACTTCGTCCTTAGAAACGCTTTTGGCACCGGGCTTCAGGAAGCTCACATCATGACGGCCGTGACGATGGAGGCCCAAGAAGAACAGCAAGCCGAAACGCTCAAAGCTCACGTCGCGTTTGCCTGACAGTAAAAAGCACGCTTTTTCAATGTCCTCGTGGGCTGACAGGCGCGAGCGGACGGCAAACCAGCGCAGCCGGTCCAGCAGCACCCTCTCCCCGGTCTGAAAGTCAAATCCGCTGCGTTGCGGCAGCACATGACTAAAGCAAGAAGGCCGCAATACGGTGGCGCTCGGCGCGTCATGACGTTTTAAAGCATGTCCCATGGCAATATATATGGCGACCTTTTGAAAACCGGACAACTATACTCTCGTTTAAGAAGGTGGGCAATCTGCCGCAGGCTTATTTTCGTGTATAGATGACGGCCCCACGATGCCACGTTCAGAATAAATGCACCATTGCCGCTTGAAGCACAGCGCATTCCAGCTGAAGCAAAAACTGCTGCCTCTCAAGCAGCGATATGCTGTTTTCAAACGTATTTTTTGGTCCACCACTGTTTAGGGTGGAATGCGAGAGGCTCTAAAAGGCGGAATGCAAGACCGAAAGAAAATCCGTCTCCGTGAGCGGGATAGCGTTTTTGGTGCTGGAGGAAGCGGATACGGCTTCTTGCGCCACGCTTCCGAAGGTGGACGGGTCCGCGCCATGGTCGCGCAAGGTGGGCACATGGTGGGCCCGTAGCCAATCCTCAAACCCTGCTAAATCTTGGCTGGCGCCGTTTGTGGCAAAAGTCTCCTCAAGAATGCTGATGCATCTGCTGATTCGGCTGTGGGCCAGAGTATCGCGCGGGGCACGGGTTCGATTTATGAAAAGCACCGGCGCGAAAAGCCGACCGCATAGCAGGCCATGGGGTGCCTTTAACTGCCCACCCAATACGCTGGCCAAACCGTGGACTGCGCCAAGGCCACCATTGGTTAAGGCCAGACCACTGAAGAGCGCTGCCCATGCCAAAACGCTTAATGCATCTTCTTGCTGACCCTCCACAGCAGCACGCAGAGCCGCCGGAACGGTGGTCAAATGGGGAGTGACAAGCGCATCGGTATAGGGCGTGGCCTTGCAGGAGGTGAAAGCCTCCATGATCTGGACCAGAGCGTCCAGTCCGGCACCCAAAACAACCTTTTTTGGGGCGGAGGCCAGAAGACCAGGATCCACCAGTGCCGTGTCGGGGACCAAATGATCGCCCCGCAGACTTTTCTTCACATTCCCGCATTGCAAAACCGCATTGGCGGTGACCTCCGCCCCGGTGCCTGCGGTGGTGGGAATGGCGATCAAAGGTAGGTTGGAGACGATGCTGTGATTGTCTGCTGCCACCATCTCAAGCTTTTCGGGGAGCGGTTTTTGTCGGGTCAGGCAAAACCGCAGGGCCTTACCGCTATCCATCACAGCGCCACCGCCGCAGGCAATGATGGCGTCAAGGCGAGTGCCTTTGAACCGTTCAAACAGGCCGTTAATATTGTCGATAGAAGGTTCGCCAGAAATAGCGGCTTCTTCAAATTCAATGCGCAGACGGGTCAACTCATCTGCCACAGGCGCGGAGGCAATGCCCTTGGCACCGCGCAGCAAAAGAACGCGGCGCGATCCTTCTTCGAGAATGTTGACGAGTTGCTGAGAACAACCGATGCCGAAATGGATCTTCGGGGTAGCTTTAATGGTAAATGGGGCAAGCATGTCACAGCGACATATAGAAGAAATGGGCCCTTGCAGTCTGCACGCTAGAGCATCTCGCACTCTATAAAAAACAATGATGCATCAAAAAATGCGTTCGAAAACAGCGTATTGCTGTTTGAGAGGCAGCTTTTTTTGATTTAGGTTAAATGCGCAGTGCTCTAAAGAGGCTGTTGGGGAGGGGCGCCGAAGCGCCCCACCCCCGGGAGGACAGCGGGATTACTGCTGCCAGGACTTAATCAGTTCGTCATAGGAGACGGTCACTGGTTTCTCGTCCTCATTTTCCAGCTTGGCAAAAGGCGCACCGGACTGGGAGAACCAGTATTCCGCATCACGCTCTTCGTTCATGACAGGACCCAGATCGCCCTGCACACCGGCACGCTGAAGACGCTGGAGCACGCGCTCCTGGTCGGAGCAAAGGGAATCCAGAGCCTCTTGGGGCGTTTTCGCACCAGACATGGCATCGCCAATGTTCTGCCACCACAGCTGTGCCAGTTTTGGATAGTCTGGAACATTGGTGCCGGTGGGTGACCACTGCACGCGGGCTGGAGAGCGGTAGAATTCCACCAGACCACCCAGCTTGTCGGCACGGTCAGTGAAGTGCTGGCTGTCAATGGTGGATTCACGGATAAAGGTGAGACCCACGTCAGACTTTTTCAGGTCCACCGTTTTGGACACCACGAACTGGGCGTAGAGCCATGCGGCCTGAGCGCGGTCCACCGGGGTGGATTTCATGAGCGTCCAGGAACCGGCGTCCTGATAGCCGATTTTCTGACCCTTTTTCCAATACGCGCCGTGGGGTGAGGGGGCCATGCGCCACTTGGGCGTGCCGTCCTCGTTCATGACGGGCAGACCGGGTTCCACCGTGGCCGCGGTGAAGGCGGTGTACCAGAACATTTGCTGCGCCACATTACCCTGGGCCGGAATGGGGCCGGCTTCGGAGAAGGTCATACCGGCGGCGGCTGGCGGCGAGTATTTCTTCAGCCAGTCAATGGCTTTGGTTACGGCATAGACGGCAGCGGGGGAGTTGGTTGCCCCACCACGGGCCACGCAGGAGCCGACGGGCTGGGAGTTGTCGTTCACCCGTATACCCCACTCGTCCACGGGCAGACCGTTTGGTTCACCCGCATCGCCCATACCGGCCATGGACATCCATGCATCGGTATAACGCCAACCAAGGGACGGGTCTTTTTTGCCGTAGTCCATATTGCCATAGACGGGGCCTTCCACGCCCATATGGGAAAGGTCACGGCCGGTGAAGAATTCGGCAATGTCCTCATAGGCCGTCCAGTTAACCGGCACGCCAAGATCATACCCGTATTTCGCCTTGAAGTCGGCCTTGTTCTTTTCGTCGTTGAACCAGTCGTAGCGGAACCAGTAGAGGTTTGCGAATTGCTGGGTGGGCAATTGGTACAGCTTGCCATCGGGGCCGGTGGTGAAGCTGGTGCCGATGAAATCGTCCACATCCAGCGTGGGCAGGGTCACGTCCTTGCCTTCGCCAGCCATCCAGTCGGTGAGGTTGCGCACCTGCTGGTAGCGCCAGTGGGTGCCGATCAGATCGGAGTCATTGATGTAGGCATCATAGATGTTTTGACCGGACTGCATCTGCGTTTGCAGCTTCTCAACCACATCCCCTTCGCCGATCAGGTCATGGGTGACTTTGATGCCGGTGATGGCGGTGAAAGCCGGGGCAAGCACTTCGCTTTCATATTGGTGCGTGGTGATGGTCTCGGAAACAACCTTGATTTCCATGCCAGCGAAGGGTTTTGCAGCATCGACAAAAAACTGCATTTCCTTTTCCTGGTCCTCACGGCTGAGAACGGACACGGTGCCGATTTCGTCGTCGAGGAATTTCTTAGCGGCTTCCATGTCCGCAAAGGCCGGAGCCGTGGACATGGCAAGCGCGAAGGCAAGCGCAGTGGTTAATTTTAGCGTGGATTTCATAATTTCCTCCCTGTTATGGAAATCTCAGTTTTAATTGGGCACAGTGCCGGTCCGCTAAAACCGCTTTGTGCCCTCCTCCCATCTAAACCCAGCGGAAAACCGCCAGCGCGTAGATGAAACAGACCACCAGTGCGAACGGTTGGTTCGCCCCGATGAGCCCCAGCCATGCCAAATTGATAAAGGCAGAGCCGAGAAGCGTGATGAAAAGGCGATCGCCCCGTGTGGTTTCCATCCCCAAAACACCCTGTCTGGGGGTTTCAGGAAAGCGGATTGCCAAAAACGTAAAAACCAAAAGGGTTGAGGCGATGATGATGAAGAATATGGCCGTGGGCCAAGTCCAAGCCATCCATGCCATGGTGATGCTCCCTCCCAGCCCTAGACGCGCCCGAGGGCGAAGCCCTTGGCGATGTAGTTGCGAACGAAATAGATAACCAAGGCACCGGGCACCAACGTGAGCACGCCCGCCGCCGCCAGTACACCCCAGTCAATCCCCGCAGCGCCCTGGGTGCGGGTCATGATGGCGGCAATGGGCTTGGCATCCACCGTGGTGAGCGTGCGGCTCAACAGGAGTTCGACCCATGAGAACATGAAGCAGAAAAAGGCTGCTACACCGATGCCCGACGAAATGAGCGGCATGAAAATTTTCACAAAGAAGCGCCCGAAGGAATAGCCGTCGATATAGGCGGTCTCATCAATCTCCTTGGGCACGCCGCGCATGAACCCTTCCAAAATCCACACAGCCAGCGGCACATTGAACAGGCAATGGGCCAGAGCCACGGCGATATGGGTGTCGAACAGGCCAACGGAGGAATAAAGCTGGAAGAACGGCAGTGCAAAAACAGCGGGCGGCGCCATGCGGTTGGTGAGCAGCCAAAAGAACAGGTGCTTATCGCCCATGAACGAATATCGGCTGAAGGCATAGGCTGCCGGTAGCGCCACCACCAGCGAGATGACCGTGTTCAGCACCACGTAGATGAGCGAATTGACATAGCCCATATACCAGGCCGGATCGGCGAGGATGGTGGCGTAATTGTCAAAGGTGAGATCACGGGGCCACAGGGAAAAGGAACTGAGGATTTCCGTATTGGTTTTCAGGCTCATATTGAGCAGCCAATAGATGGGCAGCATCAAAAACAGCAGATAGAGGCCCATCACGATGGTGGACGTTTTGATGCGCAATTTTGGCATGGTCCGCGTCGTGGACGGGGCAGTTGTTGTGCTTACGGTTGCATCGGTCACCAATCAGCCCTCCTTTTTATCCATATTGGTCATGACCGTGTAGAAGACGTAGCTGATGGTCAGGATCACCAGATAATACATGATTGAGAAAGCTGCCGCCGGGCCGAGGTCGAATTGGCCCAAAGCCATTTTCACCAGATCAATGGACAGGAGCGTTGTGGAATTGCCCGGTCCGCCGCCCGTCACCACGAAGGGTTCCGTGTAGATCATGAAACTGTCCATGAAGCGCAGTAGGATGGCGATCATCAACACACCCATCATCTTGGGCAGTTCGATGTAGCGGAAGATATTCCAGCGGCTGGCCTGGTCGATTTTGGCCGCCTGATAATAGGCATCGGGAATGGACTGCAAACCGGCATAGGCGAGGAGCGCCACAAGGGACGTCCAATGCCACACGTCCATGACGATGATGGTGATCCACGCTGCCTGAGGGTTTGACGTGTAATTATACTCAATACCCAAGGCCGACAGGGTGTAGCCCAACAGGCCAATGTCCACCCGCCCGAAAATCTGCCAGATGGTGCCCACCACATTCCATGGAATGAGGAGTGGCAGCGACATGAGAATAAGACAGAAGCTGGCCCAAAACCCCTTTTTGGGCATGTTCAGGGCCACAAAAACACCCAACGGTATCTGAATGCAAAGGATGATGGCCGAGAACATGAGTTGCCGCCACAAAGCATCCCAAATGCGGTCGTCATTGAGCATTTGGGAAAACCATTCCAGTCCTGCCCAGAAAAACTGGTTGTTTCCAAACGTGTCCTGAACGGAATAATTGACCACGGTCATCAGCGGGATGACGGCGGAAAAGGCCACCAGCAAGAGCACCGGCAGGACCAGAAACCACGCTTTTTGGTTGAGTGTCTTGTCCATCAGGCTGCCTCCCCTTCCGCAAGCCAATCGTTCACGTACACGTTGACCTTTTCAGGGTTGAAAACGATGCGGTTCATGTCCGGCGATATGGACGTTCCTTCGTCTTCCACGATGTTGATATCATTGCCGAAAAGGTCCGCGCGCACGATTTTGTGGCGGCCCACATCTTCCACACGGCGCACCTTGACCGGCAGGCCTTCGTCTTGGCTCAACGAGACAAATTCCGGGCGAATGCCCAGTTCCACTTTCCCACTTAAGGGCGCAAAGGAGCGATCCAGCGCGACGTATGCGCCGTAAACGGTGGCAACACTGTTTTCCACCGAAGCGGGGATGACGTTCATGCCCGGTGAGCCGATGAAATAGCCCACAAATGTGTGCTGTGGCTTTTCAAAAAGCTCTTCAGGCGTGCCGATCTGCACCACGCGACCGTCATACATGACCACCACTTTGTCAGCGAAGGTCAGAGCCTCCGTCTGGTCATGGGTGACGTAAATCATGGTGTGACCAAACTCGTGGTGGAGGGATTTGAGTTGGGTGCGCAGCTCCCATTTCATGTGGGGGTCGATGACAGTGAGGGGCTCGTCAAACAAAAGGGCGTTCACGTCCTCGCGCACCATGCCCCGGCCCAGTGAGATTTTTTGCTTCGCATCGGCGGTGAGGCCCCGGGCGCGTTTGTCCAGCTCGGCCTCCATACCAATCATGGAGCCGATTTGCTGAACCCGCTTGGCGATATAGTCCGCGCTGGCACCCCGGTTTTTGAGCGGAAAGGCCAGGTTTTCCCGCACGGTCATGGTGTCATAGACAACGGGGAATTGGAAAACCTGCGCAATGTTGCGATCCGCCGTGCTGGCGGGTGTCACATCCACATCGTCAAAGAGAATGCGACCCTGGCTGGGGTGCAGCAGACCGGAGATGATGTTGAGCAGGGTGGACTTACCGCAGCCTGAAGAGCCCAGCAGGGCGTAGGCCTCGCCATCATTCCAAACGTGGTTCAATTCCTTCAACGCAAAGTCATCTTCCGACTGTGGATAGGGAAAATAAGAATGGGCCAGATTATCGAGGGTGATTTTTGCCATAGTACCGCTTCCTCAAGCCGCCAGCGCGTAGGAGGCGGGGGCCACGAGGTCCCCGTTCTCGCTGAAAATATAGACATGGCTCGGGTCCAAATAGACCTTCAGCGGCGCACCCAATTCCAGTTCATGAATGCCATGCACCAGGCCCACCCAGGCCTCGCCGTGATGGTCCAGGTGGACGAAGGTCTCCGATCCCGTCAGCTCCGTCACCACCAGTTTGGTGTTGAATTCCATGCCCCCGGGACCGTGGGATAAAATTTCCACATGGTTGGGGCGGAAGCCCGCCTGATAGCGGCCATCGGGCAGATCAAGCATGGCACCGGTAGCATCGGCAGATTGGCCATCGCCAAACATGATGCGGCTTCCAACCTTGCTCACCTGCAGGAAATTCATGGGCGGGTCGCTGAACACCCGGGCGGTGATGGCGTTGGTGGGCTGACGATAGACAACCGGTGTGGGGCCAAATTGCGTGATGCGGCCTTCCCACAGCGCAGCCGTATTGCCCCCGAGAAGCAAGGCCTCCTCCGGCTCCGTGGTGGCGTAGACAAAAATGGCGCCGGAAGCCTCAAAAATCTTGGGAATTTCGACGCGCAGTTCTTCGCGCAATTTATAGTCCAAATTGGCGAGGGGCTCATCCAAAAGCACCAGCCCCGCGTCCTTTACCAGCGCCCGTGCCAAGGCGCAGCGCTGCTGTTGGCCACCGGAGAGTTCCAGCGGTTTGCGCTCAAGCATGGGGGTGAGTTGCATGAGATCGGCGGATTTGCGAACCGCAGCGTCGATCTCTTCCTTGCTTTTGCCCATCAGTTTGAGTGGCGAGGCAATGTTGTCGAAGACCGTCATGGACGGGTAATTGATGAATTGCTGGTAGACCATGGCCACTTGCCGGTCCTGCACCTTCACGTTGGTAACATCCACGCCTTCCCAATGGATTTCTCCAGTGGCGGGCTTATCGAGGCCTGCCATGAGGCGCATCAACGAGGTTTTACCGGACAGGGTGGGCCCCAACAGGACATTCATGGTGCCTTTTTCCAGCACCAGGTCTGTCTCATAAATATGGGTTTGGCCGTTTACGACCTTGGAAACACCTTTCAGCTCCAGTGACATGATCTAACCCCCCACACCCTATTCTGCCGCTGCCGCTGACGTGCTGGTGAGATGCGCATCCATCCACAGGTCCAGCTCGTTGATCTGCTGTTGCGTCAGCCGCAGCCCGAGCTTGCTTCTGCGCCAAACAACATCGTCAGCGCGCTGCGCATATTCCTGTTCCATCAGCCAGACGACTTCTGCTTGGGTAAGCGTTGCCCCGAAATCCCGGCCCAGGTCTTCTTTTGACGCGGCATTATCAAGAATAATCTGTGCATTTGTGCCGTAGGCGCGCACAAGACGCAGTGCCCAAGACTCATCCAGAAAGCTAAATTGGTTGCGCAATTCACGCACCAGCGTATCCACACCATCCACCGGAAAATCCCCGCCCGGCATGGGCACACCGGCGGTCCAGGGCTTACCCGCCACAGGCAGTTCCTTGGCAATTTCCTCCAGCGCGCTTTCTGCAAGGCAGCGATAGGTGGTGATTTTGCCGCCAAAGACGTTGAGCGCTGGCGCGCCGCGTGCGTGGTCCACTTTCAAAACATAATCGCGCGTGGCCGCCGTGGCGCTGTCCGCCCCATCATCATAGAGGGGGCGTACGCCCGAATATTTCCAAACCACATCGTCGGAGGTGACGGGGTTGGCGATATACTGGTTGATGAAATTGATGAGGTAGTCCCGCTCCTCGTCCGTGCATTCCGGTTTTTGCGATACGTCGGCATGTTCCACATCGGTGGTGCCGATTAATGTGAAATCGCTCTCATAGGGGATAGCGAAAATAATACGACCGTCTGTGCCCTGAAAGAAATAGCACTTCTCATGGTCGAAAAGCCGTTTGGTAACGATGTGACTGCCCCGCACCAGCCGAACACCGGCGGAGCTGTTGCTTTTGAGAGTGCCGCGCAAAACATCCTCCACCCAGGGACCGGCGGCATTGACGACCATGCGCGCCGTCCGCTTGGAAGACTGCCCTGTCACGCTATTTTGGGACGTGACATGCCAAACGCCGTCAGCCACGTCCGCTGACAGCACTTTTTCTCTTGTGACAATTTCAGCGCCGCGCTGTTCGGCATCCTGCGCATTGAGAACGACGAGGCGGGAATCTTCCACCCAGCAGTCGGAATACTCAAAAGCCTTCTTGAACTTTTTGTTCAAGCCAGCCCCTTCGGGCGAAGACGTCAGATCAAGACTGGTGGTACCGGGCAGAATTTTGCGGCCGCCCAGATTGTCATACAAAAACAGCCCCAGACGAATGAGCCATGCCGGGCGCCGCCCCTTCAGCCATGGCATCACTGCGCCCAACAGTTTGGATGTGGGCGTCGTGCTGTCAAAACGCATATCGCGGTGGAAGGGCAGTACAAAGCGCATGGGCCATGAAATGTGGGGCATGGCCTTCAGCAGCACTTCACGCTCAATCAGACCTTCGCGGACGAGCCGAAACTCAAAATATTCGAGATAGCGCAAGCCGCCGTGGAATAATTTCGTGGAAGAAGCGGAAGTGGCGCCGCCGAGATCGTCCATCTCCACGAGACACACTTTTAGGCCGCGACCGGCGGCATCACGGGCGATGCCACACCCGTTAATCCCTCCGCCGATGACCAGCAGATCAAAATCTGGCTCCATCGATGTCCTCCCATCCAGCTTTGCGCCGGTTGTCAGAACCTTATCCATAACGCGCGCAAATGGAAGAGAAAAATGTTCGTAAATGTTCGTATTTGTCTAAGACACAGAAAATAAGGCAAAAATAAACGCGTATTTGTTCACAACACCCATAATTTGCTTTCGTTTAGGCGTCACAAACCCCTCACTGCTGTGCCACACCGCTTGCGCTCTTGGGTAACACCACTAGGTTGGGCGGGGGGCCACGGGAGCGAAACTACGCATGACACTGCGCAAATCTGAAATCATCGAGATCGCCCGCCGCGAGGGGAAGATCACCGTTGAGGGCCTGGTGGATCATTTTCAGGTAACCCCCCAGACCATTCGCCGCGATCTTTCTGAGTTGGCCGATGCCGGACAGGTGGAGCGGGTTCATGGGGGCGCGGTATTGCCTTCCACCACCACCAATATCGCTTACAATGAGCGGCGCAGCCTCAATCTGTCCTCCAAAGTCGATATTGCGCGGGAATGCGCCAAACACATACCCAATGATTGTGCGGTTTTTCTCAATATCGGCACAACCACAGAGGCGGTCATTGATGAATTGCGGCACCATCGGGGCCTGCTCATCATCACCAATAATCTCAACATAGCCACCAAAGCATCGAGCCATGCCAATAATGAGGTCATCGTAATTGGTGGTAATCTTCGCAAATCCGATGGTGGCATGGTGGGGGCCCTAAGCCGGGAGATGATTTCCCAACTGCGCTTCGATTTTGCCATTATTGGTTGCTCCGCCCTGCACGAGGAGGGCGAAATCTTGGATTTTGATGTTCAGGAAGTGGGTGTCAGCAAGGCGATCATTGCTAGGGGAGATACGGTGATCCTCGCGGCAGATATGTCCAAGTTTGATCGTAAAGCGCCGGCTAAAGTGGGGTCGGTGGCGGATGTGGATATAGTCGTAACCAACGAAGTTCCGCCCGCCCGCTTCATGCAATTGTGCGCCCGCTCCGACACCAAAGTAATCGTCGCCCAAAAGACCACGGCACTTGCAAAACCGCCACCAAGCGAGAAAACCAGGCCTTCCAGGGCTAGGGCTTAAGCGTTTCCCCATGCCATACGGACCGCAGATGCATGCTGGTCTGATGTGGAATCGGCGATCCTTCACTCCTTGGCGCTGGTGGCATGCCCCATATAGATGATGGATGTGGTGGGCACACGCCCGAAAACCGGTGTGAGGGAGGTGTCTATACCGCGCGGCCCCAGCCCTTCGAATGCGCTTACCTGAAAACCACGCTCGGTTAGCCATTGGCGCAACTGCTCCGGCGGGATGAACATGTCTGGATCATGGGTACCAGCTGGCAAAAGCCCCAGCACATCTTCGGCCATGGTGATGGCGGCAAATTTCGCCAACCGGTTCTTGGCAATCGTGTCAAAGAAGAAAGTGCCACCCGGCTTCAGCACGCGCTTAACCTCATCGAGAACGCCTTCGACGGACTGGACATGCTCCAAGACATCCACGCAAACGACGTAATCGAAGCTGTGGTCGCCATAGGGCAGCGCCTCTCCAACGCCCACATCGTATTGAATATCATGTCCCATCTTCGCCGCATGGTGCCGGGCTGCTTCAATGGCTTTTTCAGCAGGGTCGATGCCGGTCACATGGGCGCCGCGTTCCGCCAGAGGTTCTGCCATGAAGCCGCCGGCACAGCCAAGATCGAGCACGTGGGCGTCCCGCCACTGGGCAACTTGATCGAAACTCTTCAAACGCCCTGCCACCATGGCCCGTAAGGTGCGCAGCCACAGGATGTCATCGGACCACCATTGAGTGGCCACACCGTCATAGATGTTGCGGTTGCGCTGGAACCCGGTCTGATCGCCGCCCAGTTTCGGCAACATATAGGGCATGTTGTTGCGGTAGGCCGCATAGCGCGCGCCGTGAAACTGGAGAAAGCGTCTTTCTTTAAGTTTTGGGGCCGCCACACAATAGAGTGTCCAGGACAACGCCAAGGCCAGTTGATCGGGCGTCCACACGGGAACTGTCCAAAGCGTGCAGGCAAAGGCGAGATAGATGGGGTGGCGAAAGATGCGGTAGAGACCATGGGTGGGCATGTCTGGAAAGCGCGGTTTGCGCCCCCGGTAAAGCGCCAGCCAGCCCAGCGCACCCGATTGCAGCTTGAGGCTGCTATTGAGGATGGCCAAGCCGAGAAAGGCCCAACTGGCCCCATAAAGGGCAGTGAGAGCCCACCAGGCCCACCCTTGCGCCTGCCACCAGATAATGCCGGAGGGCGACCAGAGCTGGAAGGTCAGCAGAAGCTGGATGGAGGCGACCAATGCATAAGTGGTCGTCTGCAACGTTTTCGCCTCAGGGTCGGGCGCCATCCAGTTCAACAATCGGCGCCCTTTCACTGTCAGAAGCACGGAATGGGTCAGGGGAAATTGCAAGATCAGCAGCCCATTGACGACAACAGCCACCACACCATCCAAACGCCCATAACCCGTTTGCAAACCATGATACATGGCAAAAATCATGGAGCCGACACCGGCCAAGAAGAGAGCGTGGCATGTTATGCCGTAAGCCAAAGCGATGCGTTTTTGTCGTCCTTCTGCGGAAACGCTGCCCCTGGCAGTGGTCGCCATCTTGGCAGTGCTCGCGTTGTGCGGCGGGTTGTTTTGATACTGATCCATGGCGATAAGACTCTCATCTACGCGAATGGATGCACAGTGCGGTCATGCGCCACGGGTCGCCGCCAGACGAGGCGTATGGCTTAGAAGGCTTTTGACGGGTTTGGCCTAGCCTACGCCCACATGCGCGAAAAAACACCATCCCGCTTAATCAGGGCGTGGTAAAGGGCGGCGCTTATGTGCATGGCCACAAGCAAGGCTATGGCCCATGAACCGTAGTAATGGGTAGATTTGGCAAAGGCGGCGAGGGCGTCAGACCTTGGAACGAGCGTCGGAAGGCCCATGGCATCCAGCCACTCGATGGGAAATCCCCCTGCCCTTACGCGCACATAGCCTGCCACAGGCATGATAAATAACAGCGCATAGAGTGCAAAATGCGTGGCGCCGGCAATTTTGACCTGCCATTGCGGCAAATGCGGCGGTTCCTTTGGCGGGGCGTGGCGCCAGCGATAGGCCATGCGGACCACGATCAGGACCAGAAGAACAACGCCCACATTCTTGTGAAAAATGAACAGTGTGTTTTGCAACGATCTGCTGATCCCGTCCTGAAGCATCACCGTTCCGGCGGCGATCATCATCAAAACCAAAAGCGCCATCGACCAGTGAATCCATCGTGCCGGCGTTCTATAGAGAGTCCGATTGGATGTGAGCGGGTTTGTCATTATCAAGCCGCCTCGCTATTGTTTCGGGTGGATCGGATGCACAGGGGCAAGTGTGATCGCAAATCTCCCAACTGAACAGGGCAATTTGGCCATAACATCATGCTTGCGCGGAATAGACCAACCCAAACAGCTTCTTCGCAAGCTGAACCTGTCACCACGCCTCCCGTTTCCAACAACGACATGAAACCAGCGCAGGGATTGGGGCCAACAGTTCAATTTGTCACTCTTTCGGGCGCTGCAATGCCAGCGATTGCCCTTCTGAGTTGGCTGCTGACCATACACCCCAACGGGTTTGCCGCCGCTCTTGGGTGTGGCATTTTCGTGCTTGGGTTTTGTTTGGCACTGATGGCGCTGCGCACATCCTACCCCCACGCCACCCTTGGCTATTGCAACACCGTAACGACGGTGCGCTTGATGCTTACCTCTATATTGGTGGTGGGACTGATATCCCCCATGGCCTCTCCCTGGAGCGTGGTCATTCTGGCCTGTATCAACTTGCTGTTGGACGGTGTTGATGGCTGGCTGGCCCGCGCTGAAGGCACGGTATCGAAATTTGGGGCACGCTTTGATTTAGAGGTGGATTCCCTCTTTGCGCTGGTCCTGTCGCTTTACGCTGTCCAATCTTCACCCTTGGGCCTGTTTGCCCTTTTCCTTGGCCTGCCGCGCTATCTGTTCTGGAGCGCTCAATTCGCATTTCCATGGCTTAGCGGGGCCTTGCCGGAACGGTTCAGCAGAAAACTGGTCTGCGTTTGGCAAATTGCGGTCTTGCTGCTGCTCGTGTCGCCCTATGGCCATGAGCCGGTGGTGCAGCTGGCCGCTATCATGGCGATTTTGGCTTTGATCTGGTCCTTCGCGCTGGATGTGCGGTGGCTGTGGTGTCACCGCCCATGATCGCCTCCCAAGCTGCCCGCTTTGCTTTGGCGGTTTTCGTTGTTTACGCCGTTCTCCTCATGCCCAATCATCCCGCATCATTGGGTTGGGGCATTTGGCGCGTGTTCCCGTTGGAACTGCCCCTCATCGTTTTGACCTGCGTGGCGGTGGGCGGGTCTTTCCTCTCCACACCACTTCGCCTTGCCATTGCCTTTTTCTTGACGGTGATGGTGGCGCTCAAGGGGGCTGATTTCGTCAACTACAATGCGCTTTCACGGCCCTTCAATCCGGTGGCGGATATGGCGCTGGTGGAGGCTTTTGTACGGCTTTTGGTTGGATCGTTCGGTTCCTTTCTCACAGGCGTGATCGTGGTTTTGTCTGTGGTGGCGGTTGCAGGGTTGATTTGGCTGATTTGGTGGAGCACCGGTGTATTTGCCAGCCTGAACCTGGGCTCTAGCCCGACAACCAAGTGGATAGCCGCTGCGGCTGCCATGGTCACCGCCGGCGTGGCCATTGCTGATACCGGCCGCACGATGCGGGTTTTTGATCTTGCCACCAATCCGCCGGGGGCGGCGCTCACCAGCCGTATTGCGTTGGAACGGGCACAATTGGTGGGCAAAACACTGGCGCAGGCCCGCCAGTTTCGCACGGCGGCAGCCAATGACAGCTTTGATCTTGCCTCGGGCCAGAAAACCACCGTGCGCCGTGATGTCCTCGTGATCTTTGTTGAAAGCTACGGACGCGCCAGCTTCGACACGCCCCAATATGCCAATCTCCACCGCCAGACCCTGAACACTTACGCAGCGCGCTTGCGGGACCAAGAACTGGCGATGCGCTCGGGATTTTTAGCGTCGCCCACCAAGGGTGGGCAGAGCTGGCTTGCCCATGCCACTCTGGCCAATGGGCTTTGGATTGATAACCAGATCAGCTATGCGGCCGCTTTGTCCAGCGGGCGCCAAACCCTCTTTCACCATGGACAACGGGCCGGGTTTCGAACCGCCACCGTCATGCCACAGATTACGTTGGCATGGCCGGAATCGGCTCGCATGGGTTTTGAGCGGGTGCTTGTTGCAAAAGACCTGGGCTATCGCGGCCTACCCTTCAATTGGGTGACCATGCCCGATCAGTTCACCCTGTCGGCTTCGGACCGTTTGCTGCGCGGTGGTAACGACCCCCGCCCCTTGCTGGCCCAGATCGCCTTGGCCTCTTCCCACGCCCCATGGGTGCCCATTCCCGAGATAATTCCATGGGCAGATATTGGGGATGGCACCGTCTTTAACGCAATCGCGCAATCCGGCGACCCGCCAAATGTCGTCTGGCGCGACCGGGATCGTGTGCGGGCCCAGTATCGTCTGGCCATCAATTACGCGCTCAAGGCGGTGCTGGAATACGGGTTGTTGCACGCCAAGGACCCTCCCCTCATGATTGTGGTGGGAGACCATCAGGCGGCGGGATTTGTGGCACTGGATGAGCGCCGCGACGTGCCCATCCATATTATTGGCCCTGAGGATTTGGTGGAACGCCTTTCGGAGCTAGCGCCCTTTACGGGCCTTGTTCCCCCGAAAGATGCTACGGCCCTACCCATGGACAAGGTGCGGGACATGGTGCTGCAAGCCTTGGTGCAACCATCGCAGCGGAATGCTGATCCATGAGCAGCCGCCTTTCATCCCTACGCGATGCGGTGGGGTCTTTCATGATGCGCCGCAGCGTGAAGGCCATGGCGTTCATCGCCATCGTCGTGTTGCTTTGGTGGTCCGTGGATTGGAAGCGCACAATCATCTTGCTGGTGTCTGCCAATCCCCCATGGTTGATGGCGGCTTTTCTGGCATTGACACTCCAAACTATCCTTTCAGCCCTGCGGTGGCGGCTTACGGCCAAGCCCCTTGCCATTGCCCTCACCATGCCACAGGCGGTGCGGGAGTATTACCTTGCACAGATGGTCAATCAGTCCTTGCCCGGGGGCATTGTGGGGGATGCTGGCCGGGCTTTGCGGGCGAAACAACAAAGGGGCCTGCTGGCGGCCAGCCAGTCGGTCATTTTCGAACGGGTGGCGGGGCAGTTGGGCCTGCTTGCGGTTTTGCTAATGGGATTTCTGGCGGCGTCGCTGGCCCCCGCGAACGTGTTTCCGGGTGCCTTTCCAGAACGACCCGGCTGGCTTGGATGGGGATTATTGGCGGTTTTCATCGCGTCCAGCGCGGCATTGGTGTGGATGTATCAGCGCCCGAACAGCGCCACGCGGCGTTTTTCCAAGACATTTTTTCACACTGTCTTTGCCAATGGGGCGTGGATGCCGCAAACGGCGCTCAGTCTGTCCACCGCCATTTGCAATGTGGCCGCTTTTGCCTTTTGCGCTGCGGCCCTTGGAACCCATTTTGGCGTCATAGCCATGGCCGTGCTGTTTCCATTGGTTTTATTTGCCATGCTCCTCCCTTTTTCCATCAGCGGATGGGGGGTGCGTGAGGGCGCAGCCGCCGCGCTCTTTCCGCTGTTTGGCGCAAGCGCCAGTGAAGGGCTTGCTGCCAGCTTAGCCTTTGGTCTCATGTTCATTGCTTCCACGGTGTGTGGTGTCATTATAACGGCCATGCGCCCCACTGCTGCCACATACGCAACCGTGACTGACCACGAACAACCGGATAGCTGTGACCCAGACAATCCCCCACCTCCTTTGGGTTCTCCTGCCCGGGGTCCAACTCCCTTGAGTTCAGGGCGCAAAACCGATCAAAAAAGAGGCTAGGTTATGAAAGCAAAAACAAGTCTGACACGTCGCCATTTCCTGGCATCCAGCGGATTAGCTCTGGGCGGAATGGTTGCAGGGCAGCATTTTGGTAGCGCCTTTGCGCAAACCCGCAAAAAAGTCAGCCTGCAATTGTCGTGGCTCCACTCGGCTCAATTTGCCGGCAGTTACATTGCGCAGGACCGGGGCTGGTGGCGCGAGGCGGGCTTGGATGTGACCTTGCTGCCCGGCGGGCCCAACGCCCCTGTGGAACCGCCGGTCGTTTCTGGCACAGCATTGGTGGGCATATCGGCTGCTGACTATACGGCGGCAGCTGTGGCGCAGGGTGCACCGTTCAAGATCATTGGGGTGGCCATGCAAAAAAACCCCTTTGCCATCACGTCGCTCGCCACCAACCCGGTGAACAAACCGTCGGAACTTTCCGGCAAACGCATTGGCATGGCGCTGGCAAACACGCCCGTCTTGCAAGCGTTGTGCACGCTTAACGGTGTTGACATCAACACCATCGAAATCGTCCCAACCCAATATTCCCCCCAGCCGCTGGTGGCGGGGGAAGTGGATTGCCTGCTGGCGTGGGAAACCGATTTGCCGGTGGCGCTCACCGTGCAGGGCATTGACAATGTCACCATGCTCTTGGCCGATCACGGATATTCTGTGCACTCCCAAACCTACATCACGACGCTGGACAGTCTTGCCAACCGGCGCGCTGAAGTGGTGGCCCTCATGGCCGGGGAAGTGCGGGGATGGGAAGAGTATCGTAAAGATACGGATGCGGCTGCCGACCTGACGCTGGCGAAATTTCCCGATGCGGGACTGGACCAAAAGACCCAGCGTCTGCAAGCTGCCAAACAGGTCCCGCTCATGTTCTCCGATCTGACAGATGCCCAAGGCTTTGGGTGGTGGACCGATGAGACCGTGGCGGCCAACATCAAGACGCTTGCCCTTCTGGAGCGGACAGTCACCCCCGACCTCTGGGACCGTTCGATTTTGGAAGAGGTGCATAAGTCTTGATGGGGCCTGACCAGGCCTGATCGTCGCTGTGTCCGTTTCCGTCGTCTGCACCGGGCTGACCAAGACCTTCAATGCCAACATGGAGGCTTTACGCCCTACCAATGTGACCTTTGAGGCCGGTCAGACGACGGCCTTGGTGGGACCATCCGGCTGCGGCAAGTCCACCCTGTTGCGGTTGATTGCAGATTTGGAAACGCCGAGTGCGGGTACGGTTTTAATCGGCGGCTTGCCGCCCAAAGACATCATGGGGCGGGCGGGCTTATCCGTCGCCTTTCAGGATCCGTCCCTTCTACCCTGGCGCTCGGTGCGCAAGAACATTGAACTGGCCCTGCGCCTGGCTCGACAGCCCATTGTGGACGCGGAAATCGATCAGCTCATCGGCATGGTGGGGTTGGAGGGTTTTGCTGACACGCGCCCGGCGGAACTGTCCGGTGGCATGCGCCAGCGGGCAGCCATCGCACGTTCCCTGTCCACAAAGCCGGACCTGTTGTTGCTGGATGAACCCTTTGGCGCGGTGGACGAACTCACGCGCCGGCAATTGGTGCAAGACCTGCCCAGGGTTTGGGAGACGCAGGGGGCCACCACCATCCTTGTGACCCATTCTGTGAGCGAAGCGGTCATGCTGTCCGATCGCATTCTCGTCTTATCGGCACGCCCGGCAACAATTGTGGCAGATGTCAAAGTCGATCTACCAAGGCCGCGCTCGGCGCAGGTGACCCGGCAAGAGCATTATTCGCGCCTTGTTGAGACCGTTTTTGCGGCACTGGCCAAAGGTATGTGCGATGCCCAATCCATGGCGGCGCAATGATGAACGCAATCCCTACGGGCCTGCGTTCGCCGGGCTTTCAAATGGCACTTGCCGGCCCGATTTGCGCGGTGCTTGTTTGGGAAGTGGCGGCGCATGGCCTTTCTCAAAGCTACGTGCTGGCCGCTCCTTCAACGATCGCTTTTTACCTCGCCCAGAATACGGGTTTGCTTGGCCGTGCGCTTGCAGAAACTGTGGTCAATGCCGCCTTGGGTTTTGTCATCGGCAATCTGGTTGCCATTGCTTTGGCGGCCTGCGTGATCGTTTGGCCGCGCAGCGATGCCTTTATCCGAGGGCTGGCGCTGATCGTGTTTTGTCTGCCTTTGATTGCCACTGGCCCGATTTTGCGGGTCATCTTTGGACCCGGCCCTTGGCCACAAATCGTGCTGGCGGCCTTGGCTGTGTATTACACGACGCTGATACCGCTGCTGGTGGGACTGCGCGCTTTGCCCTCCGGCTGGCTTGATCTGGTGCGCAGCTACGGGCGGGGGCGCTGGGCGGTGCTGTATTATGTGCGCAGCATGGCATCCCTGCCCTATCTGGCTGCCGGACTTCAAATTGCGGCACCCGCCGCCCTGTTGGGTGCCATGGTGGGTGAATTTACCGGGGCGGAACGGGGGGTGGGCGTTTTAACCATCCGCGCCATGCGGTCCATGGATGTGGACATGACATGGGCCCTTGCCACGCTTGCCACCGCTGTTGCCGCTATAAGCTATCTTGCCGTCGGTTGGATCACGCGCTTATTTTTGCGCGGCGATCCACCCATCATTTTGGCCGCGCCTTCTTCCAGCGGCACGCGAAAGTCCTTCCGTGCGCGGGCGCTCAACGGATTGATGGTGATTGCCGCCATCATCGCCCTGTGGTGGTTGGCCATTCGCGCATTCAATCTCAATCCCTTTTTCGCTAAGGGTCCGCAGGATGTGTTTTACGCGCTGTTTTTGGCAAGCGATGCGGGCGCTACAAGCGCGACCCTGTTTGCCGCCCTTGCCGAGACAAGCGTGCTGCTGGTGCCGGGATATGCTGCGGGTCTTTTGCTGGGAACGTTGCTGGCCATCCTATTGGTGCTCATGCCATCGGTGGCCGGTAGCGTCATGCCGTTGGCTGTGGCGCTCCGCTCCATCCCCATCATCATTACGGCCCCATTGATCGTTCTTGTTTTGGGGCGTGGGGCTGTGGGCACCATGACGCTGGTGGCGATCATGGTTTTCTTTCCAACCCTTATTGCCTGTCTGCACGGCCTGCGCCAGGCCCCGGGACAGGCTATTGACGTGTTTAACAGCTATGCCGCCAGCCGGTGGAAGGTCATGATGAGAATTCGGGTTCCTGCCATGTTACCCGCGTTTTTTGCAGCCGCCCGCATGAGCGTGCCCGCCTCTACTTTGGCGGTGACCGTGGTTGAATGGCTGGCCACCGGCAACGGCATTGGCAGCTTGATGGCGCTCTCCGCCTCCCTGTCGGACTATAATATGTTATGGAGCTGCGTTGTGGTCATAACGCTTCTCTCCACAGCCGGATATCTGGGCGTCGGTGCTTTAGAGCAGCGGGTTCTGGCCACCTATGCACCGGAGCAAACCCAGTGATACGCAGGCAAGCCGCCTTTGCCATACCCGGCGATATCAACACCGTGACGGGTGGTTACATCTATGAGCGTCGTCTGCTGGAAGAGCTGCGCGCGTTGGGCCATGACGTTTTGCATGTGGAACTGGGGGGATCGTTTCCCCAGCCAACACGCCAGGATATGAGCCATGCGGTGGAGGCCCTCATGGCCTTACCACCCGACCGGGCGCTGATTTTGGACGGGCTGGTCTATGGCTCAATCGACACGGCGGGCCTTGCCAAAGTGCGTGCGCCAATTGTTGCCATGATCCACCATCCCCTTGCCCTGGAAACGGGCCTCGACAGTGATGAACGGGACCATCTGTATAAGACGGAACGGGACAATCTGGCCTTGGCCCAACAGGTTTTGGTGCCCAGTCCCCATACCGCCGAAATCCTGCACCGGGACTATGGCGTGCCCCAAAGCCGCATCACCGTGGTGAGACCGGGCCTGGACCGCACTGCTGGAGCAGGGGTGCAACCCAACGCCAAAAGAAATGGGGGCGAGGGTGTTCCGCTCATCTTGTCGGTGGGGATTCAACATCCCCGCAAGGGCCATGATATCCTACTCAAGGCGCTTCACGAAGTGCGCTGGCTCGAATGGCAAGCAGTGCTTGTGGGCTCCGCCCATGATCCCGCCCACGCATCCCACTTGAAAAACATGGTTGCTGATCTGAGCCTTTCGGATCGCTTGACACTCGCTGGCAAAATTCCCCGCAAGGCGTTGGATAAATTGTTTGAGACCGCTTCGCTCTTTGCACTGGCAACGCGGTATGAGGGGTATGGCATGGTTTTTGACGAAGCCCTGGCATGGGGCCTTCCCATCGTCTCTTGCGCCACGGGGGCCGTACCCCGAACCATTCCCGCAAATGCCGGGCTGCTGGTTCCACCTGATGATCCAACGGCCTTTGCCGAGGCTCTCAACGCCATTCTTACCGATGGTGCTTTGAGGGACAGGCTTGGTGCAGCTTCACAGGAGGCGGGGAAATCACTGCCAAGCTGGCAGGATGCTGCAAAGACCGCAGGTGCTGTTTTGGATCAATTGCCGAAATCGGGTGGGCATTGATGGGCGAAGAGCGCTCATCCCCCACACCCAATGCAAAAGCAATCGGGCGATCCCTCGATACCTATTATCGGGATGCTGCGCGCAACGCCCGCATGGACGAACTCAACAGGGCTTTCATTCCCCAAAGCGGCCTTGCCTTTGATATTGGCGCCCATGTGGGCGACAGAACAGCGAGTTTTTTGCGGCTAGGGGCCTCGGTCGTTGCCCTTGAGCCGCAACCCATTGTGTTTCGCGCTCTCTCACTCATTCATGGGCTTCAACCAAAGGCCATGCTTTACCGTGCGGCGGCAGGCGCACGGGCTGGCACGATGCTGATGCGGCTCAACTCTGAAAACCCCACCGTTTCCACCTTGTCGCCCGAGCTGGTGGAAACAGCGCAGACCGCGCCGGGCTGGTCCGGCCAGATTTGGGATAAAAGCGTCTCCGTCCCCGTTACAACATTGGACACGCTGATCGCGCGACACGGCCAACCGGATTTCATCAAAATTGATGTGGAGGGCTACGAGTTAGAAGTCCTGCGCGGCTTGAGCGTGCCACTGCCCGCTTTATCCTTCGAAATGACAATTATTCAGCGGGATGTGGCACTGGCCTGTGTCCACTATTTATCCAACCTGCGGAGCTATGAGTACAATTTCAGCTTTGGAGAAGACCACAAACTGCAACACCCATGCTGGTTGGATTGCCCCGCCATTTGTCAATACCTCAAAGGCTTGCCGGATGCGGTCAATTCCGGCGATGTCTACGCCCGTCTGACTTAGATGGGAAAGATATAACCGGCGCAGGCCGTGAGCGTATCACGCTTGGCTTGAAGCGCATTAGAATTAATGGGCGTATCCGGTGTGGCGCGTTAGAGCACTGCGCATTTAACCTGAATCAAAAATTGCTGTCTCTCAAACAGCAAGATGCTGTTCTCGAACGCATTTTTTGATGCTTCACTGTTTCGTATGAAATGCGAGATGCTTTAGTTGCCTGTGGTTTTTGAATCCTTTGGCCTTTCGCAACTATCCAGCAGATAGTCGAAAAGGTCGGACGGCATGGGGGCAATCCATTGATGGAGCTGGTGCACCAGTTCATCGGCGCAACGGACAGGCAAGCTCTCTGCCGCACCGTTGCTCGAGCGTTCAGCGGGATGCCTGTTCAGCCGGGCGGGTTTGTTTTTTGGATCTTCAGGCACCGTCTGATCCCTCTACAATTCCACGAGTTTATCGCCCTTATCGCCTCATCCTAAAAGATGACAAAAAACATCTTGTTTTGCACCTTCCGCTTATATTAGTGGAGTATTATAGTCAATTTTGTTTCTGGCAATCCCTAAGGGCGACACAGCTATGGGCAAATCGTTCACACCGGAGCATGCGGTTCAGCTGCTGGCACAAATTGAAGAAGACCGTTTGGCGGGCCATCCCGTTTTCAAAGCCTGTCGGACAGCGGGGGTGAGCGATACCACCTATTACGCATGGCGAAAGCGTTATGGAGGATCGCTGAAGCGCAACACCGCCCACGAGATGCGCCGCACCCAGCCGGACGGGAAACCGTATTCATAAAGAGAGGCCATTCCCATGTGCAATAAACACAACACCACAGGGCGCGAAACGAAAGTGTCTGATCTCGGCCTGGATCAGGTGGAGCAGCTCTTATTGCTGACGGCCCGTCAGTATTTTGTGTCCTATACGGACCCCTCCCACCCCCATTGGGAAACCGCTTTTGATATTTGTGAAAGCCAATTTGGTGAGGAGACAGGCTCGCAAATTGCGGCAGGGGTGTTGGGTGTGCTGCGCAAGATGCGGGTGAGCCGACGCAGCACCTTTCATTTCACCAATCCCTATTGCCGCCAATGCGCCGGGCGCCTGTCCGAATGCGAATGCCAGTTGTTCTCTGCCCTGCGCCACATGCGCAACCGGGACACGCAATCTGCCTATGATGAAGCGGTTTTGCTGTGCGAGGGACACCAGGTGGAGCCCATGCTTCGCGCCATGGAAAAACTGTGCGAACTGCTGCCCAATGCGGCCCCCAGCGTGCCCCTCACAGCACCCAGCACACGCTCTCTCCACTAAACGTTACATCGGCAAAGAGGGGAGAGACCATGTGCGATAAACACCTGGGTTTGCGCTTTGGAAAAGCCAAACCGGCCTTGGCACCGGCGATCCCTTCCATGACAATGATGGAAGCCTCCTGCGCGCGCACCACCTCTCGAAACGGGCGTTTTCACCTGTGGAATGTCAAGGAACCGGTGCATTGCTCCATCATCGGCACCTGCGCCTCCGTCAATGACATCAAACGCCTCGCCGCCAAGGTGGGTATTGAACTTCTGGAGGGTGCATCCGACTACGTGGTCCATGGCTATCTGGTGCAGAGGTCTGCCGAAGACACACCCTTTTCCCGGGCGTTTCAAAAATTGATGGATAGCCGCTATGCGGGGGCGCTGCGCAAGGTCAAACGCGCCACACAAGCATCACAGCTTGAAAGTCTGTGGGATGAGATGCGCGACAATGGGCAAATTGCATCGGCCTACTGGGCCTTCATGACCATGGCCCATGTGCCGGACGCGGTGCGCGAGCGCATCTTCGGTGAAGTCCACATGTTTTCCCATTTGGCGGGCGCCAATTATGCGCGCAAATCCGTTGAAGTCGTGGAACTGGATCATGAGATCGCCCACCTCAATGATCGTCTTGAAAAGCTGCAACTGCACCGCGATCAAGCCATAGAGACCCGCGATGCGCGCATCGCCAGCCTGGAGGCGAGGCTTGACGACTACAGCCGGGAGGCCACCGGCCAGCAGCACTGGGAAAATTCAGCCAAGGCGCTGCAAGGGGATTTGGATAAGGCGCAGCAGAAAATCGCCCATCTGGAGGATGCCCTTGAACAAGCCACAGCCCGGGTGCGTGGGTTTGAAGAGGCCGCAAGGGTCATCGCCAGAGGCGCAATCGCTGTAGGAGGCATGCGCCGATTGCTCTACCACCCTTGCGGCCTCTTCAAACCCACGCACCCGGGCTGTGG